>CAINDI010000146.1 GCA_903847335.1 uncultured Verrucomicrobiota bacterium | reverse complement strand
TCGCCAGCACCGTCGTCGTGAAAAGAAGGCTAACGCCGATGGTTTTCCAATTCATCAATCACCTGCTCCACCTGTTGTTTCAACGCCGCCACATCCTGCGCCTGTCCGGCAAAACGCGCTGCGTCGCACGCCTCAAAAATTACGCGCACCGCCACCGGTAGCTGCCGTTCCTCGACTACCGATGCCGTGATACCGGAGGACGGAATGTTCAACCGGTCGCCGAGATACTCCTGCAATGCTCGCTGAATTTCTTCGTAACCGGTTACACTGTTGAGATTTTTTCGAGCAAGTCGCGCCGCCCGGCTCCGCCGCGCATAAGCAACATTACCATCCAGCTTATCGCGTCGCCATTTCCACAGTAACGCACCGGCAAGCCCACCCACCGGTAACAAATTCAAAATCCAAAATAACGACGTACCAGCGAAATCCAACACCGGCAGCGAACCCGCTACACCTTTGAGATAAACAATATCTTGGCCGAGCCGTTCGCTAGGCCGGGCGCGAAGCGCACCGTTGACAATTGCCGCGTGAGTCCCGGTACCCGCTTTGACTTTAATCGGAATCGGCCCACGCGTGACAATCCGGTAAGTTTTCGCAAGCGGATCAAAATACGAAAGTTGCACCACCGGCAACTGCGTCACCGTTGCATCCTTCGGTACGAGCACTTGCTGAAAAATGCGTTCACCAGTCGTATTCAATTCATTCTTCGTCGTCTTGGCAGTCGGATCGTAGGTTTTGAAACTAGCGAGATTTTTCAACTGCACCGGCGGCACCGTATCCACGTTACCGGTACCAGTGAGCTTCACCGTCAATGTGATTGGATCGCCGACAGTTACCTCCGTCGGCTTCGCCTCGACCTCCAGATTCCACTCACCAATCGCCCCGGCGAAATCTGCCGGCCGACCATCGACCGGTAACGACAGCACCTCCACCGGCGTTGCGTCAATCGTCACCGGTACTTCGCGCACGTCGACACGCCCGAACATCTCGTCGAAAATCGACCGATTGTGCGTTTGGTTAGCGAGCTGAACTTTGATAACGCACGGCCCGAAGTTTAGCGCACCGGCGCGCGTCGGCGAGATCGCGCCTTCGATGAGATAAATATTAAACGACTCGCCATTGATGACTTGTGTGCCAGTCCGGACATTACCGGCGTTTTTGTAACCCAGCCCGTCGGCTTCCGCATTAAATCCGGACAGCCCACGCACCGGCACATTAGCGCGCGCAAACAAAATCACATCCAGCGGCGCGGTCTGGCCGAGAAAAACTTGTTGCGAATTCATCCGCACACGAGCGAAAAGTGATTGCTGAAGCTCCGGTTGAACTCCCGGTTTTCCCACAGATAATTTGATTGGTTCAGTCCGGTAAGTTTTACCGCTGACATTTACCTCTAACGCCGGAATCGTGAACTCACCGGTGCGCATCGGTGTGATTTGATAGGCCAGACTGACCGACTGACTAATCTGACCGTTCATCATCGAAAAATTTTGATTCAACGCTGGCCCGGCAAAGTTCAGTCCATCAATTTTTGGAATCGTTGGGGCCGGAGCGTTTTGCGAGCCGGTCACAGTAATGGTCAACGCCACCGATTCGCCAAAGCTAATCCGTGCTTGGTCCACCGCCGCCGAAACAGACACATCGGCGAACGACCGCGTGGCCGCAAGTAACAACCCGATGATGATGGCGCGTCTCATTTCACCAATCCTTCACCGACTCGCCCTTATCTTTCAAGTCCTGCATTTGAACTTCCGGAAAGAAATTCCAGTTGCGCTCGTCTTCCCGAAGATTGTCGAGCATGGCAGTGGCGCGTTGTTTGTCTAACTTCTCCTGGCCGGCTTCCGCTTTCGCTTCCTGCGGTTGTGATTGTTGCGGTTGCTTGCCTTGTTCCGGCTTGTTCTCTTGTGGCTTTTGATCCTGACCAGATTGCTGTTGCTGCTGCTGTTTGTCGTCTTTGCCGGATTGCGACTGTTGCTGCTCGTCTTTCTTCTGCTGCTGATCTTGTTGGTTTTGTTGCTGCTGTTGCTGGTGCTGTTGTTCCTGTTTTTTCTCCAGTTCTTTAATTTTCTTTTTCACAACGTCGCAATTGAATTTCGCATCGACATCTTTCGGGTCAACCGCCACCGCTCGCTCGTAGGCTTGCAATGATTTCTTGAAAACCGGAATCGCCTGTTCGAGCGACTGCGGTTCGATGGCTTGGCCGAGCCGGTATTGCGTGTTGCCGAGATTGTAGAATGCTTTTTCTTGCAGCGGACGCTCCGGCGCTGCCGTCGCCTGCTCAAACGTCGTGGCGGCAGCGGCAAAATCATTACTCCGGTACGCCGTCACGCCGTGGTTGTATTTCACCGGCCAATTCTCCGCCGCTTGACTGCCACCGGCAATCAACAAAAACGCTAAAACCACCACGCGCTTTCGGTCCGACACGAACATTTCAATTATGAGCAGCACCAGTCCAATCCCCAGCGGCCACTGAAACCGCTCAAAGTATTTCTTCTGCAATCGCTCCTCGTGCGCTTTACGTTGAAGTTGCGCGATGCCTTTCTCGTACACCGTTTCCATCCCGAAATCGCCGGCAGCACTGCGCACATAAATGCCCTGCGTTTTCAACGCCAACTGCTGCAACGTCTCCTCGTCCAAGCGCGATTTCACAACTTTGCCTTCTCGATCCTTCAGAAATTCCATCCCTTTTCCATCCTCGCGAATCGGAATGAGTTCCCCCTCAACCGAACCGACGCCAATCGCAAAAATTCGCACACTCGCTTTCGCCGCTTCTTCCGCTGCCGCCAACGCATCGCCTTCCGTCGCTTCGCCATCGGTGATAATCACAATCGCCCGGTCGCCACCTTCTCCACCTTCAAACGCTTTCAATGTCGTCCGCAATGCCGCCGCAATCGCCGTCCCGCCGCGTGGAATAATGTGCGGGTCAGCTTCCCGGAGCGCCAACCGAAACGCCTCGTAATCCACCGTCAACGGGCATTGCACAAACGCCGTCCCGGCAAACGCAATCAGCCCGACCCGGTCGCCTTGCAATTTTGCCAACAAATCTTCGACCGCAAATTTCGCCTGCGTTAACCGATTCGGTTGCACGTCTTCCGTCAACATGCTCTTCGACACATCGAGCAAGACAAACACATCCACACCTTTCCGCTTCACCTGCCGCCACTCAAACCCCCAACGCGGTTGCGCCAAGGCCAACACCACAAACGAAATTCCAGTGACAAGCAAAACCACTTTCCACCGGCGTACCACCGGTCGGATATTTCCTGCGAGGCGGTCTGCCACCGCGGCAAACTCCGCCAACGCCCGCCGGCGCGACCGGAACGCCCACACCAAAAACACAGCGAGTACCGGCACCATCGCCAACCACCAGAGTAAATTAGGCTGACCGAATTGCATTACGGCAACCTCCGCAGTCGCGTATTTTCCAACAAAATCGCAAGCATTAAACAGCCCAACCCCGGTAACAAAAACCAATGAAACAACTCCGTCCACTCCTCGAATTTCACCGTCTCAATCGCGTGTTTCTCCAACTTATCAATCTGCGCATACGTGTTTTTCATCGCCGCCGTGTCCGCCGCCCGGAAATACTGACCACCGGTGGTCGCCGCCACATCTTTCAACAAATCTTCATCCAAGTCCGCCGTGATATAACCGAGCACTCGACCTTGTTCATCTGCCACCGGCACCGGCTGCTGCGTGTTCGACCCAGCGCCAATCGTGTAAACGCGTACGCCAAATTCCTTCGCCGCTTTCGCCGCTTCACGCGCCGGCGGATTCGGCACATTCTCGCCACCGTCGGTTAATAACACGACGACTTTGCTTTTCGCTTTCGTGTCGCGCAGCCGATTCACACCGGTCCCCAACCCAGCGCCGATGGCGGTATTTCCCTCGACCAAACCGATTTTCACCCGGTCGAGATTCCGGTCGAGCCAATCATGATCCAACGTCAACGGACTCGCTACGTACGCGTGTGTCCCAAACACCACCAACCCAATCCGGTCGTTCGGCCGCGCCCGAATGAAATCCCGCACCACATCTTTCACCACCGAAATCCGCGACGCCCGTTGACCATACTTCTCGTAATCCATCGCCTGCATGCTGCCGGAAATATCCACGACCAACACAATGTCGATACCTTCCGTTTTCACCCGGCTTTCGCTCCGGCCCAGTTGCGGTCGCGCCAACGCCACGATGACCAACGCCAGCGCCGCGCCGCGCAACAACGTCAGCAACCCCGGTCCGATTCGCGACCAAACTGATTCCACAGCTTGCGCCGGTAGCACCGACGAAAACTGCAAACCACCGCGCCGCGCTAACCGCCGTTGCCGCCACAACCAAACCGGCACCAGCAGCAACAACGTCAACAACCATGGATCGTGAAATTTCATACCGCTGATTCCCGGACAAACTTCTCCGCCGCTGACAATGCCCGCGCCATGTCATCCGCACCGGGCCGATGCCGGGCAAATTTCACCAAATCTGCCTCCTGCAAAAATGTTTGTAACAGCACCATGTATTGTTCCGGTAAACGCGCTTCCGCGAGGAATTCTTCCGTCGTTCGCTCCGGCGCGCGCAAACCATACCGGCCTTCGATGAATTGCCGGACAATATCGGACAGTTGCGTGTAAAACTTTTCCACCGGTAAGTTTGCGGCTTTGAGTTTTTGCAAGGCGGCCAAAGCAATTTCCAGCGGCGACAACGGCGGAATTACCGGAAGCGCAACCACCGGTTTGCGCCGCTTAAACCACCAAATTAATGCAACAAGCAAAAGCGCCGAACCAATCAACGCCAGCCAAAGCCAGCCGTGCGGCACCGGCACAAAGCCTTTAATATCGCGGATATCTTCAACGGTGTTGGTCATGCGCGTCGCTCCCGCATCCGGAAGAATTTTACAAGCGGTCGCATATAATCGGCGTCCGTGCGAATCTCGACATGATCCACGCTGGCGGACCGGAACACTCCGCGCAACGCTTCCAACCGGGCTTTCGCTTTACCGGCAAATGTGGAACGAACTTGCCGGTCGAAAGTGTCCACCACGGCGTGCGCTCCGGTCTCGGCGTCGCGGAGTTCGACAAACCCAACTGCCGGCAACTCTTCTTCCCGGAGATCCCGCAGGCTAAGCGCAACCACATCGTGCCGTTTACCGGCGAGCCGGAGCTTTTTTTCGAAACCGGCATCTTGAAAATCCGAAAGAACAAAGGTAACGGCGCGCCGGCGCTGAACTCGATTGAGGTAGTCAAACGCCTGTGTGAGATTCGTACCGGTACCGGTGGGTTGAAACGCGAGAATTTCGCGAACGACTCGGAGAACGTGCCGGCGGCCTTTTTTCGGCGCGATATATTTTTCAATCCGGTCGGTGAAGAGGATGACGCCGACTTTGTCGTTGTTGCGAATCGCGGAAAACGCGAGGACGGCGGCGAGTTCGGCGGCGAGTTCGTTCTTTGATTGCCGGCCACTACCGAACTGACCGGAGGCGCTGACATCGACGACGAGCATCACGGTCAGCTCGCGTTCTTCCTTAAATTTCTTGATGTAGGGATGACCAAAACGCGCGGTGACGTTCCAGTCGATGGCGCGAACTTCGTCGCCGGGCATGTACTCGCGGACTTCCTCGAATTCCATTCCGCGCCCCTTGAAAACAGAATGATATTGGCCGCCGAGCACATCGGTGACTTCCCGATTCGTGCGGATTTCAATCTGCCGGACTTTGCGAAGAATTTCTTTTGGAATCACGGCACCGGGACTTCGTCAAAAATGCGTTTGATGACTGACTCGCTCGTTAAATCTTCGGCTTCGGCCTCGTAGCTGACGATGACGCGATGCCGGAGGACATCCATACCGATGGTTTTCACATCCTGCGGCGTAACGTAACCACGACCTTGCAAGAACGCGTACGCCTTTGACGCCAACGCCAAATAAATCGTGGCGCGCGGCGAAGCCCCGTATTGAATGAGATTGGCAATATCGATTTTATAAGATTTCGGGTCGCGCGTGGCGAAAACGAGATCGACGATATAATTTTTAATTTTATCGTCCATGTACACTGAGTCCACTGTTTTGCGGGCATGGAGAATTTGCTCCGGTGACACGACTGGCTGAACGGTGAGCTGTTTCCCAGTCTGCGCCATGCGATCCATGATTTCGCGTTCTTCGGTTTTGGTTGGATAACCAATGGAGAGCTTGAGCATAAACCGGTCAATCTGCGCCTCCGGCAATGGATACGTTCCTTCCTGCTCAATCGGATTTTGAGTCGCCAATACTAGAAAAGGCTCCGGTAGCTTAAAGGTTTGGTCGCCAATGGTCACTTGTCGTTCCTGCATCGCTTCGAGCAACGCGCTTTGCACTTTTGCCGGCGCACGGTTGATTTCGTCGGCGAGAATTAAATTTGCAAAGACCGGTCCTTTCTTAATCCGAAACTCGCCATCCTTCGGATTATAAATCAGCGTGCCAATCACATCCGCCGGCAAAAGGTCCGGTGTGAATTGAATCCGGTGGAAATTCGTCTGAATTGCGGCGGAAAGCGTCTTCACCGCCAACGTTTTCGCCAAGCCCGGCACGCCTTCGAGCAAGACGTGGCCATCGGCGAGCAAGCCGACTAATAGCCGGTCGATTAGATATTTCTGACCGACAATAACTTTACCGACCTCGCCGGTCAGTTGCCGGACGAATTCGCTTTCATGTTTAATCTGTTCGTTTAGTGCTGCAATTCCTTGATCCATATTTTCTCCTCGTGGGTCCTACCTACCAACAGACACACCAACCGCAAGAATAGTTCAATGATTTTTTGCGGCAATCGTTTCCGATTTGACCACACGAAACAGTTTTGACACAGTACCGCTGTGAGCATTCAATCTCTTGCCAACCATTTCATCTGCGATGTGCCGGTCTACGAACCCGGCAAACCCATCGAAGAAGTCGCCCGCGAACTCAAGCTGAACCCAGCCACGATTATCAAGCTCGCGTCGAATGAAAATCCGCTCGGCCCATCGCCGAAAGCTGTTCTGGCGATGCGAAAAGCATTACCGGCGGCACATCTGTATCCAGACGGTGGTGGTTTTTATCTCCGGCAGGCATTAGCTAAGAAACTTGGCGTAAAACTCGAAAACATCATTCTCGGCGCTGGCTCGAATGAGATTATCGAATTTCTATTCCATACCTTTGTCACCTCCGGAGATGAGATTGTCGTCGGCGACCGGGCGTTTGTGATCTACTCAATCATGGCGAAGATGTTTCAATCCCGGTGCGTCGCCGTGCCGTTCCGCAATCACACTCACGACCTACCGGCGATGCGCGCCGCGATCACCGGCAAGACCAAACTCGTCTTCATCGCCAATCCAAACAATCCCACCGGCACCCGCGTTCCCAATGCCGCGCTGGCGAAGTTCATCCGCAGCTTACCGGCGCATGTCCTCTGCGTGCTCGACGAAGCGTACATCGAATTTCTCGACGACCCACCGGATTCCATCCGGTTCGCAATGCAACACAACGTCGTCCTGCTCCGCACCTTTTCAAAAATCGTCGGCCTCGCCGGACTGCGCATCGGCTACGGCATCGCGCAACCATCCGCCATCGCACTCATGCAACGCATCCGACAACCGTTCAACGTCAATGCCATCGCCCAAGCCGGCGCGCGCGCCGCGTTAGCCGATACCGGTCACATCCGCAAAACCAAAACGCTGACTCGGCGCGGACTCGCATTTTTAGAAACCGAATTCCGCCGGCGCAAACTAGAATTCGTTCCGAGTTGTGCCAACTTCAGCCTCGTCAACGTCGGCGACGGCACCAAAGTGTTCACCGGTTTGCAACAGCAAGGCGTCATCGTGCGCCCAATGGCCGGCTACAAAATGCCGTCATGGATTCGCGT
>CAINDI010000145.1 GCA_903847335.1 uncultured Verrucomicrobiota bacterium | reverse complement strand
TGCGGATTTCGGAGGAAAGTTGCCAGGCGTTCCGGGAATAAGTTGCCACTGAATCCGGAGCAAAGTTGCCAGTGATTCCGGTTTGAAAGTTGCCACTTTTCGGCTGAGTCCGGAAGGGGTGGCAACCGAACTCCGAAACGCGGTGCAGCGGCGCTGGATACGGAGGCTATGCTGTCTCCTTTCAACCAATGAAAGGAACAACATCATGGCTCGCAGGCCGATATCCATGCGCAAAACAAAAGAGATCCTACGACTCAAACACGAACTGGGGCTGACCAACCGTCAGATCGCCGCCAGCTTGAACCTCAGTCACACCTGCGTCGGACAACACTTGGCACAGGCGCGGCAGGTGGGAATTGGCTGGCCGTTTCCCGCTGATCTTGACGAAGATCGGTTCCGGCAGTTGCTGCGGATGGCCGCGTCGCCACCCCCACCGAAACGGTATCTCCCCCCGATGGCGGAAGTTCATCGGGAACTCCAACGGAAGGGCGTCACGCTGCAACTGCTCTGGGAGGAATACCAACGGGCGCATCCTGATGGGTATGCCTATACCCAGTTCTGGGAATACTATCGACGGTTCTGCTCCCAACTCGAACCGGTGCTCCGCCAGCCGCACCCGGCTGGGGAACGAATGTTTGTGGACTGGGCGGGCATGACCATCCCGCTATGGGATGCGCAGACAGGGCAATCCCGCCCGGCGTATCTGTTTGTCGCGGTGTTGGGAGCCAGCAACTACACCTTTGCGGCCGCGTTTGAGAACACGCGCAGCCCCGCTTGGATCGAAGCCCATATGCAGGCGTGGGAGTTCTTTGGTGGGGTGACGCGCTTAACCGTGCCCGACAATCCAAAGACCGCTGTCACCTACGCCTGCCGGTATGAACCCGAACTGACCACGAGCTATCAAGAGTTGGCGACGCATTATGGGACCGTAGTGTTACCAGCCCGCGCTCGCAAACCGCAGGACAAAGGCAAGGTGGAGGCCGCCGTGCAACACGCCGAACGCCGCATCCTCGCAGGGTTGCGGGACCAACGCTTCTTTAGCTTAGGCGAGCTGAATGTTGCCATCCGCCGGGCACTCCAGGCCCTCAATGACCATCCCTTCCAGAAACTGCCCGGTTCCCGGACGGAGTTGTTTGCGGAACTCGACCGGCCCGTGTTGCTCCCGTTGCCGACCACGCGTTACGAACTGGCCGCGTGGCGGCAGGCCAAGGTCAATATCGACTACCACATCCAAGTCGACTGGCACAATTACAGTGTGCCGTACCGGCTGACGCATCAGACGGTGGATGTCCGCTTGAGTGAGCGCACCGTCGAGATCTTCCATCGGCAGCAGCGGGTCGCACTCCACCCACGCAGTCATCACTCCGGTGGCTTCACCACGGATCCAGCCCATCGGCCGAAAGCGCATCAGCGCCATCTCGAATGGACGCCCATGCGCTTGATTGGTTGGGCCCGCAACCAAGTCGGCCCGCAATGCGCGGCCGCTGTCAGTTACATCCTCGAACACAAACCCCATCCTGAGATGGGCTATCGTTCCTGCCTTGGCTTAATGCGCTTGAGTCGGCACCACGGTCACAGCCGGTTGGAGCAAGCCTGCCAGCGGGCGGTGGTGTTGGATGTCTGCTCGTATCCCAGTATCAAATCCATCCTCGAATCCAAGTTGGAGACCCAACCCATCCTGTCGACCCCGGCCACCCTGGTCACCCACAACAATCTGCGTGGCGGCCACTATTACCAATAACCCAACCCCAACCCCCAGGAGAACCTGCATGTTGCATGAACCAACCAAAACCAAACTGTACGAAATGAAACTCACCGGCATGGCCGAAGCCTATGAAGAACAACGGGCGCAGCCGCGCAGTGCCGAGTTATCCTTCGAGGAACGCTTCGGCCTGCTCGTCGAACGCCAATGGCTGTGGCGCGAGAACCGCGCCTTGGTCGCTCGGCTGCGCCACGCCCGCTTGAAACAACCGGCGTGCATTGAAGACCTCGACTTCAGCGCGGCGCGGGGCTTGAAACGCGCCGTAATCGATCAACTCAGTCCCTGTGACTGGGTGCATCAACACCAGAACATCATCATCACCGGCCCGACCGGCTGCGGCAAAACCTTCGTCGCCTGTGCGCTGGCACACAAAGCCTGTCGCGCCGGGCACCGGGTCTTGTACTTCTACGCCCCCAAACTGTTTCGCGCCCTCAGCAATGCCACCGCCGATGGCAGTCTGACCAAGCTGTTGAAGAAGATCGCCAAAGTGCAAGTGCTCGTGGTGGACGACTGGGGACTGGCCAAAATTGATGAACGCCAGTGCCGCGAGTTCTTAGAGATCCTCGATGACCGCCACGGCCAAGGTTCAACAGTAATTACCAGTCAGTTTCCCGTCAGTGCCTGGCACGAAGTCGTCCCCGACCCGACGGTCGCCGATGCCATGCTCGACCGACTCATTCATAACGCCCACCGTGTGGACATGAAAGGCGACTCCTTACGCAAACACTGACAACACTCGGAAGCGCACCCCCCGGTTCCGCCCGCCTACGCGGGCGGCTTCAAGAGGGACGCGGTGCGCAGGGGCAGGCCGGACTCGTCGTCCTGCTCCGCAGGACTTCGACGAATACCAACACATAAACTTGACAGAAAGATTCCACTTTATTATGAACACAACCGCCAGCGTCGCTGCGCTCCGATGCGTGGAAACTTAAAACCGGAATCAGTGGCAACTTTCACCGAAATACGCACCAGAACGTGATCCCAGAAATTTGCCTTACCAAGCGAGGTGGTGTTGATGGAACCGGTCGGGTCAGCGATTGCCTGATAAGTGACAGTAATCCCCGTAGAATTCGTTACAAGTTTACCATTAGAATCAATAAGTTGAGCCATAATGGTGTTGTACGGCGGGAGCAACGAGAAAACGGAAAAATCGTTATCCATGCAATGCATGCCGAGATTGTTCCACCCGACGAGCGTGTAGTTGGTGGCAGCATTAGCAGTTACACCAGCCAAAAGTATAACGACCGCAATTCGACGAGACATATTGATCACGCTCATGATGATCTCCTTACGAGTTCCAGCAACAGGACTGGAAGTTGTTTTTCTAATCTCCACACTACACCATACACCCAAACGTGCAAAGTTTCATGAATTTAAAATTAAAATTCTTCATTTTAAAAAATCCGCAATTATTGAAATTCGAACACGACTTGACAGTCTGCGTTGCGCCCGGTAATACCTATGTTCACCAATGCAAAAACCAACTCTTCTCGTTCTCGCCGCTGGCATGGGCAGCCGGTATGGCGGTCTCAAACAAATTGATCCAGTCGGCCCGTCCGGTGAGACCATCATTGATTACTCAATCTACGATGCCATCCGCGCCGGCTTCGGCAAAGTCGTGTTCGTGATTCGCCATGACATTGAAAAAACCTTCCGGGAAGTTGTCGGCAGCAAATTCGAAAAACGCTTACCGGTCGAATACGCTTTCCAAGAAATCACCGACACCCCAGCCTCGTTCACCGTGCCGGCCAGTCGCACCAAACCGTGGGGCACCGGCCACGCGATTCTTGTCGCGGAAAAAGTGATTCACGAACCGTTTGCCATGATTAATGCCGATGATTTCTACGGCGCCGACACCTTCCGCACTCTCGCTGATTACCTCCGGCAAGTCCGCGCCGATTCCAGCGCCTATGCCATGGTTGGATTCACACTCCGGAAGACATTGAGCGAACACGGCACCGTCGCACGCGGCGTCTGCCAAGTGGACGATACCGGCAAACTTAAACACATCGTCGAAATGCTCAAGATTGAAAAAATTGCCACCGGTGCTCGGCAAGGCGATGTGACGTTGACCGGTGACGAGCCGGTCTCGATGAACTTCTGGGGTTTCACGCCGACATTGTTTGGCCATCTTCACACCGAGTTCCAAAAATTCCTCCAAGCGCACGGCCAAGAAGAAAAAAGTGAATTCCTAATTCCAATGGTAGTTGGCGGATTGGTTAACCAAGGTCAGGCCACCTGCCAAATCTTGCGCACGACATCATCATGGTTCGGCGTGACCTACCGGGAAGATCGCCCCATCGTCATCGAGAGCGTCCGGCAACTTGTCCAGCGCGGCGAATATCCTGCGCAACTTTGGAAGTAAGGCGCGCGCCGCAGATTCCGGCGTCAGTCAGCGGGTAGCGCAATCTTCAGCCAACCAGTAGTACCATTTGTGGTTTGGAACAATCCATAACCCGCACTCTGATTTTGCAAAAGTAAGCCGGTAAACGGAATCGCTTTGCCACCGGCTTTCGGAACGAGACTTCCGCTGAATTGTCCAGTGGACGGTGTCACCTTCAAGGTTAACGGATTTGCGCCGACCACTTTCCCGGTCGCATTGAGCACCACCGGTAGATTCGTCGTCGTCAAGCCAGCTCCGCTGAAGCTCATTGTCCAAGTATTATTCAGTAGCGGCCCGGTGGTGTAAGGCGCACCTTCCAATGTCAGCGTGGTATTCGTCGCCGGATAGCCTTTACCTTTCAAAACAAACCAGTCCACCACGCCTGTCGCGTTACTACTCGTCAGCGTTACCCAACTGATGCACGCCCCCGGATTTCCGTACAAATACTCATACGACAAGGGCAACGCATTCTGGTAAAGGGTAATGAAAAACTTCGGTGCGCTCGCATTGAATTGCACAAGATAAAACGGCCACAGACCCGATTGCGAGACCGGTGCAGTTTCAGAAATCGGCGTTCCGTCACACAACAACCCCGTCAATGTGCCGATGCCAGACTTAGCAACATTTAACGTCGCATAGCCGTAGCCTTGCGGTAAATTCGTGACCGTGACATCTGCCGGAATCAACGCCAACGTGTAGCACCCGGTCCATGTGTGATTAGTCTCCGGTAATTCCGCCTGTAGAATCGAGGTAAAATTCGTCCCCGTCACCGTGCCGACAATCGTTCCCCGATTGTCGCCAAAGCCCAGATTCATTGCGAGAGTTACCCCGACATTATTGCTAATCAGGACTCCCGGAGCCGCGATGTTGTTGGTCGTCGTATTGCCGTTCGGATCAAATTGTCCAGTGTACGCCGTCTTGAGTCCTCCCAATGCGATATTCGCAACGAACGACCCAGTCTTCGTGAGAACAATTTGCACGTAACCTGAACTCGCATATGTCGGAGGATTTGTCTGGAGAATCAACCCCGTGTACGTTCCCATCACCGGCGTAAAAATCGGCAAAGGATTGGTCACCGACAAACTGAATAAGTTCGTTACACTGTGGCTAGGATTGGCCGAATCTCTCACGATAATGGAAAAGTTAGTCGTCCCAAGAGTGAGCGGCTTTCCGGTAAGCAAACCCGCACTCGTCAATCCCAACCCTGACGGCACGCCTTTCGTGGCCGACCAAATATACGGCGACACGCCGTTTGTCGCTTGGAACGCCAAGTTATATGTGACGCCCTGCATCCCGACCGGTAAGGGACTCGTGGTCAAAATTTCTAACCCCGACAATTGCGCCACCGCCGGCGGCACAGCGCCACAAAAACCAAACAACGCAACCAACACCAGCCCTACGAACCGGCCCCGGTGATCTGAACACTTGTTGATGATAGCAGAATTCATAAAGATTCCTTTTAGCGATTGATAACGACTTAGCACGGACTTGTTCTAACCAACCATGCCCCAACAGTCACGACAATTTAGCCACAGTCAACAAAGCACAAGGGCGAACCAGAGTCGGTTCGCCCTTGTTGTTTGATTTATATTTCTGTTCCGCCGGTTACTTAGACTTAACGCTAGCTTTTTTGGCTTTCTTCGCTGGCTTTTCAGTCGCAGCAACTGCTTCCGTAGTCGCCACTTCTGTTCCAGTGGTTGACTCCGGCGCAGTTACTACCGTGCCAGTCCATTCAAGAATCGCCATTTCGGCAGCATCTCCGGGACGTGGGCCAACACGAATAATCCGCGTGTAACCACCTTGCCGGTCAGAATGTTGCTTCCCGAGTTCCGTGAAGAGTTTACTGACCAGATCTTTTTGACGGAGGAACGCGATGGCTTGCCGGCGATGATGCACGGTGCCGCTCTTGGCGAGCGTGATCATCTTGTCAGCGAACCGGCGCGCGACCTTGGCTTTAGCAATGGTTGTGGTGATGCGGCTGTGTTCAATCAGACTGCAGACCAAATTGGCCAACACCGCTCGACGATGCTGGGACTTCATTCCCAGCTTAGCAGGACCTTTTCGATGTCGCATGGTAATCGCTCCCGTTATTCAGACTTGGCCGGCGCACTCAACAACTCGGCAGTCGCGTCAATGGGTGCCGCATCGGCACCACCTTCGACGTGCATTCCGAGGGAGAGTCCCAGCGTAGTTAATTTCTCTTTGATTTCGTTGAGAGACTTCTTCCCGAAGTTGCGATACTTAAGCATTTCGGCTTCGCTCTTCATTGCCAACTGACCCACGGTGGTAATATTGGCATTGTTGAGGCAATTCGCAGCGCGAACACTCAGTTCAATCTCATTGACGCTCATGCCGAGAATCTTTTTGAGTTTGACAGATTCCGCGCTGACTTTCTCCTGCGCTTCCTCGAATTCAATCACGATATTCTTGTCGTAATCGCAGAACACATCGAGGTGATGACGAAGAATGTTGCTCGATTGAACCATCGCGTCTTCCGGCGTAATCCGACCATCCGTCCAAACTTCGACGATGAGCTTGTCGTAATCCGTCCGCTGGCCAACGCGAGTATTTTCAATCGCGTACCGGACGCGACGCACCGGTGAGAACAAAGTATCAATGGCAATGATGCCAATGGCTTGGTCCGGCTTTTTATTTTCTTCAGCTGGGCAGAAGCCGCGCCCGACTTTGATTTCAAGCTCCGCTTCAAACTTTTGCTTTTTATCGAGCGTGCAAATGTGTTGGTCGGGGTTCACCACCTCGACGATTTGATCGGTTTTGATGTCTCCGGCGGTAACCGCGCCTTCTTTGTTCACCGAAAGGTAAACGGTATGCGGTTCACGGCTGCTGGATTTCAGCAGCACTTTCTTGAGATTCAAAATGATGTCGGTGACATCTTCCACAACGCCGGGAATGGCGGTGAATTCGTGCGGCGCACCTTCGATTTTTACAGAGCTGACCGCCGCGCCTTCGAGCGAGCTGAGCAGCACGCGGCGCAACGAGTTGCCGATGGTGTTGCCGTAGCCGGCTTCAAACGGTTCGGCAATAAACTTGGCATAGGTTGGCGTAGCACTGGCGTCTTCACGCGTCAAACGCTTCGGCATTTCAAAACGACCTAGACGAACTGGCATGATGTACTTCCTCCTACAT
Source organism: uncultured Verrucomicrobiota bacterium (assembly GCA_903847335.1). Lineage (GTDB taxonomy): Bacteria > Verrucomicrobiota > Verrucomicrobiia > Palsa-1439 > Palsa-1439 > CAINDI01. Next base: position 31,583 of record CAINDI010000145.1, on the reverse strand, counting down.
GGATTGGGTTTCCCGTGTCCTAGAAACACGGACCGACAATCCGGTTTTGCTTGGGTTATCTAGAATAAAATTCGACGATTAACTGCTCATTCACAATCGGCTGGATGTCATCCCGTGTCGGGATGCGAATCATCTGTGCCCGGTACGCGTCTTTTTGGAAGCTAAGCCAATCCGGCACTGGCCGAATCGCTGCTGATTCCAAACTCTTGCTAATGAGCTGCTGTGAAACCGCTGTCGGACGCGCTTCAATTACGTCACCGGGTTTCACGTTGAACGAAGCCGTGCTCACCTTCCGTCCGTTGACGCGAACATGGCCATGGTTAACGATTTGCCGGGCCAATGCGCGAGTGCTTCCGAAGCCAATTCGGAACACCACATTGTCTAACCGAGTTTCCAGCAATTGCAATAATGTTTCGCCAGTCACGCCACGCGTCTTGCGGGCGATTTCAAACATCCGGCGGAATTGCCGTTCCAATAAACCGTATTGGTACCGGAGCTTCTGCTTCTCCGCGAGACCAATGGCGTAATCACTCAACTTACGGCGCGACTTTTTCGGACCGTGAACACCGGGTGGATATGCTCGGCGTTCGAGATATTTTGATGGACCGAAGATCGGTTGCCCGAACTTGCGGCTAATGCGAATGCGTGGACCTTTGTAACGTGCCATGTGAAATTCTCCTGACTAAACGCGCCGCGCCTTCGGTGGCCGACAACCATTGTGCGGAACCGGAGTGACATCCTTGATCAGCGTGATTTCCAAGCCGACTGCTTGCAACGCACGAATCGCCGACTCACGACCAGTGCCGGGACCTTTGACCCAAACTTCAACTTCCCGGAGACCATGCGCCATACCTTGACGGGCAGCGTCCTGAGCAGCGAGCTGCGCGGCATACGCCGTACTCTTCCGCGAACCCTTGAATCCAGCGCGACCGGCGCTCGACCAACCAATGACGCGACCTTTTACATCGGTAATCGAAACGATGGTGTTATTAAACGTCGCCATGATATGCGCGATGCCTTGGATAACATTCTTGCTGTGCTTCGCCTTGACGACCTTCTTGGCCGCTTCGCCTTCGCCGAGAACATCAGCCGCAGTGGCCGGCACTGCCGGTATTTTCACTTCAGCCGCCGGTGCCTTCGCTTTCGCTTCGGTGACCGGTTGTGCTGCCGGTGCGGCGGCCTTTTCAACTTTGTCTTTTAGTTGCTCGGACTTTTTTGCGTCTTTCGCCATTTGGTTCCTTAATTAATCCTAAGCGGCAGCAGCCTTTGTCTCTTTACCGCGCTGAACGCCAACAGTCTTCCGTGGACCCTTCCGGGTACGGGCGTTGGTGGATGTGCGTTGGCCATGCACCGGTAACCCTTTTTTGTGACGGCTACCTTGATAGCAATTGATGCTCATCTTGCGTTTGATATTCGTCTGAATTTCCCGACGAAGATCACCCTCAATCCGGTGACTCTGCAACGCCGTTGACAAATGCGCCAACTGTTCATCGTTCAAATCTTTTGTCCGGACATGTGGGTCCACTTTCGCTTTCGCGCAGACCTCTAATGCCGTGGTCGGCCCGATGCCAAAAATATAGCGCAACGAGATACCGACTTTTTTCGCGTCTGGAATTTCTACCCCAATAATTCGTGCCATGACAACCTCTACCCTTGCCGCTGTTTGTGCCGTGGGTTGGTGCAGATAATCCGCACCACACCTTTACGACGAACCACTTTGCAGCGTTCGCACAATCGTTTAACTGATGGTTTCACTTTCATTTTTTCGAACTTCCTACTTTTGCCGGAACGTAATCCGACCTTTGCTCAAATCGTACGGACTCATTTCAATCATCACTTTATCTCCCGGCAACAACCGGATGAAATGCAGCCGCATCTTCCCGGAGATGTGTGCCAACACCCGATGTTTATTCGGCAATTCTACCCGAAACATCGTATTTGGCAACAACTCCACAACCGTGCCTTCTACCTTTATGGCTTCTTCTTTGGCCATGTCAAAATTTCTGGTTCTCCGTCCGTCACTAACACCGTATGCTCAAAATGTGCGCTCGGCAATCTATCCGCAGTTACAACTGTCCAACCATCGCTGAGCACCTGCACTTCTAACGTACCGGCATTGATCATCGGCTCAATTGCTAACGTCATTCCCGGCTTCAACTTCGGACCGTCACTGCTCCGTCCATAATTCGGAATCTGCGGTTCTTCATGCAGCTTCTTTCCGACACCATGACCAACAAATTCGCGCACCACCGAAAAACCGTGCGCCTCCACTACGCTTTGCACCGCAAACGAAATTTCTCCCACGCGGTTACCGGCCTTTGCCTTACCAATCCCCGCCATCAACGCCCGTTCTGTTACTCGCAACAACTCCTGCGTTTGTGGCTTCACCACACCGACTGCTACCGTCGTCGCATTATCGCCGACGTAACCATCTAAAATTATTCCTACATCTAAACTGACAATATCGCCATATTGAACGCGCCGTTTACCCGGTATCCCGTGCACCACTTCCTCATTCACCGATACGCAAATATTACCTGGATAACCTTTGTAACCCAGAAACGGACTCTTCCCGCAGTGCTGGACAATCAACTCACCAGCGGCATCATTCAATTCCCTCGTCGTCACCCCCGGCACCACCAACGCCGCCACGCCGTACAAAACCTCTGCCGCTGCCGCACATGCTGCGCGCATCCGCTGAATTTCTGCTGCCGACTTAACCGGAATCATACCGGTACTACCTGTCCCTTGTCAATGAACTGCCTACCGGCGACCACGTACTTTGCCCTTACGCAAAAATCCGTCATACCCGCGCATGAACAGATGCGATTCAATCTGCCGCATCGTGTCGAGCATCACACCGACCGTAATTAACATGCTCGTGCCGCCGAAAAAACTCGCCGTCAAATATGGTAACTTAAAATTGTGTGAAAGAATGTACGGAATCACCGCAATCACCGTCAGGAATACCGCACCCGCCAAAGTAATCCGCGTCATCGTGTGATCCAAATATTCCGCCGTTGGCTTGCCGGGGCGAATTCCGGGAACATAACCACCATATCGTTTCAAATCATCCGCAATCTGAAGCGGATTAAATTGCGTCGCTACCCAGAAGTACGAGAAGAACAAAATCATCAATCCGTAAAGCGCCAGATACAATCCCTCGCCTTCCGTCAACTGCCGCGCTACTTGCTGGAAAAATGCTAAGTGCGACATCGAAATAATTTTCTGCGGGAACAACAAAATCGCCTGCGCAAAAATAATCGGCATCACACCGGCATAGTTAACACGCAACGGCATAAACGTCTGTCCGCCACCGAGCATTTTTCGACCGACCATCCGCTGCGCATATTGCACCGGAATCTTCCGCGTTGCTTGTGTCACCGCAATAATCCCAGCAACAACTGCCAACACCATGACCAACAATAAAACCGCGTGCAAAATATTGAATGAACTTTCCGGTCCGAAAAATAGTGTCCACGCCTGCATGATTGCTCGCGGTAACCGGTCCACAATCCCAACCGTGATAATGATCGATACGCCGTTACCAATCCCGCGCTCAGTGATTTGTTCACCAAGCCACATCAGCAACACCGTGCCACTGGTAATTGTTAAAACCGTCAGCAATTCAAATCCTAAACCAGGATCTTTCACCAAAACGCCGCTGAAACCTGGAAACAATCGCCCCGGATTCTCAAACGCCTTCGCGAGGAAAAAACCTTGGATAATACAAATCAGCACTGTGAGATACCGGCCGTATTGAATAATCTTCGCACGACCGGACTCGCCTTCCTGCCGGAGCCGTTCAAACGAAGGAATCACCGCCGTCAGCAGCGTCATGATAATCGAACCGCTGATATACGGCATCACACCGAGAGCGAAAACGGCGCAATTCTGAAGACCGCCACCGGTCATCAACATTGCCAAGCCGACAAAACTACCACCCACCTGACTTTGGATTTTTCCGATGTATTCGTTCAAAGCAGAAGGATCAACACCGGGACATGGAATATTTGCACCGACTCGCGCCAACGCAATGATGCCAAGAGTGAACAGAAGGCGTCGTCGCAGTTCCGGTATCTTCCAACTATTGAGGAACGCAGAAAACATTTTACTTCGCGGCAACAGCCTTCGTATGAATGCCCGGCAATGGCAAATCTTCACAAGTGCCGCCGGCCTTTGTGATTTTCTCACGAGCCGTAGCGCTAAATTGTTGCGCCTTTACCGTTAACTTCTTCGTGAGATCACCGGTGCCAAGCACCTTCACGCCTTCGAGTAATTTCTTAAGAATCCCCTGCTCCAATAAGACTTCCGGCGTCACTATCTCACCGTTGTCAAACGCATTGAGCGTCTCGACATTGATAATCGAAAGATGCGTGCCGAACGCTTTATTATTAAAGCCGCGCTTCGGAATCCGACGCAACAACGGCATCTGACCGCCTTCAAATCCCAAACGAATTCCGCTACCGGCACGGGCGGTCTGACCTTTGCCGCCACGACCAGAAGTTTTACCGTGACCGGAACTTTCGCCAAGACCCTTTCGCTTGCTACGATGTTTGGCACCAGGACGCGGTTTAAGATTATGCAAACGCATCGTCATATTAACTCACTCCTGCTGGTTTCGATTTGCTAATCCCGCGCACTCGGTAAATTTCATCATGTAACCGCAACTTCGAAAGCGCATCCAGCGTGGCTTTGACAACATTGACCGCATTGCTGGAGCCGAGCGATTTCGTGAGCACATCGTGCACACCGACCGCTTCAAGCACCGCGCGAACGCTACCACCGGCAATAACACCTGTCCCTGGCGATGCTGGCCGCAACAATACACGACCACCACCAAACACGCCGACAATCTCGTGTGGAATCGTGCTGCCTTTTAAATTCATTTTGACCAATGCGTTCTTGGCTTGATCGGTGCCTTTGCGAATCGCATCTGCCACTTCGTTCGCCTTACCAAAACCCCAACCAACTTTTCCATTCCGGTTCCCGGCGACAACCAACGCACTAAAATGGAAACGGCGACCACCTTTGACGACCTTAGCGCTCCGGTTGACAAAAACAACTTTCTCAATCAGCTCGCCTTCGCGGGCTTCAAGTTCAACACCGAGTTCTTCGGCAGCGGCGACCGGTGAGGCCTCCTTGGCTTTCGGAACAACGGGCTTGGCGAGTCTGGGCTTTTTTTCTGGTGCCATAACTAGAATTTCAATCCTGCTTCGCGGGCGGCATCAGCCAACGCTTTTACGCGACCGTGATACCGGAATCCGCCCCGGTCAAATACGACCGTGCTAATGTTTTTTTCTTTCGCCTTTTGCGCAGCGAGTGCGCCAATTTTCTTCGCACCGGCGACAGTGGATTTCGTCCCCTTGCCGTCGTCAGCAATCGTGCTGGCTGCGGCGAGTGTCTTACCGGCCACATCGTCAATGAACTGAACGTAAATATGTTTACCGGTCATCGCCACTGCCATCCGCGGGCGGACAGCTGTGCCAGAAATATTTTGTCGCAGCCGGAGATGCCGACGATTTCGCGATTGAGTTTTATTTTTCGGAGTCATGAGAATTAACCACCTGCCGTAGTAACAGTCTTACCAGCCTTGCGGCGAACGATTTCACCAACATACCGAATTCCTTTACCCTTGTACGGCTCAGGTTTGTAGAACCGGCGAATCCGCGCGGCGACTTCGCCAACCATTTGTTTGTCGGCACCTTCAATGGTGATTTGCGGTTTTTTGTCCGCCGTGTCCACCACTGTGATTTTGATGCCTTTCGGAATCTCAAAATTAATCGGATGCGAATAGCCAAGTTGAAGATTCAAGTTTGTATTTTGCACAGCAGCCCGGAAACCAACACCTTCAACGAGTAATTGCTTCGAGTAACCGTCATTGACACCTTTGACCATGTTTGCGATTAAACTGCGAGTCAATCCCCACCGCGACTTCCCGGTGCGATCCAATTGTTTGGTGGACGCAATAACTTTTCCATCCTTGACAACGACAATAATTGGCGTCGGGACCGTGAATTCAAGTTTGCCCTTCGGTCCTTCGACCGCGACCAACTGACCGGTAACCGCAACTTTGGTTTTGGCTGGTATTAAAACTGGTTGTTTTCCGATGCGTGACATATCTCACCAAACGTATGCTAGAATTTCGCCGCCGAGATTAGCCTTTTTGGCCTCGTGGCCGGTCATCACGCCTTTGGAGGTCGTGACAATCGAAATGCCCATTCCGCCTAACACACGCGGAACTTTCTGTGCGCCGGTATAGCGCCGCAAGCCCGGACGGCTGATGCGTGCGATGCCGACAATCGAACGCTCTTTGCCGACAATTTTGAGTTGAATTTTTAGAAGCTGCGGACCGGCTTCCGGCTTCTCAACATAAAAGTCTGCGATGTAACCTTCGCGCTTGAGAACTTTTGCAATCTCACCCTTCATCCGTGAAAATGGCATCGCGGCTTCGGGTTTAAGTGCGCTATTCGCGTTGCGAATCCGCGTCAACATATCGGCAATGGGATCAGTCTGATTCATGTCCTACCAACTCGCCTTTGTAACGCCGGGGATTTTTCCCTGGCTGGCCAATTCCCGGAAGCAAATCCGGCAAATCTGAAAGCGCCGGATAAATGCATGCCGGCGTCCACAGGTTTTGCAACGGTTGTACTTCTGCGAAGAAAACTTCGCCGGTCCCGCTGCTTTCAGTTCCCAGGTTAATTTCGCCATAACGTTTCGTCCTCTAACTGCTAAACGGCATTCCGAGCAGCTTCAGCAGCTCTTTCGCTTCTGCATCGGTATTTGCCGACGTGACAATCGTCACATCCATCCCGAGATTGTGTTTTACCTTATCCATCTCGACCTCTGGAAAAATCGCTTGATCCTTCACGCCCATCGTGTAACTCCCGCGCCCATCAAATCCACGAGGATTCACACCGCGAAAATCACGAATCCGCGGTAAGGCGGCATTCAAAAAGCGCTCGAGAAATTCGTACATCCGTTTTCCGCGCAAGGTGACCTTCACTCCGACCGGCATCCCTTCGCGAACATTAAAATTCGCAACGCTCTTTTTGGCGTGTGTGACAATCGGTTTCTGACCGGTAATCGTCACCAACTCTGCCTGCGCTTCGTTGATAACGTCTTTATCGTGTTTCGAGTTGACGCCCATGTTGATAACGACTTTTTCCAACTTTGGCACTTGCATCCGGTTGGCATACTTGCCGCCCTTGATGAGTTGCTCGACCACGTTTGTTTTATAATGTTCCTGAAGTTGTGACATAATCCGTATTAATCGTTTGCCGCGTTAGTGACCGGCACGCCGCGCTTCTTCTTACGCAGCTCAAATTTTTCTTGCAACATTACTTTCCCGGCCGCAATCGGAAACTCTTTCGTAATGATTCCGCCCTTTGGATTATCCTGCGACTTACGAATCGCTTTCTTCATCAAGTTAACGCCTTCGACGACGACTCGAAGTTTTTCCGGTAATGCGACCAGCACCTTACCAGATTTTCCCTTGTCTTCACCGGAGACTACCACCACCAAATCATCTTTTTTAATGTGCAGCGTATTCATCGTTACAGCACCTCAGGCGCTAATGAAATAATCTTGCTGAAATTTTTATCGCGCAACTCACGCGCCACCGGTCCGAAAATACGCGTGCCTTTCGGATTGTGTTGGTCATCAATAATCACCACCGCGTTACTATCAAATCGCAAATATGAACCATCCGACCGCCGGAGCGCTGAACGAGTGCGAACGACGACACAGGTGACAACTTCACCTTTTTTCACTGTACCATCCGGCGCCGCTTCTTTGATGTGCGCTTTGATAACATCGCCAACGCGAGCATACCGCTTCTGGTGACCCAAGACACCAATCGCCCACGCTAAGCGAGCGCCGGTATTATCAGCCACATCTAAATTGGTACGAATCTGAATCATGCTTCCACCTTCTCAACCGACTTCGACTTGACGACAATTTCCACAAGCGTCCAGCGCTTTAACTTGCTCAATGGTCGCGATGCAACAATACGCACACTATCGCCGATCCCCGCTTCACCTTTTTCGTCGTGCGCATAAAACTTTTTATGCTTCGTAATTACCTTATGATATTTCGGATGCCGCACCCGCCGTGAAACCTTGACGACAATGGTCTTATTCATCTTGTCGCTGACGACTTCACCGACAAGTTCTTTTTGCTGCACAATAGATTGTTGAGTTTGCTCGACCATGATCATTTCTCTGACTTACTTGCAACAGCCTTTAACTGGCGTTCGCGTAAAATAGTTTCGATTCGCGCGACATCCCGGCGCACATCATGCAACCGGCTAGGACGCTCCAACCGCGCGCCTTGCTGTTGCAGGCGCAAGTTAAACAATTCCTGTCGTAGATCACGCACCTTTGCTTGCGCTTCCACGTCTGATAATTCCCGAATTTCCTTCGATTTCATTAGCGTCTCTTTACAAAACGAGTCTTGATTGGCAATTTCGCCGCCGCCAGCCGGAACGAATCCTGCGCCAACGCTTCGGTCACGCCGCCCATCTCAAATAATACATTTCCCGGTCGCACCACTGCGACCCAACCTTCAACATTTCCCTTACCATGACCCATCCGGGTCTCCGGTGGTCGCTTCGTGAATGGCTTGTCTGGGAAAATCCGGATCCAAAGCTTCCCACGACGTTTCATATTCCTCGACAACGCAACCCGGCACGCCTCAATCTGCACCGCCGTCAACCAAGTGCGATCTAACGCCTGTAATCCAAATTCACCAAACGATACTTCCGTACCGCGCCAAGCAATCCCGGCACGATTACCGCGTTGTTGTTTGCGGTGCTTTACTCTGGCTGGCATCAGTGGCATGTCAAAATATCTCCTAAGCTACCGGTGCGGCTGGAGCCACCGGCTTCGCTACCGGTATCGGCTCTTTACGGGCGCGTTCGCCCTTACAAACCCAAACTTTAATCCCAATTTTGCCGTACACCGTATTGGCTTCGGCAAAACCATAATCAATATCGGCCCGTAATGTGTGCAACGGAATCTTTCCGACCCGGTATTTTTCATGCCGCGCAATTTCCGATCCACCAAGCCGTCCACCGCAAGCAACCTTAATTCCTTGCGCACCAAAATCCATTGCCGTCTGCACCGTCTTTTTCATAGCCCGACGAAAACTAATCCGACGCTCGAGTTGCAGTCCAATATTCTCCGCCACTAATTGCGCGTTCGTCTCCGGCTGTTTCACCTCGACAATATCAACGTAAATTTCTTTACCGGTCATCTTGCCCAAATCTTCTTTGAGCTTGTCGATTTCCGAACCTTTCCGTCCGATAACAATCCCAGGCCGTGCGGTGTGAATTGTAATCCGCGCCCGGTTCGCATAGCGTTCGATGGTAATCTTCGACACCGCTGCCGCAGCGAGCTTCGTCTTTACAATTTCACGAATCTTAATGTCTTCGAGCAAGAGCGGTGCGTAATCTTTCTTATCGGCATACCACTTCGACAGCCAGTCTTTGGTGACTGCCACGCGAAAACCAATCGGATTTACTTTTTGTCCCATAGATTATTGTCCGTCCGTCAACACGATCCGAATATGACTTAACCGCTTAATAATCGGTCCCGCGCTTCCACGCGCCTTTGGCTGAAATCGTTTCAAACGAGGCCCCTCATTCGCCATCGCTTCTTTCACAACTAAAGTATCCGCCGCTAACTTCGCGTTGTTCGTCGCATTGGCAATCGCTGACTTCAAAGTTTTTTCAATCAAGCGCGCCGACTTACGCGGAACCGCCCGCAACAATTCCAGTGCTTCTCCGGCACGTTTGCCATGAATCATTCGCGTCACCTCGCCAACCTTGGCGGGACTCATTCGCGCATATTTAGTTGTCGCTAACACATCCATAAAATTTATCTAACCCTTCGTCACTCGTGCGGTATCACCCGCCTTTAATGTGACGTTATTATCCACATTTTCAATCACTGCGCCGCAAATTTTCTGGCGCACATCCACGACTCGCAATTCGGCAACCGCATGGTCGCCGCGAAAAATTATTAACGGCATTCCGATTCTCGCACCTTGCTGCATCCCAACATCGAATACCACCAGACGGAGCTTTGGATTCACTTCTAAAATCCGCGCCGTGACTAACGATGAACTGCCTGACGGCTTTATTGCACCTATCGGCTTCTCTGCCAACAATTGCTTTGCCTCTATAATCTCACTGACAATATTCCGATTCGACTCAACTCCTGAGACCAATCGCTTCAGCAACTCTACCAACCGCTTTTGCTCCGTCTCCGCTAAATATAATTTATGAAGTGTCTCGACTAATTGCCATTGTATTGCCGCTGCGTCTGACTCCGTCAGATTCGCGCTCACTGTTTGCGCTCGCGCCTGCGCATCGGCCCAGAGATTTTGAATTAATTCACTCTCTGTCTTCGCAATTGCCAGACTTTCCGTCAACGCTTTCAGAGCTATTTCTCGGTCACGCAATTTACTTTGCGTTTCCGCGTAGCTCGCACTGAGCTGATCCAGTGCCTTCCGGAGCGACTCATCGTCTGCCCATATAACTCCACCGATTACAAAGAACAAAACAACCCAAGCAAACTTAGCTCGCGCCAGCACGATATTACTTCGCGACGGCTTTCTCCGTCGCCGCACCGTGCGCTCTAAATGTCCGCGTCGGCGCAAATTCACCTAACCGGTGACCGACCATATTTTCCGTTACGAACACCGGTAAGTGACTCTTGCCATTGTGCACTAAAAATGTGTGACCAATAAAGTCCGGTACAATCATTGAGCGACGAGACCAAGTCTTGACTGGCTTCTTCTCGCTCGTCAACATTTTCTCCACCTTCTCCATCAGGTGGGCATCTACAAACGGACCTTTTTTTAGCGAACGTCCCATTTATTTCTTCCTTCGCTCTACGATAAGTGAATTTGAATACTTCTTCCGGCGTCGTGACTTTCCACCCTTCGCCAATTTACCCCACGGCGAACACGGATGATGCCAACCGCCACCACCCTTACTCTTACCTTGTCCACCGCCCATTGGGTGATCCACTGGGTTCCGGCACATCCCACGACTGATTCCACGAATTCCAAGCCAACGGCTCCGACCGGCTTTCCCAAGCATGATGTTCATGTTGTCTGGATTGCCAACTTGACCAATCGTCGCATAGCAATCCGCATGAATTTTCCGAATTTCACTCGATGGCAACTTCACCAACGCATAGTCGCCTTCGACAGCCATAATCTGCGCCGCCATCGCCGCGCTTCGGCAAAGCTGGCCGCCGCGACCGTGATGCAATTCGATATTGTGAATTGGCATCCCCGGCAAAATCTTTCGCAACGGCAATGCGTTACCGGTGGCCAATTCCGCATCCGGACCGCTCATCACTTTTGCGCCAACCTTCAAATCAATCGGAGCAATGATATAACGCTTCTCGCCATCTTCGTATTTCAACAACGCAATTCGCGCCGTCCGGTTTGGATCATATTCAATCGCTTCTACAATCGCCGGGACGCCAACTTTATCTCGCTTGAAATCAATAATCCGGTAGCGTTGCTTGTGTCCGCCGCCAATGCCTCGCGCCGTCATCCGCCCAAGGTTATTCCGTCCACCGGTGCGCCGCTTCGCAACAGTCAGCGACTTCTCCGGAGTACGCTTCGTCAACTCCGCGAAGTCCGAGAGGACTGTTCCGCGCAGCGAACTTGTTAATGGTCTAAAAGATTTGAGGCCCATGATTGATTACGTAAGTTCGATTTTTTCGCCCTGTTTCAAAGTGACAACTGCTTTTTTCCACGCCGCTGAATATCCCGCCTGTAGCGTTCGTTGCCGCCGCGCCTTACCGCGAACCCGCATCGTGTTCACACGCACAACTTTCACTTTAAACGCATGTTCAACCGCATGTTTGATATCGAGCTTGTTGGCGTGCTTGTCCACCACCACCTGATACTGGTTGAACTTCGTCGTTTGCTCGGTGCCTTTTTCAGTCACGCGAACAGTTTTGATGACATCGTACGGATTTTTCATTACTTACCCACCCGCGCTGCTAATTTTGCGAAGCCCGCTTTTGTCACCACAATCTTATCAAAGCGCAATAACTCATAGGTATTGACTGAATCTGCGACTTCAACTTGGACTGCCGGCAAGTTACGCGCCGCCAATTTTAAATTCTTTTCAACCACATCCGTCACCACCAAAGTCACGCCATTCACTGCGCCAACCTTGCTGAGCAATCCGACAAAATCTTTTGTTTTCGGACTGGTTAACTTCAACTCATCCACAACCACAATGTCTCCGGCAATCAACCGTTCACTCAAAACCTTACGCAACGCCAAATCTCTAGTCTTCTTATTAATCTTTATCGAGTAATCTCGCGGTTGTGGTCCGTGAGCGATACCGCCACCCCGCCAAATCGGCGAAGCAAACGAACCAGCACGCGCGCGACCGGTGCCTTTTTGTTTCCACGGCTTTTTACCGCTACCGGCAACATCGCCAATCATCTTCGTTTTGTGTGTACCGAGCCGTTGATTGGCCCGGTACGCCACCACTGCATCGTGCACAGCTTGCGAACCTTTTCCGGTCTTAATGATGAGTTCATCGGCGATTTCAATTTCACCCTTCGCAACACCGGCTGTATTAATCACAGAAATCTTCATTTGCTACTCTTCTTCTTCGCGTGCCGAATCACGACGACTGCGCCACGAGGACCTGGCACCGCGCCTTCGATTAGCAACAGGTTATCCGCTTCCCGCACTTGGACAACCCGTAAATTTTGCGTGGTAATTTGTGCATTTCCCATGTGACCTGGCATTCTCTGACCACGAAACACGCGCCCAGGGAATAAACGTCCACCAATCGCACCGGTCCGACGTTTCCAACCTTTATTACCGTGTGTCATCGGACCACCGGCAAATTTATAACGGAACACCACACCTTGAAAACCCTTGCCCTTGCTCGTCCCAATCACATCCACGAATTGGCCGGGCTGAAATTCTTTCACCGTAATCTTATCGCCAACATTAAATGCAACCGGTGCTTCCGTCCGGTACTCTCGAATGGATCTCGCCGGAGCTGCGTTTGCTTTTTTACAATGTCCAATCATCGGCTTCGTCGCATGCTTTGGTTTACGCTCGCCAAACCCAAGTTGTACGGCGTGATAGCCATCAGTTTCTGGGGATTTCTTTTGCAGAACCGTACACGGACCAACTTCGATGGCGGTCACGCCAATGAAGTTGCCCTTCGCGTCGAAAATCTGCGTCATTCCAATTTTTTTTCCGAGGAGTTCCATGACTAAATCTTAATCGTGATGTCCACGCCTGCCGGGAGGTTAAGTTTCTTCAATTCATCCACTGTCTTCGCCGTCGGATCAATAATATCCAACAACCGCTTGTGCGTCCGCATTTCAAATGACTCCATTGATTTCTTATCGCAGTGCGGCGAACGATTGACTGTGTGCCGCCAAATGTCGGTCGGCAACGGAATCGGACCGGCAACTTTCGCGCCGGTGCGCTTCGCAGTTTCGACGATCTCGTGCGCTGACTGATCCAGCAGCCGGTGATCGTACCCTTTCAAACGGATTCTGATACGCTGATTATTCATTTCTTCTGCGCCTCGGCGGCTTTATCGACAGTTAACTTATCCAAAATTGTTGCGAGAACGTTTTCCGGCACCTTCTCAAACGCCGCCGGCTCCATCGAATAACTCGCCCGGCCTTTTGTCAATGACCGCAATCCGGTCGCATAACCAAACATTTCCGCCAATGCCACGGTCGCATGGACGATGGTTGAATTTGAGCGCGATTCAATGTGACTAATTTTACCACGCCGACTATTCAAATCACCAATCACATCACCCATGTGCTCTTCGGGCGTGATTACTTCAACACTCATAATCGGCTCAAGCATGATTGCGCCCGCTTTTTTACAAGCATCCTTGAATGCGAAAATTCCAGCCATTTTGAATGCGATTTCCGAGCTATCGACTTCATGGAATGTGCCGTCAACAATTTCAACTTTCACATCCACCATCGGATAACCACCGAGCACGCCAGTCTGCGCCGCCTCAATGATGCCATCCTCAACCGCTCCGATGTATTCGCGAGGAATTGAACCGCCGACAGTTTCGTCTTCAACAACAACGCCAGAACCTTTTTCACCACGCGCAATTGTGATGCAAGCGTGACCGTATTGACCGCGACCACCCGATTGACGGATAAATTTACCTTCGCCCTCAGCAGACTTCGTGATTGTCTCCCGGTAAGCCACCTGCGGACGACCAGCGGTAGCGCCAACGTTAAATTCTCGGAACATCCGGTCTTTGATAATGTCGAGGTGTAACTCACCCATACCGGAAATAATGGTCTGACCGGTTTCGTGATTGCTAGTCAACCGGAAAGTCGGATCTTCTTCAGCAAGACGTTGCAGTGCAGTCGCCATCTTCTCGCGATCCGCTTTCGTATTCGGCTCAATCGCCATCGAAATAACCGGCTCTGGAAACGTAATCGACTCGAGCAAAATCGTTTCGTCTTCGTCGCAAATCGTGTCACCGGTGGTAATATTTTTTAGACCAACCAACGCGCCGATATCACCAGAGTACACCGTATCAATTTCTTGCCGGTGATTGGCGTGCATTTCAAGGAGCCGACCGATACGCTCGCGTTTGTTATTTCGAGGATTGTACACCGTCATACCTTTTGTGGCTTTACCGGAATACACGCGGAAAAAAATCAATTTACCAGCATACGGATCAGTCCAAATCTTAAATGCCAGCGCACTAAATTTCGCATTGTCATCCGCTGGTCGCGTTTCTGGCACCTTACTGTCGGGATTCATCCCGGAAACATCCGGAATGTCCACCGGTGAAGGCAAGTAATCCACCACCGCATTGAGCAATGGCTGCACGCCTTTGTTCTTAAAGGCTGAACCACAGACCACCGGTACGAGTTCGTTCTTAATGACCAACCGCCGGAGGCCAGCCTTTAACTGTTCAATCGAAATTTCTTTACCTTCGAGATAAAGATTCGTGGTCTCTTCATCTTTATCGGCAATCGCTTCCACCAGCTTGGTGTGCGCAGCTTTCGCATACTCCTGCAAGTCCGCTGGAATATCAGTCACCTCAAATTGCGCGCCGAGTTCTTCGCCCGACCAAATGTGCGCCTTCATCTCAACGAGATCAATAATCCCCTTGAACGCGGATTCTTTCCCAATTGGCAATTGAATAGGAACAGCGTTTGCCGCAAGTCGATCACGCATCTGCGCAACCGCTGCCTCGAAGTCAGCACCGGTACGATCCATTTTATTAACAAAAGCGATCCGCGGAACTTTATACTTGTTCGCCTGCCGCCAAACCGTTTCTGATTGTGGTTCGACACCGCCAACAGCACAGAACACAGCGCAAGCGCCATCCAACACGCGCAAGCTGCGTTCAACTTCAACCGTAAAATCGACGTGCCCAGGCGTGTCAATAATATTGATCCGGTGGTCATGCCAGAAACATGTCGTTGCAGCACTGGTAATTGTAATGCCGCGTTCTTGCTCCTGCTCCATCCAGTCCATGGTCGCAGTGCCTTCGTGAACTTCACCAATCTTATACACCTTACCGGTATAGTAAAGAATCCGCTCCGTCGTCGTCGTTTTACCGGCGTCGATGTGCGCACAAATCCCGATGTTGCGTGTCCGCTCCAGCGTCACTTGGCGCTTCGCGTCGGACCGCGACTTCGTCTGTATCTTCGATTGTTCAGCAACAGCTACCATTTTTATCTCTAACGAAAGTTATTCCCGATGAACTTTTCTTGGTAAGACTATCCAAAGACTACTACCAGCGGTAGTGCGCAAAAGCCCGGTTAGCCTGCGCCATCTTGTGCATATCTTCACGTTTTTTAACTGCCGAACCGGTGTTATTGGCAGCATCCATAATTTCTGATGCCAATGCATCCGTCATACCGGTCGCCTTACGACCTTTAGCATAATCAATCATCCAGCGCAGTGCCAATGCTTCCTGACGGTCAGAAGTTACCTCCACCGGCACCTGATAGTTTGCACCACCTACACGCCTGGATTTGACTTCCAACTTCGGCTTCACGTTATCCATCGCGGCCTGCAAGACATCCATTGGACTCTTGTCTTTATTCTTTTCTGCAATCCGGTCAAACGCGCCATACACCACACGTTCAGCTACTGATTTTTTACCACCACGCATTACAGTATTAATCATCCGCGTAATCAACTGACTATTGAATCTTGGATCGCCGGGACGGACTCTTCGTTCTGATCGGTGTCTACGCATCTAAATTATTTTGCCGCTGGCTTGGCCGCGGCCTCCTTCGGGCGTTTCACGCCGTATTTCGAACGGCTGCGACGCCGCTTTTCCACCCCAAGCGCATCCAGCGTTCCACGCACAATGTGGTAACGCACGCCCGGCAAATCTTTCACACGTCCACCACGCACCAGAACAATCGAGTGTTCTTGCAAGTTGTGACCCTCATCAGGAATGTAGGCAATGATTTCTGTGCCATTGGTCAAACGAACTTTGGCAACTTTTCGCAACGCCGAATTTGGTTTCTTTGGCGTACGCGTCATCACCTGTAAGCAGACACCACGACGTTGCGGACAGTTTTCAAGTGCGGGCGACTTCGACCGCGACTTCAACCTGTCACGTCCTTTACGAATTAATTGATTGATTGTCGGCATTGTTAAAAATTAGTCCTGCACACTTCTGCGCGGGGAGTGTGGAAATTATCAGTCCGCACTAATTAGCGCAAGTTATTTTCTCAACTTTCTGCAATTTTTATTCTTCCACAATCTCCACTGACTGCTCAATCAGTTTTTCTTCTGGTTGCTCAACTGGCTCTCCGAGCGCAACAACTCGCAGATTCCGGTGCTTCGAATATCCCGTTCCCGCAGGGATTAAATGCCCCATAATTACGTTTTCTTTGAAGCCACGCAATGTATCCACGCGACCGTGCGTCGCTGCTTCCGTCAGCACTCTCGTCGTGTCTTGGAATGATGCGGCACTGATAAATGATTCCGTACTCAGCGATGCTTTAGTAATACCAAGTAATACCGGCTGTGCTTCAGCAGGTTTGCCGCCCGCTTCAGCCACGCGCTTGTTTTCCTCCTCGAAGGTGATCTTATCAATCTGATCATCCCACAAGAATTTTGTATCCCCCGGATCGACAACGCGCACCTTGCGCAACATTTGACGCACAATAATTTCAATATGCTTGTCGTTAATTTCGACGCCTTGTAGCCGGTAAACTTCTTGTACTTCATTGACGAGATATTCTTGCAAGTCCTGCGGTCCGCAAACTTCCAAAATTTCGTGCGGCACAACCGGACCCTCCGTCAGCTGCTGACCTTTTTTTACGACATCACCACGGAACACAATGATGTGTTTCGAAATCGGAATGAGATGCTCTTCCTCTGCACCGCTCTTCGGATCTTTGACAAGAATCCGGCGCTTACCACGTACGGTACCGGCAAAATCCACTAAGCCGTCGATCTTCGCAATTTCAGCAGCATCTTTCGGACGACGCGCCTCGAACAATTCCGCAACGCGCGGTAAACCACCGGTAATATCTTTCGTTTTAAAAACCTTACGCGGCGTCTTCGCTAACAATCCACCGCCTTGCACCTTCGTCCGTTCTTCCACGACGATGTGCGCACCAGCAGGAATGCTATAGAATGCCAGTACTTCACCGGCATCATTCACGATATTAATCTGCGGATGCAGATCTTCTTTGTGCTCGATAACAACCGTGCCCATCAAACCGGTCGCTTCGTCGAGTTCACGCTTAATCGTGATGCCTTCAATCAAATCATTAAATTTAACTGTGCCGGCCATTTCCGACAACACCGGTACATTATACGGATCCCACTGGACAAAAATCTCCCCTTTTTTCACAGTGCCGCCGTCGGCTGCGATAATTTCTGCACCGACCACGACCGTGTAGCGCTCGAGTTCCCGGCCTTCGGCATTGTAAATGGCAACTTGCCCATTCTTATTCAACACAACCCAATTGCCTTCGATACGCTTGACCGCACGCAATTCATGATACCGGACGATACCGTCATTTTTCGCTTTGATTTGCGGCTGCTTAAACACCTGACTCGCCGTACCACCGATATGGAAGGTACGCATCGTTAACTGTGTACCAGGCTCACCAATAGATTGGGCGGCAATAATTCCGACTGCTTGCCCAATCTTCACAAGATTGCCGGTCGCAAGGTTACGTCCGTAGCACTGAGCGCAAGTCCCGCGACGCGATTCGCACGTCAGCACCGACCGAATCTTGATGCGCTCCAAGCCGAGCTTACTAATCGCATCAGCCGTCGCCTCATTAATTTCAGTATTCGCTTTAACAATTTTCTTTTTCGAAACTGGATCGGTAAT
Source organism: uncultured Verrucomicrobiota bacterium (assembly GCA_903847335.1). Taxonomy (GTDB): domain Bacteria; phylum Verrucomicrobiota; class Verrucomicrobiia; order Palsa-1439; family Palsa-1439; genus CAINDI01. The sequence continues at coordinate 13,213 of CAINDI010000145.1, read as the reverse complement.
ATCTTCCGCTGCCGTGCGTCCGACAATCCGTTCAGTCAACTTCACGATTTCGTCTTCGCCTTCGTAAATCGGTTTGACGACAATTCCGTTAACCGTGCCGCAGTCTTCTTCAAGAATGATTACATCTTGCGCAACGTCCACAAGTTTTCGCGTCATGTAGCCAGAGTCCGCGGTCTTCAGCGCGGTATCCGCCAAACCTTTACGCGCACCGTGCGTCGAGATGAAGTATTCGAGAACCGTCAATCCTTCACGGAAGTTCGACAAAATCGGCCGCTCAATAATTTCGCCGGACGGCTTCGCCATCAAACCACGCATACCAGCAAGCTGACGGATTTGTTGTTTCGAACCACGCGCCTTGGAGTCAACCATCATGAACACTGGATTCAACTCAGCCTTGCCGCCGTTGTGTTCCATCGCGCTGTACATGATCGACGAAATTTTGTCGGTCGCGTGCGTCCAAATATCAACAATCTTGTTATACCGTTCGCCGTCAGTAATCACACCGCGCCGGTATTGTTTTTCAACTTCGCCGACATCTTTTTGAGCGCCGTGAATAACTTCGTTCTTCTCCTTCGGCACAATCATGTCGTCAATACCGATAGAAATACCGGCTCGCGTTGCGCTGTCAAAACCAAGCGCCTTCAACTTATCGAGCACCTCGACAGTACGCGCATGACCAGCTGTCCGGTAGCACTGCCAAATAATTTCACCCAGCGTAGATTTGTTGACGTTCTTGTTATGAAAACCGAGTTCCGCCGGCCAAATTTCATTAAAGATTACACGACCAACTGTGGTTTCAATAACTTTCGAGACCGCGTCGCCATAGACTGTCTTCCGACCATAATCCGGATTCTTCAGACGAATCTTCTCGTGAATCTTGACATCTTTTTCATCCCGCACAAAAAATACTTCGTCCAGACCATTAAACAACTTCGGACGGGATCCTTCCGCAACCTTGTCCTTGCCAACATTCGTGAGGTAGTACACGCCCAACGCAATATCCTGCGTCGGCGTCGTAATCGGCTTACCGGAGGATGGCGAGAAAATATTATTTGTCGCCAACATCAACATCCGCGCTTCCATCTGCGCTTCGATTGACAGCGGCACATGCACGGCCATTTGGTCACCGTCGAAGTCCGCATTGTAAGCTGTACAAACCAACGGATGAATTCGAATCGCTTCGCCTTCGATTAGTTGCGGCTCGAAAGCTTGAATCGAAAGCCGGTGCAACGTCGGCGCGCGATTGAGCATGACCGGATGCCCCTTCGTGACTTCGTCGAGAATATCCCAAACTTCCGGTGCTTGACGTTCAATCAATTTTTTCGCCGAGCGAATCGTGTGTACCAAACCCATTTCGCGCAATCGTCGAATGATAAACGGCTCGAACAAAACGAGCGCCATCTTCTTCGGCAACCCGCATTGATTGAGTTTAAGCTCCGGCCCGATGACGATGACCGACCGACCCGAATAATCCACGCGCTTACCGAGTAAATTTTGACGGAACCGTCCCGACTTACCTTTGAGCATGTCAGCGAGCGACTTTAACGAACGTCCACCGGCACCAGTCACTGGCCGGCCATGACGACCGTTATCAAGCAACGCATCGACCGCTTCCTGCAGCATGCGCTTCTCGTTCCGGATAATCACATCCGGTGTCCGAAGCTGGAGCAAATTCTTCAACCGGTTATTCCGGTTGATAACGCGCCGGTACAAATCATTAAGATCGCTCGTCGCAAACCGCCCACCTTCCAGTGGCACGAGTGGACGCAAATCTGGCGGAATTACTGGCAGCACTTCGAGCACCAACCACTCCGGCCGCATTTTTGAGGCGAGAAACGCTTTCGTGATTTTTAATCGCTTGGCAACTTTCTTTTTAATCTGCTTGCTCTTAGTCGTATCAAGCTGATGCTCCAAGTCGTGCGCATTCTTCCGGAGATCAATCCGGGAGAGCAAATCTTTCACCGCTTCCGCACCCATCTTCGCGACGAATCCGTCGCCGTATTGCTCGCGCGCTTCACGGTATTCCATTTCCGTTAGCAATTGCTTCGCCTTGAGCGGCGTTTTACCTTCGTCAATCACCACATAATCTTCGTAATACAACACGCGTTCCAGCTCGCGCGCCGTCAAGTCGAGCATCAAACCCAAGCGCGACGGCATCGCCTTGAAAAACCAAATATGACTCACCGGCACCGCGAGTTCAATATGCCCCATACGCTCCCGACGCACGCGCGCCAGAGTCACTTCAACGCCGCACCGGTCGCAGATTACGCCACGATGTTTGATGCGTTTGTACTTGCCGCAATTACATTCCCAGTCGCGCACTGGCCCGAAAATACGCTCACAGAACAAGCCGCCTTTTTCCGGTTTGAACGTCCGGTAATTAATCGTCTCCGGATTTTTCACCTCGCCGTGTGACCATGAACGAATCACATCTGGCGCCGCAATTCCGATACTGACGTTATCAAATGCCTCAGCTTTTTCGAGTCCGAGTGCCGCGCGCGCCGCCGCAGTTGCGGTTGGCGTTGTTGGCGTAACGATATCCGCAGTAGTCTTGGTAGTGGTGCTCATGATTACTTGTCGCCTCCGCTCTTCCCGACGCGAACATCGAGGCAGAGACTTTGCATTTCCTTCATCAACACATTGAACGATTCCGGTGTTCCGGCTTCGAGTGTATTTTCACCCTTCACAATCGATTCATAAATCCGCGTGCGCCCTTGCACATCATCAGATTTAACCGTCAGCAATTCCTGCAACGCATAGGCCGCGCCGTAGGCTTCCATCGCCCAGACTTCCATTTCACCGAAACGTTGGCCGCCGTATTGCGCCTTACCGCCCAGCGGCTGCTGCGTCACCAACGAGTACGGTCCAACCGCCCGCGCATGAATCTTGTCTGCCACCAAATGGTGCAGCTTCAGCATATAAATATAACCGACCACAACTTCCTGATCGAACGTATCGCCGGTCCGACCGTCATAGAGTCGCGTCTTACCATGCATTGTCACCCACTCAAATCCCGGTGACTTCTTCGTTTCATGCAGCATGTCTTTGATTTCTTTTTCCGTCACACCATCAAACACCGGTGACGTGAAATTAAAACCAAGCGCCTTCGCCGCAACACCGAGGTGCGTTTCCAACACCTGACCGACGTTCATACGACTTGGCACGCCGAGCGGATTCAAAACAATATCCACCGGCTGACCGTCAATGAGGAACGGCATATCTTCTTCCGGTAGAATTTTCGCGATAACACCCTTGTTACCATGACGGCCCGCCATCTTATCGCCAACGCCAAGCTTACGCTTACTAGCAATATAAACTTTCACCTGCTTGATAATTCCCGGATCGACATCTTCACCGGATTCGATTTGTTCTGTTTTCCGGTCGTGTTCCAGTTCCATTTCACTGAACCGGTGTTCAAACTCGCCAATGATTTCGCGAATCTTAATCCGAATCGGCGACGGATCGATTTCAATTCGGTCGTACACCGTTGAAAGCTTCCGGAGCAACGTCTTCGTAATTTTGCGATTCGCCGGAATAATAATTTCGCCGGTTTCGCTATTCACCACGTCCAACGGAATCTTTTCACCAAGCAGAATATTCGACAACTTATCGGTCAATTCTTCGCGGAGTTCCGTCGACTTAGTTTTGTAATCGTCTTCAATCGTCTTGCGTTGCCGGCGCAGTTCAGTCTGCGTAAATTTCGGCTTCGCCAATTCCGTCCGGGACGAAACCTTCACGTCCATCACAATCCCATAACTACCGGAGGGCACGCGCAGCGACGTATCTTTTACGTCCGCCGCTTTTTCACCGAAAATCGCACGAAGCAATCGTTCTTCCGGCGCGAGTTCAGTTTCACCCTTCGGCGTAATTTTACCGACAAGAATATCACCCGGCTTCACTTCCGCACCGATGCGAATGACGCCGTCGTGACCCAAATTTTTCAACGCTTCTTCGCCAACATTCGGTATGTCGCGCGTAATTTCTTCCGGCCCGAGCTTGGTATCGCGAGCACCGCATTCATATTCTTCAACATGAATCGAAGTGTATGTGTCTTCTTTGATGAGCTTCTCATTGACAAGAATCGCGTCTTCAAAGTTGTAACCGCACCACGGCATGAACGCCACAAGCGCATTCCGTCCGAGCGCTAATTCGCCACCGTCACACGCTGGTCCATCCGCGAGAACTTGGCCCTTTTTAATTTTATCACCGACTTTAATAATCGGTTTCTGGTTAAAACAGGTACCGGCATTCGAGCGCATGAACTTCCGCAGTTCGTAAACCCAAAGATGATTTTCGGAATCCGTCACCAACTTTCGCTTACCGTCTGGCATCTCGCCGTTTTTCGTAATCACGATTCGTTGTGCCGTAACCGATGCGACAACGCCGGCTTCATCTGCGAGGATACAAACCTTCGAATCCCGCGCAATCAAACCTTCGAGACCAGTTCCGACGAACGGTGCTTCGCTCTGCAACAACGGCACTGCTTGACGTTGCATGTTCGAGCCCATCAACGCACGATTTGCGTCGTCATGCTCAAGGAATGGAATCAAACCGGCGGCAACTGAAACCAATTGCTTCGGCGAAACGTCCATGTAATGCACGCGCTCTGGTTCGACTTCGATGAAGTCGCCTTTGTACCGGCACGATGCCTTCTGGGTTTGGAAATTACCTTTGCTGTCCACTGCGATATTCGCCTGTGCGACAACATAATTTTCTTCTTGGTCAGCAGTCAGATAATCAATCTGCCCCGTCACCCGTCCATCCTTGACCTTCCGGTACGGTGTTTCAATGAAACCAAATTCATTGATTCGGCAATAAATCGACATCGCGCTGATCAAACCAATGTTCGGACCTTCAGGTGTTTCAATCGGACAAATGCGTCCGTAATGCGACGGATGCACGTCACGAACTTCAAAACCTGCCCGGTCGCGTGAGAGGCCGCCCGGCCCGAGGGCAGAGAGACGCCGTTTGTGCGTCATCTCGCTAAGCGGATTGGTCTGATCCATGAACTGACTCAATTGACTACGACCAAAGAAATCACGAACCACCGCTGACAGCGCCTTCGGATTCACGAGTGCCTGCGGCGTCATCGAGTTGGTGGTCACATCAAACAACGTCATACGCTCTTTGACGACACGTTCGGTCCGGGCTAACCCGATTCGGCATTGGTTAGCGAGCAATTCGCCGACGCACCGCAACCGGCGGCTACCGAGATGATCAATGTCATCCACCGAACCTTCGCCCTTTTTCAAATTCGTGACGTACCGGATTGCTTCGATCAAATCTTCTTTTTCAAGAATTCGACTTTCAAGGTCGACGCTCCGGTTGAGCTTCTGATTAATCTTGTACCGACCGACGCGACCGAGGTCGTACCGGCGCGCATCAAAAAACAAACGCTTGATGAGCGCATTCGCATTCGCCACAGTGGGCGGATCTCCAGGACGGAGCCGACGGTAAATATCTTTGAGCGCCTCTTCGGTATCCTTGGTTGGATCCTTCTTGAGACACTTAATAATCACGCCATCATCCACCACGGTATCTACAACTTTAACTTTGTCGATTCCGAGGTCTTGAAGCTGCCGACAAATATTTTTAGTCAACGGCTCGAAAGCGCGTGCGACAACCACGCCTTTTTCTTTGTCCTCGACATCGGCGATAAGAACTTTTGTGCTTTCTTCTTCACCGGTGGTGAAGTCTTTCAACTTCACATCTTCAATCTGATAAAAAAGTTTGAGAATATCTTCGTCTTTGCCATAGCCAAGCGTCCGAAGGAACGTGGTAACAAGGAATTTCCGGCGACGATGACGGCGGTCAAGATAAACATTGAGTAAATCATTTTGGTCGAATTGACACTCGAGCCAAGTGCCACGGTCTGGAATAATTCGGAAACCAAACAACACCTTACCGGAGGTGTGAATAGTTGATTCAAAACAAATACCAGGCGAACGGTGGAGCTGACTGACGATGACACGCTCAGCGCCATTGATGACGAAACTACCGGAAGGTGTCATGAGCGGAATTTCGCCCATGTACACTTTTTCTTCCTTTGTTCCGCTGGCATCTTTGAGGCGGAAGGTGACATGCAACGGCGCGCTGAAAGTAATGCCTTCGCTCAATGCATCTAACCACGACAACTTCACATCGCCGATTTGATAATCGACAAAATCAAGCGTGGCTTGCCCGTCATAGCTCTCGATTGGGAACACTTCTTTGAAGACCGTCTGCAGCCCAACAGGTTTCCGGCGACTCACCGGTACGTTGGCTTGCAAAAATTCCTCGTAGGATTTGAGCAACGCCTCAATCAGTTGAGGTGGCTCAATCACATCTCCCAATTTGCCGTAATATTTGCGCTCGCGCATTCTGATTTCCTCGGCCTTGCGGCTTGGTCAACTACTTTAGTTTGGTGTCGGGGCAGAGTTGCCTCTACCCCGACACACACAACAAAACAACAACGAACTCCGACTACTTCAATTCGACTTTAGCACCGGCCGCTTCGAGCTTCTTTTTCAGCTCTTCGGCTTCTTCCTTGCTAACGCCTTCTTTCACAGTCTTCGGCGCGCCTTCAACCAAATCCTTGGCTTCTTTCAAGCCGAGGCTGGTCATCGCGCGAACTTCTTTAATCACGCCAATCTTGTTCGCACCGGCTTCTTTCAACACGACGTCAAATGTCGTCTTGGCTTCCGCTGCCGGAGCCGCGCCACCGGCGACTGGAGCCGCGGCGGCTGCGACCGGAGCCGCGGCGCTCACGCCCCATTTTTCTTCCAATTTTTTCGAAAGTTGTGCGGCTTCAATCACCGTCAACCCACTCAACTGCTCTACGATTTGATCTAAGTCTGCTGCCATTTTCTTTTCCTTTTTCTGGTATCGTCGCGCCTCGCAGCTACGAAGCATTTGAAACCGCCAGCCGGCGGCTCGACGAGGAACCGGTTACGCCGCCGCTGGTTGAGCGGCAGCTTCTTTGTCTGCGTGCGCCTGAATGACGCGCGCAAGTTGACTGGCCGGCGCGCCGACAACAACGGCGATCCGCGTGGCCGGCGTTTGGAGCAAGCCCACCAACTGTCCACGCAAGACGTCGAGCGATGGCAATTCAGCCACGACATCCACGTCCGCAGGTTGCAGAACTTGCTTACCCATTACGCCGAGTTTCACCTTGCCTTTTTCGGTGGCCTTGGTGAACTCCTTCAAAATTTTCGCCGTCGCGCTCACATCGGCCTTCGCACTACCGATGACCACTGCGGTCATCCCAGCGAGCACGCTATCAAACTCACCGAGACCGGCTTCCTTCGCGGCGTGCCGGAGCATCGAGTTCTTCACGACATGGCATTCGGCGTGCGCCCCGCGCAACTTCTTGCGCAACGAAGCGAACTCTGTCACCGTCATTTTCGTGTAGTCGGTAATCAACACAAACGGCGACGCACCGACTTGCTTGCTTAAGTCATCAACAATCTGTTTTTTCTCATCTCTCATTGGTAATCCTGACCAGCCTACGTTGTGCTCGGCGCAAATTCGTGCGTGTCAATGCTCAGCCCAGGGCTCATCGTGCTGGACAGCGTGCAGCTCTCGATAAACTTGCCCTTTGAACTGGAAGGCTTCGCATGCATCAGCGCGCTGATGATTGCTCGACCATTCTCTTCAATCGCTTTCGCCTCAAATGACAATTTGCCAAACGCGACGTGTATGTTACCGGCTTTGTCCATCTTAAATTCCACTCGACCTGCTTTGACTTCCGCGATGGCTTTCGCCACGTCGTCAGTCACTGTGCCGGTCTTCGGGTTCGGCATCAGTCCTTTTGGACCGAGTTGCTTACCGAGCTTTCGGACTTCTTGCATCGCCTCCGGCGTCGCAATCGCAACATCAAAATCCGTCCAGCCGGTCTGCACTTGCTTCACCAATTCTTCAAAACCAACTTGATCCGCACCGGCTTCTTTTGCCGCCAATGCTGCCGCGCCTTTTGCGAACACCACCACGCGTACTTTCTTACCGGAGCCATGCGGCAGCGGAGTCGTTCCGCGCACCATCTGGTCGCTTTGTTTCGGATCTACGCCGAGCTTAAAATCCAGCTCAACGGTCTCATCAAATTTTGGTTTCGGCAGCTGCTTCAACAACTCGACAGCTTCGCCGAGTTTATAATTGCGCTTTGGGTCCACCAATTTCAGCGCTGCCGTATAACGTTTACCGTGCTTTGCCATTTTTCTTTTCCTTTGTTGCAGTACAAACGGCCACCCGACTGGCGACCTCCCGCGTTGGTTTCACTAATCGATGACGTCGATGCCCATACTCCGCGCCGTGCCGGCAATAATCCGGCAAGCACCCTCATCGTCTTTCGCGTTGAGGTCGGCCATCTTCGTCTTGGCAATTTCTAAAACTTGCTTCTTCGTCACCTTGCCAACCTTCGTCCGGTTCGGCACGCCACTCGCCGTCGCAATCCCGGCAGCTTTCTTCAACAATACGCTTGCCGGTGGTGATTTGAGAATGAAAGTGAATGTCTTGTCTTTGTAGACCGTGATAATGACCGGCAAAATCAAGCCGGCTTGCTTTTGCGTCGCGGCGTTAAATTCTTTGCAGAACGCCATGATGTTAACGCCCTGCTGACCGAGCGCCGGACCGACCGGTGGCGCCGGATTCGCCTGACCGGCTGGAATCTGAAGTTTAATAATACCGGTAACTGGTTTGCCTGATGCCATGTTATGCCCTCTCCGCTTGCCAATACTCCAGCTCCACCGGGGTTGAACGCCCGAAAATTGAAACCGAAATTTTGAGTTTGCCGCGCGACGGATCGATTTCGTCGATCACGCCCGTAAAGTTTTGGAATGGTCCGTCGGTCACCTTGATGGTCTCGCCCTTTTCAAAGGCCACCTTCGGTGTCGCCTTATCTTGCCGCTCTTCAATTTGCGAAAGAATGCTATTGACCTCATCTATCTTCAACGGCACCGGTCGGTCACCACCGATGAACCCAATGAGACCGGGCGTGTCGCGGATGAAATACCATGGCCGGTCGAGTAACCGGCCTTTTTCATCAAGCAACTTCATGTGAACAAGAATATAACCGGGGTAAAACTTCCGAGTGCTGGTGGTCTTTTTGCCTTTTTTAACTTCTGCAACTTTTTCAGTTGGAATGAGTACCTGCTTAATCAGGTCATCTATCTCATCAATCTTGAGTCGCTTTTCAATGCTGTCCTTGACCTTATTCTCTTGGCCGGACAACGTGTGCAACACGAACCACTGGAATTCAGATTTGGTTTCTTGTTCCACCATGATCATTCTTAAGCCGACTTAGTCAGCGCTCCAATAATCTTGACGAACACCAAGTCCGCCACCGCCACAAATATGCCAAGAATCAACATCGTCGTAATCACGACCAAGGTCGAGTCGAGCAATTCCTTACGCGTCGGCCATGCGGATTTTTTCAACTCCGTCACGACCTCCGCAAAGAACGTCTTCGTTTTGACAACGAGATTCGGCTTTTTAGTTTCGTCCATTAAATTCTCTCAAGTGCTAACCGGGGCTGGCACGCCAGGAGGGACTTGAACCCCCAACCTACGGTTTTGGAGACCGTCGCTCTGCCAATTGAGCTACTGGCGTATCCAACAGAACCGCTGTTCCCATCGCGACTACTTCTGTTCGCGATGCATGATATGCTTGCCACATTTCGCACAAAACTTCCGCAACTCTAAGCGACCGGTGGGTTGCCCCTTTTTATTCTTAGTCGAAACGTAGTTGCGACTCTTGCACTCGGTGCAGGCCAGCGTGATTAATTCCCTCGGCATTGACCGGTTACTCCAGAATTTCTGTTACTCGGCCCGCGCCGACGGTCCGACCGCCTTCGCGAATCGCGAAACGCATAGTCTTTTCCATCGCGATTGGCGTAATGAGTTCAACTTCCACGTTCACGTTGTCGCCCGGCATAACCATTTCAACGCCCGCCGCCAACGTCACCTGACCGGTCACGTCCGTCGTGCGGAAATAAAATTGCGGCCGGTACTTGGTGAAGAATGGCGTATGACGACCACCTTCGTCTTTCGACAGAACGTAAACTTCCGCTTTGAATTTCTTGTGCGGCGTGATGGAACCCGGCTTGGCAATAACCTGACCGCGTTCAATCCCGTCTTTTTCAATGCCGCGCAGCAATGCGCCGATGTTGTCGCCGGCTTCCGCCCGATCCAACAACTTGCGGAACATTTCCACGCCAGTCACGACTGACTTCGTCGTGTCGCGCAAACCAACAATTTCAACTTCGTCGCCGACTTTAATCGTACCACGTTCCACGCGTCCTGTTGCCACCGTTCCACGACCGGTGATTGAGAATACGTCTTCGACCGGCATCAAGAAAGGCTTATCAGTTTCACGAACCGGCTGCGGGATAAAATCATCAATCGCCTGAACTAGCGCGAGAATCCCCTTCTCAGCCTCCGGATCTCCCGCCAACGCCTTACTAGCGCAGACACGCACGATTGGCGTCGTGTCACCAGGAAATTGATACTTGTTCAGCAAATCGCGGATTTCCATTTCCACCAACTCCAACAAGTCCGGATCATCCACCAAATCAACCTTGTTCAATGCCACAACGATTGCCGGGACGCCGACTTGGCGAGCCAGCAAAATATGCTCGCGCGTCTGCGGCATTGGGCCGTCAGCAGCACTAACAACAAGAACTGCACCGTCCATCTGCGCGGCGCCGGTAATCATGTTCTTAACATAATCAGCATGGCCAGGGCAGTCGACGTGTGCATAGTGCCGCTTATCCGACTCGTATTCAACGTGTGCCGCAGCAATCGTGACCGTCTTCGTATCGTCACGAACTGTACCGCCTTTGGCAATATCGGCATAGCTCTTCACTGTAGCCTTCCCTTGTTTTGACAAGGTTGCCAACAGCGAAGCTGTCAAAGTTGTTTTACCATGGTCAATGTGACCAATCGTTCCCACATTCGCATGTGGCTTTGTGCGCTCGAATTTATCTTTTGCCATGCTATTCTCCGTTTTACTTGTTGATTGAACGTCGTTTTATTAAATCTGGAGCCCACGATCGGGTTTGAACCGATGACCTCGTCCTTACCAAGGACGTGCTCTACCAACTGAGCTACGTGGGCAAACTCTCTTCGCCTACCGCCCTGCTATCATCGAGGTCGACTTTCCCTCTCGCTGCTCGCCTACTAAAACTGCAAAACAAAAAGACGGTAAAAAATCCCATTCTCGTAACTTTTTATAAATCACGAGCAACGGAATTCAACCGTACTTATTAAATTATGTCCGAACTTTCCTACTACTAACGCGTCGTGACTATATCGTTCGCCAAAAATCTGTCAACACTGATTTTAAATTATTTTCATAAAAATTTCCGCTTGTCGTGCGTTCATGTAGCCCCTAGTCTAGGTGGTAATGCGCGTCGGTCTATTCATTCCATGTTTCATTGACCAACTTTATCCCGAAGTCGGCAAAGCAATGGTGACTGTCCTGCGACGGCTCAAAATTACCGCTGAGTTCCCGGCGGAACAAACTTGTTGCGGCCAACCGGCCTTTAATACCGGCTACTGGCCCGAAGCCCGCGAACTCGCCCAGCGCTATCTGAAAGTTTTTGACGGCTACGACGCGATCGTCTGTCCATCCGGTTCCTGCACCTCGATGGTGCGGAACAATTATCCCCAACTCCTCGGCGCGGCCACACCGGTCACCGCCAACACTTTCGAGTTCGGCGAATTCCTCGTCCGAAAACTCGGCGTCACCGACGTCGGCGCGCGGTTCCCGGCGAAAGTCACCTACCACGATTCCTGTCACAGCCTGCGCGAACTCCGCTTGAAAGACGAACCCCGGCAACTCCTCCGGCACGTCCGCGATCTCGAACTCATCGAAATGGATCAAGCCGAAACCTGCTGCGGGTTCGGCGGCACATTCTCAGTCAAGTTCCCGCTCGTGTCGTTTGCGATGGATGAAGTGAAAATTGAATCCATCCAGCGCACCGGTGCCGAGTATGTCATCAGCGCCGATTCTAGTTGTCTGATGCAAATCGGCGGCGGCCTGCGCCGCAAAAAATTTCCAATCAAAACTATTTCGCTAGCAGAAGTGTTGGCCGCGCAATGAACACTGCGCAACAATTCTCCAACGCCGCCGCTGCCAAAGCCACCGATCTCCGACATCGCGCAATCATCCAGAAAAATATTTCCAGCTACGATGTTGGTGTCGCTAGAGGTAAAGACAAGTTCGCCGATTGGCAAAACACCCGGTCTCGCGCCGCGCAAATTAAATTTGAAACAATTAACCACCTCGACCGGTACCTCGAGCAATTTGAGCGCAACGTCCTCGCCAACGGCGGCCATGTCCACTGGGCTGAAGACGCCGAGCAAGCCCGTCAAATCGTTTTAACACTCGCCCGACAACACGGCGTCCGCAAAGTCGTCAAAGCCAAATCCATGACGACCGAGGAAATCCACCTCAACCCCGCGCTTGAAGCCGCCGGCATCCAACCGGTCGAGACCGACCTCGGCGAATACATCTGCCAACTCCGCAACGAACCGCCCTACCACATCGTCACGCCGGTCATGCACCTAAGTAAAGCCGACATCGCCAAAGATTTCAACGAGCGCTTCGGCACGCCGCTCGATGCTCCGGCGGAAGAATTGACGATGGTCGCGCGCGAGCAACTCCGGCAACACTTTCTCACCGCCGACATGGGTATTACCGGCGCAAATTTTCTCATCGCCGACACCGGCATGATTGCCCTCACCACCAACGAAGGCAACGGCCGCCTCACCGTTTCGCTGCCGCGCATCCATGTCGCCATTGCCGGTATCGAGAAATTAATTCCGCGAATGAGCGATCTCGGATTATTCTGGCCACTACTCTGTACCAGCGGCACCGGTCAGGCGCTCACCAGCTACAGCACGCTCGTCGGTGGTCCGCGTCGCGACGGCGAGCCCGATGGCCCGACTGAATTCCACGTCATCCTCCTCGACAACGGCCGGACAAAATTACTGGCCAATCCGGAAATGCGCGATGTGTTGCATTGCATTCGCTGCGGCGCATGCTTGAATACCTGCCCAGTTTACAAAACCATCGGCGGCCACACTTACGCCACCACTTATCAAGGCCCGATTGGTTCCGTCCTCACACCGCGTTTGCACGGTGCGGAAGAATGGTCGCACTTGTCCTTTGCCAGTTCGCTTTGCGGTTCCTGCACCGATGTCTGTCCGGTACGAATTGACCTGCACCATCATCTCCT
>CAINDI010000144.1 GCA_903847335.1 uncultured Verrucomicrobiota bacterium | reverse complement strand
TAACCGCCATGGTCTCACCGATGGCCCGGCCCTATGCTAGAATGACAGTCCCCATGATCCCTGCCTTGCCATAGCTACGATCAGCGTTGATTGATACAATGTTGTTGTATTGTTCAACCTGTTGCTGCCCAGCTAAAACAGCACTATCAAGTGATGTATTATCAAAGGAGAATGTATCGCTAATCGTTATCTTCCATTCATAAACCCGCACCGGAATCATCAGATTCACGTTTACCGGTGAGTTGAACGTCTGCTTCATGTAATTAGAAGTCACCGAGAATTGTTCTTGATATGAAACACCAGCGCCAAGCGTCATCTCGTCGCTCATAGAGCTTCCAAAGTGGACCGGTAGTGTTAGGCCACCATTAAAAGTTGGACCGACCAATAACGAAAGGTCGCTTTGTTTGTTTGAGCTAGTATTACTAATGTTGTCGGTATACTGAAATCCAGCCTGAACACCTAAATCGCCATGTAAAGGCCCCAGAACAATGGTTTGTTGGGCGCGAGCTGGGAGGGTAAAAAACAGAACCAAACTCAGCATCGCCAGTAGTCTGATACCAGACTGACGCCGAGAAGTTGCTATCTTAATTGCCTGGAGGTAACCCAACACAAAGAATGCCACATCCAATGGTTTAATTGGATGGTTGAACACGAAGAGGTGTACTCAGCGTACTCAGCGTCGCCTTGATTACCAGTCCGGTTGTTCCATTCAAGTCGCTTGGACGGTTATCAATAAAAACCCCATTGACGGCCGCATTTAATTGTCCTGGCACGCCGCTCACAATCTTGCCTGTACCGGCAATCCGTAGAAAACCGCCACCCCAGGTGCTATTTGTTGTTAACATGGGGGCTTCAATCGTGAACGTCAAATTTTTACCATCGGAAATCAGCGCCATAGTTTCATTTGTGGTAATTCGCAGGAAGTTTTGACGATTAGTTTTATCATACACACTTAGATAGAAGTTAGTTTGCCCACCAGCCATCACGAAGTTAACTCCTAAAACTGCATTTGTTGAACTTGCGCCGCCAATGACCATTGCCAGGAAGTCGCTATTTTTAAAATTGGCGATCTGCTCTCTCGGTTGCAGCTTGCCGTTGTATTGCTGAATCGCCAACTGACCGGCGAGAGTCGCCTGCCAAATAACATTTGTAATACCCGCTTGTGCCGCCGGTGGAGTAAAGCACAAGAGTAGCATAATAAATACAACGACTACGCTCGCAATGGATCGACCTAAGGGAATATTCATTTTTTGCTGTAGTTTGTGCATGGTTAGGGACTCACTTTGGTTGGTTTACCAGAGCTTGTTACGGCACCGCCGAAGAGGATTAGTGTCTGCAAATTGGCTGGAATGTACCGGATATTGAGGTTAGTTGATGATCCTGGCCCAATCAAAATCGGAGCGGTTGGACTAGCGATAAACTGACCACTACCATCCACCTCTACAGCTTCAACTGTTCCATTTGTGTTGCCGGTGTTCCGGATTGTAACCGCCGCAGAATTTGTGTTGCCAATAACGACATTTCCAAACGACCAACTATTTAGCGAAATCGACAGAAGGCTTTGCAAGCTAGTACCGTTTAGTAAAACAATTTGCGGTGAGACCGGTGAGTTATTACTGATGATAATCGCACCCACATCGGCAGAAGGATAAGGCGGTGCAATATACGTCACCGGTATTAGCACAGAAGCGTTGTTGGTCAACTCAAACTGCGAGCGTGGTACAATGGGATCAAGTGTAAAATTAAGACTACCACTGAGTGAGATCGAATAAATCGTAGCAATCACCTCACCGGAGTTAGTCAGCCACACATTCAAAGTGACATTACTACCGGCGGGCAGTTGACCGAACTGAAGGTTGTTTGTGCTAAGGCTAATTGAGGGCTCTAGGCCGTTGCCGGTTAGTCCAACTGCGACAATTGGATTTACTGGATCACCGGTGACAACCTGTAAAGTTCCTGTGTCGGCTCCAATTGCAGACGGCTTATACCGAACGCCGATTTCCACCTGCGATCCCGGTGGTAATTGAATGGGGAGAGCCAGCGTATTGGTTGAAAAAGCTGTGCTGCCACTGAGGATAAGCCCATTCACACTGCAGTTAGTGGCACTCGTATTGCTAACAACGAAAGTTAATGTATTCGTTGCACCGATTGCAACATTGCCAAAGGCAAGATTGGTTGGGCTCACATTCACAGCGCAGTTTGAAGAAATTATTGCACCAAGACCGGAGAATGTAATTGTGGTAGAACCAGCGCTGTCGTTAATCGACGCGCTCCCAGTTTCAAGCCCACCGGTCGGCATAAAGCTGAAGCTCAGATTTGTCGTGGCACCGGGAGGGAGTACGATTGGTAATGTCACCGCCGGCAGGTTTGTAAAATCCGGACTACCGGTGTAACCAATGGAGGTAATGGAACAATTCGCCAAACCATTATTGGTCACGCTGACAGGCAGGCTCAGAATTCCACCATTAGTCACCGCGCCAAAGTTCAGGCTGGTCGGCCCGATTTGTAAGGAACAGACCGGCGTAATACCCGTTGCAATTAAACTGACAGAGGCAAATGGATTGTTAGGGTCGGTATCTTGAACTTGCAAGGCACCGGTCGAGGCTGAAGTGTCAAGCGGTTGATAAGTCACCGCCACGGTTTGTGTGGAAGATGGCGGAAGATTAAACGGCGCCGGCGGTGCATAAGTAAAATTGGTGCTGTATGTTGCCAAGGCAAGTGCTGTTACCGCGCCAGTGGTTCCGCCACTATTTATGATTGTGACATTCAGTGACCGGTTACTTCCGATTTGAACCGAGCCAAAATTTAACAATCCCGGACTAACCGTAATGTTTACAGGTGATGCCGTAGTGCCGTCGCCACTTAAGTTAACATATTGCTGCGGAGCTGACGGATCGGTGCTGCTAATCCGTAATACCGCACTGTCATTAGCATTAGTGATTGGAATGTATCGAACCAAAAGCGTGATTGCATTATTGGTGGCAAGCGTGAATGGCGTTGTTGGCGCAATCACAGAAAACGCCGAGCCGCCATTGAGTAAAATTCCGCTAACGGTGCAAGGAAGCGAACCATTATTGCGCAAGATTAGAGGCTGAGTATTCGTGGTGCCGACAGTAAGCGTGCCGAAGTCAATCAGAGTTGAACTGAGGTTAACATTGCAATTTGAAACCGGTCGAGTCCCGATTCCAGTCACATCTACTTGCAATATTGGATGGGCAGGATCATCGGTGGTTAACAATACCGTTCCCTCGTCCATAGTGCTTGGAGTCTTAAAACTTGGCTTGTTGTTGGGCTTAACTAAACCAAGCGGTTGGATTGAAACTTGCGTCGGCTGCGCAGGAGCGCCGTTTGTATTGCCGATATAAGTTAGATTGATGATGGCATCCAGACTTGCACCGTTAACCCCAGTCAGCCCAGTACCATAGGCACGCATAACGAGCAGATTGTTTAGATTAAAAACATGCTCAAATTCAGTGAATTCAACAAGCGTCGCAGTGATAACTCCGGGAGTGGTTTTTGTCGGTTTCTTGTAGGCAACCAGCCGAATTACTGGGCGCAAGGTTGGATCAAGAACATATTCCATGTGGTGAACCGCAATTGCTAAAACACTATTGCTACTATTAGCCCCTAACAAATAATTCGCATTATCAGACGAACCAATAACCTTTACACCGGTGGCGGTGTAAATTGCGCTCTGCAATCCGTCATTAGCCAGAAAGACATTAGTGTCGCTGGCTAAAAGAGTTGTCCAAGAACCTACCTGTTGTAATGTAATCGCTAATAGGAGAAAAAACGTGGCTCGGAGATTCATAATGAATGCTTATATGTCAAAACATCGCCCGTCGGTCAAGTTTTTAACAATGCTAATAATCTACTAATTAACCTGACTTAAGATTATTTGTCGGAGTCTCTTCCTGCAACCAATGCTCAATCAACTCCCGGTAACGAACATTCAATAATGTACCGAGACCGAGCATGCATAAAATTGCCAGACTGAAGACAATGTATCCAGAAAACTCGTGATAAATCTTCATCGCCGGATCGTAACCAAATCCTTGCGCCACCAAGGCCACTGTTGTAATGCGCGCTAAATTGCCCAATACCGCCAACGGTACGCTGGAAAGAAATAGGACTAACTTTTTCCAGCCTTGATCCATCGCCAGTTGGCCGTACAACGCCGTCAACGCCATCAATGCCATCAGTGAGCGAATCCCGCTACACGGATCCGCGACATCCAGCGGCATGAATCTTCCAGCTTGTGAATAGATTCCCGTGCCCTGACTGTACACTCCCAATCCCAATAGATTTAATAGCCCGCAGGAAATGTTTGCCACGAACATCCGTAACGGAAACGACACATACGGATCAATCACATTCAGCGGAATCATGAAAAGCAAAAAGGCGCATGCAAACCAAAGCTCTTTTGCCCATAGCCAACCACCTAAGTACAACACCATTCCAAAAACTAACACTATCAATGAACCGGCAACCAATCGCGGAACTTGACCACGAACACCGGCCACGTACAACAACATTGCCAACGCAATAAATCCTAATCCCCACACTGACGATGCCACCGGTAATTTCTGCAAAGTCGTCCGCCACTTCCAAACAAAAAAACCAACAGACGCGACCGGTACAAGATATCCATGCGCATAATCACCGCCGCGCCCCCAGAACACCGCCAACCAACCAAACATCGATAATGGCGTGATTTGAAACATACAGACCCGGCTAATTCCGTATGCATACACAATCAAGCCGAACGCGACGATTCCTAGCATCCACCGGCGCAAAGAGTCGCGATTGCCGGTAATCCCCGCTAATATTTGCCTAAAACTTTTACCTTCCATAAGACTCATTAAACTTGGAACAGACCTCCAGCAATGTCAATTGCTCACTTCGGTTGATCGCTCCACAAAACTTGTTCACCATCCGGCGTTAACTGCCGCCGGTACTTCAATGGAAACGATTCCGGCGGCGGATGAACAAAGTCATATTTGCTCAACCAAAATTTATAATTCTGAATCGCATCCAAACGCCACTCACTCCGCGTTGTTAGATAGATACCGGAAATTACGTGCAACGGATCATTGATAAATTCCATGTATGTTTTTTCCTCCACCGGAATCAACACCGCCGACCGGTCGCTATACCACGCCACCGCCCACGGAATATCACTCGCCAATAAGTCATGTTCGCGAAACGTCTCCCCCATTGCCGTCACCACTCCACCGTCATAGGGCGGATATGGTGATAGCGGACGCGGTGGTAAAAGCGTCATCACCGCCGGTAAGACATTCATCCCTACAAACAATCCCACAACCCCGCGTCGTGCCCAGCGTTTTCGCAATTGCAGTCGCTCGAACATCACAAAGAAAAACGCCGCGCTGTACATCGCAATTACCGGAACGAAAACTGTAAAGAAGTTTTTCTCCGGTAGCCCCGCGAATCCCAACCAGATTCCAGTAACGATTAGCGCCCCTGCAATCAACCACTGGAGGCGTCCGGTTTCATCCCGACGGAACCGGTAGAGCAGTCCCACTAAAAAAAATGCAATCAAGTAGCCTGCTCCGGTATCTTTCACTGTCTCGCGATAAAGTTTTTTCCAGTTGGTCAACGCGTGAACCGCTAATCGTTTCCAGCCCAAATCTTGCTTAACGTTGAACTGGCGTTCTAACTCCAACCGGGCGGTGTTTTCTCCGCGTTCATCCGGCGCAATTCGAGTTGCCGACCAGCGCGCCAATCCAAATGGTGAATCCGCCACCTTGAAATTGCGCATCATCCACGGCGTCAGCACCAGCAAAAACGCGCCGAAACAAAAGCCGAATTTCACACGCCATCCCACACGCATCGTCATCTTCAAGAGTAGCGCCACCGGCACCAGCAGGCACACCATCGTGTAACGCGTGAGCGTCGCCACCCCAACCAGTAAGCCGCAACCAACTAGCGCACCGGTCACCCAATAGACTGAAATCTTCGTCGCCGCCCAGCGTTGTGCTTTCATCAACAGCCATACCAGCCCTAAAACTAATAGTGCTAAAAACGGCAACATCCCGCCGTCAACGCACGAATCTAGTAATGAATCGCAGAGTAAGCACAGCACCACACTGATCAGTGCAATCCGCCGGTCAAACAACTCGCGGGCAACTAAAAACACCATTCCCAAATCCGCGAGGAAAAATATCCAAGCCAAAATTACCATCATCCGGTCAATGCGCATCGCCTCCCCACGCGCGCCGGCATAAAGTGACTGGAGTTTTCCTAAGTCCGCCGGCAACTGCTGCGCTGAAATCTGCAATTCATGTTTGACAAAACCGATTCGCGTTTGTGGTTTTACAATCCGAAACCAACCCGCCAAAATCATGGGATACACCGGTGGCGTCCACAGCTCAGGGATAACTTCCCGGTCTTCGCGTAATGACGGTTTTCCAATCGAACCCAAATATGCGAGATCGACCGGCCGAATATTTCTCGTCACATACCCGCGTCCCAGCGCCAAGTTCCGACCCAACTGTCCTAAATCCATTGATTCGCGACTGCGCAATCCATGAAACTGAGTGCCGGTATAGATCAAGATTACCAGGAGCACTGCCAGAAGAAAGAATCCTAACCGGAACCAGCGCACGCCCATTCCACGGTCGAACTTGAAAGTTAAATCTTGCAGGCGCTCGAAAAGCGGACGCCGGTAGCGAACAGGTTGGTTCAGGTCAGATATATTATCGTATTCTGAAGACATCGTCCGTAATCATCAGCATAGCCTACCACCCTACCCCAACGTCAAGCCCGCACCCTTGACTGTCGAGTTCCGATTGTGCTAGCGATAACGACATGATGACTACTCAAGAACGAATGCGCCGCATCCTTCAACACCAAGAAGCCGACCGCATTCCGATTACTGACATCCCATGGCCTTCTACCTTGGAACGCTGGCACAATGAAGGCTTGCCGTCCAATGTTGACTGGGATGAGTATTTTGAGGTTGACCGGTTCGTTCAATTTGAAGTGGATAACAGCCCGCAGTATCCCACGAAAGTTCTTGAAGAAACCAATGACTACCGCATCCGCACCACTTCATGGGGTGCGACGATAAAAGACTGGAAAAAACACGGCGGCGTGCCGGAGTTTCTTAATTTTACAATCACCGATCCCGACGCTTGGCGTGTCGCCAAACAGCGCATCACGCCAACGTACGACCGGGTGGACATCAAGCGACTACAGGATAACTTTCCCCGGTGGCGTTCCGAAGGCCGGTGGATTTATGTCTACCTCTGGTTCGGTTTCGATGTAACGCATTCATGGATGGTGGGTACGGAGACGGTTCTCATGGCGCTGGCGGAAGACCCTGCTTGGATTGTGGACATGTGGAATACGCAACTCAGTACGCAATTGGCCTTACTCGATTGGGTCTGGGACCAAGGCTTTCATTTCGATGCCATTCAGTGGCCGGATGATCTCGGTTATAAAGGACATCAGTTTTTCTCGTTACCAATGTACCGAGAGCTACTCAAGCCAGTCCACCGGCGCGCTTGCGAATGGGCGCACGCCCATGGTGTCGTCGTCGAGCTTCACTCCTGTGGCAACGTGCTGCCGCTCATTCCTGACTTTATCGATATCGGCGTTCAAATTCTTAACCCAATTGAAGTGAAAGCCGGGATGAATCCAGTCGAACTAAAGCAGAAATACGGCCAGCAACTCACTTTCCACGGCGGTCTAAACGCCGCGTTATATTGGGAACCGGCTAAGCTTGAAGCTCACATGCGTGAGGTAATACCGGTGATGAAGAAAAACGGCGGCTACATCGGTGGTTCCGACCATTCCGTACCCGACAGTGTGAGTCTTGAGCAATTCCGTCAATTCATCGCACTCACAAAAGAATTAGGCTCGTACGCTTAACGTACCGGCGGCGATTATTCCCACTCAATCGTCGCCGGTGGCTTACTGGAGATGTCGAGACAAACGCGGTTGACACCCTTGACTTCATTGATGATCCGCGTCGAAAGCCGGGCGAGTAAATCATACGGCAATCGCACCCAGTCGGCGGTCATGCCGTCCACGCTATCTACCGCGCGGATGGCAATTGCATTTTCGTAAGTGCGTTCGTCGCCCATCACTCCGACACTCTTCACCGGTAACAACACGGCAAATGTCTGCCAAATTTTGTAATACAAATCTGCTTTTTTCATTTCCTCGATGACAATCCAGTCGGCATTTTGCAACACGGTAATATGCTCGCGGTTGACCTCGCCCAGAATTCGCACCGCGAGACCGGGGCCAGGGAACGGCTGACGCCAGACGATTTCTTTCGGCAAGCCGAGTTGTGTACCGACTTCGCGAACTTCATCCTTGAATAGCTGCCGGAGTGGTTCGAGTAATTCAAGTTTCATCCGTTTCGGCAAACCACCAACATTGTGATGGCTCTTAATCATTGCCGCCGGGTTGCCAGCAATCGGAACGCTTTCGATTACATCGGGATAAGTCGTTCCTTGCGCGAGAAACTTTGCCTTACCGGCTTTGTGAGCCGCTTTATCGAAAACTTCGACAAAGGTGCGACCGATAATTTTGCGCTTCCGTTCCGGATTGGTGACGCCGCGCAACTTTGACAAGAAAATCCGCGTTGCATCGGTGTACACCAGTTTCATTTTCAGATGTTCACCAAAAACTCGCTGAACACTCTCGGCTTCGCCTTTGCGAAGTACGCCGTTATTGACAAACACGCAGATGAGTTGATCGCCGATAGCTTTGTGAATCAAAGCCGCTGCGACGCTAGAATCCACACCACCGGAGAGGCCGAGTACCACTTTGTCTTTACCAACTCTCGCTCGAATCTCCTCAATGGAATTTTCGATGAACGATTTCATTGTCCAGTTCCGGCCGCAACCGCAGATACCGTGAACAAAATTGGAAATGATTTGTTTGCCATTCGGCGTGTGGTGAACTTCTGGATGAAATTGTAAGCCGTACAGCCGCCGTTTATTATTCGCAATCGCCGCATACGGTGAGTTCTGACTCTTGGCAACGGTAATAAATCCCGCCGGTAGTTTAGTAACCTTGTCACCGTGGCTCATCCAGACTTGTTGCTCATAAGCCATCTCGCGGAATAGCGTCGTATCTTTTGCGATGTCAATTTCCGCCGGCCCGTACTCGCGCTTTCCACCTGGTTGAACTTTGCCACCGAGCTGATGCGCCATTAACTGCATTCCGTAGCAGATACCAAGAATCGGCACGCCAAGTTTCCAGATGCCGGTATCGCAATGTGGTGCTTTCTTATCGTAAACACTGCACGGTCCACCGCTGAGAATAATGCCGCTCGGTTTTAACTCCGCCAGCTTTTCCGCCAGCGTATCGTACCGGAGAATTTGCGAAAATACCTGACATTCGCGAATCCGCCGCGCGATGACTTGCGTGTATTGCGACCCGAAGTCGAGGATGATGATTTGTTCCATCACTACTTGCTGCCCATGCCAACGCCTTGGACGGTCTGGAAGATTTTGCCTTCGGTCTTGATCGCCGGAGCAATAATGATGTCGGTTTCTTGGAATTCACGAATATTCTTTTTCCCGACGTTGCCCATACAGGTCATCAGCGCACCCATTAAATTCTGCGAACCGTCATCAAGTTCAGCCGGGCCAAAAAGAATCTGCTTCACTGTGCCGGTGACACCGACACGGACGCGAGTGCCGCGTGGTAAATTCGCGTGTGGAGTCGCCATACCCCAGTGATAACCACGTCCCGGCGCTTCCTTCGTTCGCGCAAACGCGCTGCCAATCATTACCGCATCCGCACCGCAAGCGAATGCTTTGCAAATATCGCCACCTTTATTCATTCCGCCATCGGTAATAATCGGAACATACCGGCCGGTCTGTTTGAAATAATGGTCGCGAGCGGCTGCGCAATCCACCGTCGCCGTGACCTGTGGCACGCCGAGACCAAGAACGCCGCGCGTGGTGCAAGCCGCACCGGGACCAACACCGACAAGAATCGCCGCCGGACCGCTTTGCATCAGTTCGAGCGTCGCGGAATATGTCACCGTGTTACCGATGACCACCGGAATTTTCATCGCTTTGCAGAACTCAGCAACATTGAACGTCGCATATTCGCTGGAGATATGACGAACGGTGGAAACGGTAGATTGCACCACAAAAATATCCGCACCGGCTTCTTGGGCAATTGCACCGAAACGTTCTGCGCGTTGCGGAATCGCGCTAACAGCACAAAGAACGCCAGCCGCTTTGATTTCCTTGACGCGCTGAGCAACGAGTTCTTCTTTGATTGGTTCGGTATAAACTTGCTGCGTCAGATGCGTAGCTTCTTCTTTGGTCGCGCTCGCAATCTTGTCGAGAATTTCCGCCGGATCTTTGTACCGGGTCTGCACGCCTTCGAGATTTAGCACCGCGACGCCGCCGAGTTTACCCATGGCGATCGCAAATTTTACATCCACCACGCCGTCCATCGCACTCGCCAAAATCGGCACGCGAATTTTGTGTGCCCCGAGCTGGAATGTCGTGTCCACTTCGTTCGGATTAATTGTAATATCGCCGGGCACCAACGCAATGTCGTCAAACCCGTAGGTCACTCGTGCTTTTCGATTTCTTCCAATCCACATTCCCATGATTACGATTCTCCTCAGTTTTTCAAAATGGTTTTCACTCGCCTGCCGCGAACTCCGTTATTCTTACCGGCTTGTGTGCCGCATGACAACTCTCAAATGCGCGCTGCCCAAACTAATCGCAGCGTGCCCCACGTCAACGCCAATGGATTTATATTTGGTTCCGGCGCAAACCACACCTGCCGGGCAATCTCCACCACCGCGCCGTCCAGCACTTCATTTCCGGACGAGCGTTCCAGCACCGCATACCGAACTCGGCCATCACCGGTCACGGCAATTAAGACTCGCGTGGTTCGCACCGGCACGCTCGCCAGCGGCAACACCGGTGACTGTAAAATCTGCCGCCCGCTTAATGCACCGGTGATTTCAATTATCGAATTTGTGACCGGGACAATCGTTGCCGTGGTAACGGATTCGGATTCAATTGCAGTCGGCGTGATTTGTGTTTGCGTCAATTCACCGAGGGAAGGCTCCGGTAATAAAACCGGCAATGGCGCACTTGCCGGTAAAGCGAGAAACGCCGGTGGTTGTTCTGGCTTGTATGCCGTTTGGATCGCCGGCGCAAGATGCCGCCAAGCATTGCCGGAAAAACCGCGCGGATTCGGGAGCGACATCACGCTCGGATCAAAGTACTCAGCAATGATTGGCTGCTGCGTTGGCCGCAACCAATGAACATGCGCGGCGCCGCCCGGTGCAAGAGTGTGACTAGCTTGATGGCTCCAAAACAGCCAGATGGCAACCATTGCCATCGCCGCCATGGATGCAATCAATAACCACATCAAAACGTGGCGTTCGTGAACACGAATGCGCGGAATCATTTTGACGGCGCGACCGGTGTTTCGGTTCGCGTGGCGAGGTTGATGGCCGAAATCCCGGCATCAAACGCGCTGTCGATGACTTTGATTAAAGTATCGTAGCCGACTTGCCGGTCGGCTTTGATGATGAGTTCGGGATTGCGCGTTTCACCGGCGGCACTCCGTAAAAGCTCCGGTAACTTTGCCAATGTCGTCGGCTGATTTTTGAAGAACAGCAGATTGTCGCGCGAGATGGTAATCACCAGTTCTTGCAGTGAAACATTCTTCGGTCCGCGCGCAGTCGGCATTTCCACGAGGCCAAACCCGGATTGCAAAACAAACGGCGAACTCAGGAGTAAAAATACCAAAAGCAAAAGCACCACGTTAATCATCGGCGCGGCATCAATGCGACCGTTGGCGATGGTGACGTGAGTTTTGAAAGTCATGGACGGCGCGTCAGGAAGTTGATGATTTCGTTTGCGGCTTTTTCCATATCCAGCACAATGCTCCGCATCCGGCTGACGAGGTAATTGTAGCCGACATACGCCGGGATGGCGACGACTAGTCCACCTGCAGTCGTTAAGAGTGCCTGCCAAACACCACCGGCTAATTGGCCGGGCGCGGACTGCATTGTCGCCTGCATGACTTTGAAAGTGCTAATCATACCGGCGACCGTGCCGAGAAAGCCAAGCAGTGGCGCGATCTGGGCGATGGTGGCCAGCACCACCAACCGGCGTTCAAGTCGGGCAATCTCAATACGTGCGGCGTCTTCCATTGCTTCGCGGAGGTCTTCTCGGTGGAGCTCACGATTTTCGATACCGGCTTTCACAACCTGCGCCACCGGACCCGGCGCTTCGTCACACAACGCAAGCGCCTCGGAAACATTGCCGCGCTTCAGCGCATTGCGGATGCCGTTCACAAAATCACCGGTATTAATATGCGCCCGGTGGTAGTACAAAAATCGTTCGCTAAAAATCACGAACGCGACCACCGCGCTCAATAGAATCAACCACATCAACGGTCCGCCTTGTTGCATTAGCATCAGCATAATGACTCCTGTTTAATCCAACTGGCAATCTTTTGGCAAGAATGCATTCCCATTTTTATCGAACCAGTAAAGCTTCGGGATGCGGAGTTTTAAGTTTCCGAATATGATCATCGGCGAGTTCTTTCAAGTCCGGACAGAGTTCACCAAGCCGGATGTATAACGTAATGGCGTCAGCCCATTGATTCTGCTGTTCTTTCAGACCGGCAGCAGCGCGAGCCGCTTTGCACGACCAGAATCGCTCAACCGGTACATCCGGAGTCAGCGCCGCAGTCGTTTCATACAGCGCCTTCGTGTATTGCTGAATCGCATCATCAAATTTCTTCTGCACCTCAAACGTCTGTCCGAGTTTGAACAACGCCTGATTCCGCGTGCCGGAATCTTTTGCGAGATCGAGTGCCTTCCGGTAGCTTGCCAGCGCATCGTCGTGCCGGCTCAACGAGTATTGGCAATCCCCTTTCCTCCCCCACGCTTCACCGGTCAGCGAACAATCCGGAAACTCCTTTGTCAACGACTCAAACACCAACAGTGCGTCATCAAATTTGCCAAGCTCACTCAGCGCATCGCCCTGACCAAATCGCGCGTCGCACCGCCAATTTGATTGCGGAAACTTTTTCAATAAAGTTTCATAAAGCTTAATCGCCGCCTCGAAATCTTGCCGGCCATACGCGGCGCGCCCGGCAAAATACTGCGCGGTATCCGCCATGCGACTCGCCGGATAATTTTCCGCTAACGACTGGAATTGCGCCTGCGCTTTCAGGTAATCACGCTGCCGGAGGTATTCGTCGGCAATCCAGTATTGGATATCGGGCGCGAGTTTTGCTTGGGAATGTGTTTTGAGAAATTCAGAAAATTCCGCCAAAGTTTTTTCGCGCGGAAGAATCCAACCCCGATCGTAAAATGCCTGCTGCGCTAATTCTGTTTCCAATCCAGCGGCAGTAAGTTTATCAAACTCCGCGATGGCTAGTTCCGTTTGACCTTCGCGGGCAAATGATTCGCCGATGGCCAAGGCGGCATTCGATTCCCATTCATTGGTTAGGAAATTATGAACGACAGCAAATGCGGCGCGCGCCTCTTCTTCCCGGCGTTCACCGGCGAGTAATTGACCAAGGCTATATTGTGCGCCCGGCGCCCAATGGCTGGCCGGATATTCTTTCGCGATAGTCGTGAATATCGCCATCGCGGCTTTCACATCACCGGCGCGGCGTTGAGCTTCACCGAGTTGAAAGTAAGCCCGGTCAACGATGCCGACCCGCGGATGAGCGCGGATGAGTTGCTGTAAGTTACTGATCGCTTCTGGAAATTGTCCGAGTACAAAATGAATGTCGGCAATTTTGAATTGCACAGCAGTGAGCGCTTCCTCTTCCTTGAGTAGCGGCAATGCATTTTGGAAGTAGCTCAGCGCGGCCGGTAATTGTTGCAACTGCCAGGCACACCAACCAGCTTGCGTGTAGGCGCGTACCAGAAGCGAGCTATTGGTGTAGGTACTGATGAAACGATTGTATTCCGCCAATACCGCACCACTCGCGCCGCCACTGAACGTCAAATCGCCGATAGCCAACTGCGCGGCATCGGCTAACGGATCGCGCGGTTGTTTTGCTAAAAATTCTTTTAATCCGGCCACGCTATCAGCAGTCTTGCCGGTGCGCGCGGCGCACTCGGCTACCTTTAACATTGCATCGCGTTTCAACTTCCGGCTCGTTGCAGTCGCCAAGGCCGTGCTGAACGCTTCACTGGCTGTAGCAAACTCGCCGGCATTCCAATGCGCCCAGCCGGCCGCAAACCAAGCCTCACCGGCTAGCTGCGCATCCACCGGTTCGTTGGGTTTCGCCTTGAACGCATCGGTTACCACGGCGTACCGGAGGAGTGCATCGGAAAATTGCTGCCGGCGCGCGAGCGATTCGCCCAGCCAGAAATTTGCCCGGTAAAAAGCACGGTTAGTGTTACCGGCCTTGCGAGCGACAACTTCGAGGGCCGCATTGGCTTTGGTAAAATCTTGCCCGGCGAGAAGGAGTTGGCAGCGCAGCAATTCGGCGTCGAGCGCGAGATCACCGGTGGCATGGATTTTATTCAGAGAAGTAGTCGCCGCTTCATAATGGCCTTGCCGGAATTGTGCGGTAGCGAGCGCATACCATGCCGGTGGAACGAATGTGCTCCGTGGATATTTTTCAATCAGCTCCGCATACCGGGTTTCGGCGGCGGCAAATTCACCACCCCAACCGTGTGCTTCACCAATCCAAAAGATGACTTCGTCCGTACGCTTGTCCGGCCATTTCGCCAGCGCTGATTCTAAAGTATGAATGGCGGTTTCCCACTCGTTCAAGTTGAGCTGAGCGCGGCCGAGTAAGAAAAGCGCATGACCGGTGCGTGGTGATTGCGGATATTTTTCGAGGAACTCCTGAATCTGGCGCGTGGCGACATCGTAGAGTTTGTCGTTGAAGGCGGCGCTGGCGACTTGGAATTGGCGGTTTTCCTCCAGCGAAGTCGCGGCAATCAACAGCAAAGCCAAAAGCGGCACGAAACGTTTCATTGCCGGCATTATAATCAGAATCAATCCCACCCGGCAAGCTCGTCACTACCGGCGTAAGTTGATTTGCTTGCCAGTCTGCGTGAGGATGCATAGTATTTCAGCATTGAAAACAATCGGGCCCGTAGCTCAGTGGTTAGAGCGGAGGACTCATAATCCTTTGGTCGTAGGTTCAAATCCTACCGGGCCCACCAAATTTACAGGTTGCGCTTGCATTTTGAAAAAAGTGGTTTACCAGTAGTTCTCGTGAACGGATCAAATCGGAAGTTCACAATTCCCTCAGTTGCGTCGTGGTTGGTGTGTGGCGTTTTGCTTTTGCCCACTCTGACATTCGGCGGCACAGTTGGAATTGATGAGCATTTAGGAAAAAATCTTCCGGGGGCAGTGTCTTTCAGCGACGAACAAGGAAATCCAGTTCCGTTGCAATCGTTACTCGGCAAGCCGACAATTCTCGCATTGGTCTATTATGAATGCCCCGGCATTTGCACGCCGCTGCTGAATAATCTTGTAGATTCACTCGACCGGTCAGATTTGGTTCCCGGCACCGATTACCAAGTCATTACAATTTCATTCGATTCCAACGATACACCGGCAACTGCCGCCAAGAAGCGCGCCAATTATCTCAAGCAATTTCACAAACCATTCCCTCCGGAGGCTTGGCGCTTTCTCACCGGAACACAAACGGCAATTGACCAAGTGACTGATGCGGTCGGGTTCCGGTACACCACTGCCGGTAAAGATTTTAACCATCCCGGAGTCCTCACCATTCTTTCACCCGACGGGCGGGTAATGCGGTATTTATACGGTGTCAGTTTTATGCCGTTTGATATAAAGATGGCCGTGCTTGAAGCCGCGAAAGGGCAACCGATGCCGGCAATCAACCGTGCGCTATCATTTTGCTATTCGTATGATCCCGAAGGTCGCCGGTATGTATTTGCTACGTTGAAGGTCGCTGGTAGTGGAATGCTTTTCCTGCTAGGACTCTTTGTTGCTTGGTTGGTAATTTCAACGCGCCGACATCGAAAGGAATTTGCACTACAGTGACCACCACCGAACCAAGTTACCTCGAAAACCAAAGCCACCGAAAAGGGTTAGCCAGTTGGATTTTTTCCACCGACCACAAACGCATTGGCGTACTTTATCTGATTTCGATTCTGATATTTTTCAGCGTCGGCGTATTAATCGGTGTCGTGATGCGTCTAAAAATGCTCTGGCCGGGTACGCACCTCTACAGCGCGGCGGCCTACAACGCATTTTTTACCGTCCACGGCGTGATTCAGATTTTCCTGTTTATCATTCCCGGCATTCCGGCGGCGTTCGGCAATTTTATTTTGCCGCTTCAAATCGGCGCAAAGGATGTGGCGTTTCCGCGATTAAATTTATTGTCGTGGTGGGTGTATGTAATCGGAGCATTATTGGCATTGACCGCGTTGTTTTCCGGTAACGGCCCACCGGATACCGGCTGGAGTTTTTATGTGCCGTATAGCTTACGAACGAACACAAACGTGACGCTGGCAGTTTTTGCGGCGTTCATTCTTGGTTTCTCCTCGATTTTAACCGGGTTAAATTTTATCACAACCATCCACCGGATGCGTTGTCCGGGGATGTCATGGTTTCGGATGCCGCTGTTCACTTGGTCGCTTTATGCAACGGCGTGGATTCAAATTCTGGCGACACCGAT
The DNA here is from genome assembly GCA_903847335.1 of uncultured Verrucomicrobiota bacterium. Taxonomy (GTDB): domain Bacteria; phylum Verrucomicrobiota; class Verrucomicrobiia; order Palsa-1439; family Palsa-1439; genus CAINDI01. The sequence continues at coordinate 17,436 of CAINDI010000144.1, read as the reverse complement.
TCTGGCCGTTACTTTGATTATGGTGATGGCGGAACGGATTCTAAATCTCGGCTTATTTGATCCGGGTCGCGGCGGTGATCCGCTCTTGTATCAACATCTATTTTGGATTTACTCGCATCCGGCGGTGTACATCATGATTCTACCGGCGATGGGCGTGGTTTCGGATGTGATTCCGGCGTTTTGTCGGAAGAATATCTACGGTTATAAAGCGATTGCGTTTTCGAGTTTAGCCATTGCATTTGTCGGTTATCTCGTCTGGGCGCATCACATGTTCACCAGCGGAATGAGTAATACGGCGCGAATGGTGTTTTCGTTGCTGACATTTCTCGTGGCAATTCCCAGCGGCGTGAAGGTGTTTAACTGGATTGCCACGATGTACAAAGCCTCAATCAAAATTGAACCGCCGATGCTTTTTGCGATGACATTTCTTTTTTTGTTTGCCATCGGTGGTTTGACCGGATTGCTCAACGGCGCACTGGCCACGGATATTAATGTCCACGAAACCTATTATGTCGTCGGCCATTTTCATTACACGATGTTCGGCGGGACCGGAATGGGATTCTTCGCGGCGTTACTCTATTGGTTTCCGAAAATGACCGGTAAGATGTACAATAAACGGACAATTGTCGTGGCGTGGGCGCATATCTTTGTCGGATTTAATCTTCTCTATTTCACAATGATGATTATGGGCTGGCTCGGAATGCCGCGCCGGTACTACAGCTATCCGCCGCAATACCACACCTACCATGTCGTCGCGACGGTCGGCTCGTGGATTTTAGCCACCGGAGTATTTATGTTCCTCGGCGCATTTCTGGTCGCGCTGAAGAAAGGCACAAAAGTCGCCGCCAATCCGTGGGACGCCACGACTCTCGAATGGAAAACCGCATCACCACCGCCAACGGAAAATTTCCAAACAATTCCAACCGTCACCGGTGGACCGTACGAATTCAAGGATGGGCACCCGGCTTGAGCACTCCGACTCACGAATATCATCCAGACTCCACCGGCTCGAAAATTGGAATGTGGTTATTCCTGTTCACCGAACTATTGTTGTTTGGCGGAATGTTCCTGCTCTACGCGGTTTACCGAGTGAAAAACCCCGCCGACTTTCATTATGCTTCGCTCAATCTCGACACGAAAACCGGCGCGATTAACACCGCGATTCTCCTCACAAGCAGTCTGACAATGGTGCTTTCCATCGGAATGCTAGAGCGGCGCCACCGAAAAGCGAGTCTGTGGTTTCTGATTATTACCATCGGGTTCGGCGTTTGGTTTCTTGTTAACAAATACCTCGAATGGTCGCACAAGATTCATCATGGAATTTATCCCGGCTCCGAAGAACTGACTGGCCGCACCGCCGGTGAGAATTTATTCTACAGTCTCTACTTTCTCATGACCGGCCTGCATGGAATTCACGTTGTTGCTGGCATGGTTGTGCTGGGAGTAATGGTCTGGATGATCGGAAAACCGCACCATCGAGTCTTACCGGTGACCACGCTACCGGTCGATGCGCAAGCCCACGCAGTCTCGGTGACTGTTGAATACAGCGAAGACGCGAAGCTTGATCAGCAAAAGCTAATTCGCCTCGAAAACGCCGGGCTGTATTGGCATTTGGTGGACGTGATTTGGATTTTTCTATTTCCGTTGTTCTATCTGATTTCATAAACGATGAACGCTGAAAAACATCCACCGGTATCGCTCGGCACCTATTTAATGGTGTGGTTGGCGTTGTTGGCGTTAACCGCGCTGACGATTGCCGTGGCGAGTATGCATTTTGGTGCGTGGAGTGTTTTGGCGGCGATTGTCATCGCGACGATTAAAGGAACTTTGGTGCTGCTCTACTTCATGCACCTGCGCTACGAAGACCGGATGTTTCGGATCATGCTACTGCTGACCTTGTTCACGTTGGCGGTAATCATGCTCTTAACCTTTGTGGATGTACTTCTCCGATGAACCGCGCCTACGCCAACACCACTGTCGCCGTCGATTCTGTTTTCTGGTTCATCGCCGGTGCGTCGGCGCTTTTATTACTTCTCGTGACCGGGTTAATGGTTTTCTTTGCCATCAAATATCATCGCTCCCGGCATCCTCAAGCTCAAGAAACCTACGAAAGCACATTGCTCGAAATCACCTGGACACTTATTCCGACCGCGCTCGTAATGGTGATGTTTTGGTACGGCTACCGGGCGTTTCTCACGATGCGCAATGTACCGGCGGACGCGCTCACCGTCAAAGTGACCGGCATGATGTGGAAATGGGGGTTTGAATATCCAAACGGTAAAAAAACTGAAGTGCTTTTTGTTCCACTCAACAAACCCGTTCGCCTCAATCTCAAATCGGTCGATGTCATCCACGGTTTTTACATTCCCGCATTCCGTCTCAAAGAAGACGTCGTCCCCGGTAAGGACAACTATCTTTGGTTTCAGCCGCAAGGCATGGGCGCGGCGGATATTTACTGTTCGCAATTCTGTGGCCTCAAACACGCTTACATGATGTCGCGCGTGGAAGTTTTAAGCGAAGCCGACTTTACGGCGTGGTACACCAGCACCAACACCACCGTCGCCGGTACCCTTAATCTCAGCGCACTCCCCGGTATTCCGCTCATGCAATCCAAAGGCTGTCTCATTTGTCACCGACTCGACGGCACACGCGGCACTGGTCCGAGTTTGCTCGGAATTTTCGGCCGCACTGAAACCGTGATTGAAAATGGTAAAGAAAAATCCGTTGTCGTAGATGACGCCTATTTACGTCGCGCGCTCAAGGAACCGAGTGCTGAAATCGTCAAAGGTTATGCCGACGTAATGCCACCGGTGCCCAATCTGACCGAACAAGATTTAGAAACCATCGTCGCCACATTAAAGCAATTGAAGTGAAACAGATTCTGACATTAATCAAATGGCGCATCGCACTGCTGAGTGCGATTTCCGCGACCGCCGGCGCATTATTGGCATCGCCGGTGACCATCTGGAAGATTAGCTTACCGCTAATCGGCACCTACTTCCTCGCCTGTGGCGCAGCGGCATTAAACCAAATCCAAGAACGCCATCTCGATGCTCAAATGCCGCGCACTCATCTCCGTCCCCTACCCTCTGGTGAAATGACTCTGACAGTTGCAAAAATTATTACCGGCGGATTCCTGCTGACCGGCCTCGGTGCGCTCGTGCTGACTGGGAATATGCTGACCGTTATTCTTGGCGTCGGTGCCGTGCTTTCCTATAACGCACTTTATACACCGCTGAAACGAATCACACCGTGGGCGCCGGTGATTGGCGCAGTGGTCGGTGTGTTTGCGCCGTCAATCGGCTGGACCGGCTGCGGCGGCGCGGCGAACGGCCCGGCGCTGTTTGCGCTCATCATCTTTTTTGTCGTCTGGCAAGTGCCGCATTTTTGGCTACTATTTTTCCGGACCGAACGCGAATATGCCGCGGCCGGCTTACCGGTGCTGACCGATAAACTAAATCTAACGCGCCTCAAGCGCGTGACGGTCGTTTGGATTTTAGCGACTGCAACACTGGGTTTACTGTTACCGCTCTTCGGCGCGATTCAACATCTGGCCGTCGCGATTACGCTGGCAGTGGTGGCGGTTTGGCTCGCATGGAGTACGCGCGGAATTCTCAGTCCGGCACCGCGAGCAGATCGTCAGGCGTTCGCGGCAATCAATGCATTTGCTGTGACGTTGCTGGGAGCAATTATTTTTGAGCAAGTCTGGAGGTCAAGATCATGAATCTGACTCCGCGATTGCTGTTGCAGAAAATCATGGTTTTGCCGGACGCGCATCACTTGGAGATGATTCAACCGATGGCCGGCGCGCTGGAATTTATCTTCCTCGCCTTTCTCGGCATCGCGATAATTAGCACGGTGCTTGCACTGGCGCACCAACGATCAAACCCGGTTTTGGCGCGCCGGTTTGCATTGGCGATCTCTGGTAAGCTCGGCGTGTGGATTACATTCGGTTTATTGCCGCTATTGACACTGGCAATTCTACTCGGACAACTCGTCTATGGCAGCCGGTTTGGAATCCTACCGGCAATCGTTAAGCTCTCACCGTTGGCGGTATTTGGATTGCTCGCGCTCTGGAAGTATCGCCGATGTGAGTGCCGCGTTGCCGGAACTCTTGGCGTGCTCGCAACACTCGGATTTGCGTTGCCGTTTGTGAATCTACTAGAAATGCTGCATTGGCCAGAGCGCTGGCCGTTCTTGAATCCACTCCTGCCGAATATTTACGACGTGCAGGGCGTTGTGCGAGCGTTGATTTTCCTCGCCGGTGCAATCCTCGCCACCGGTGGCGCATTATTATTTCGCGGATTTGTCTGGAGCGAAAGTCGAATGACCGCAGACGCACCGGAGCGCAATGTAATTCGCATCTGGGCTCTCAGCCTGACGGTTCTCGGCGCGGTCGCATTACCGGCACTGGTCGTTTGGGATTCTGCAATTCTACCGGTCGGTGCGCAGTCAGTTCCGGCACTGGTGGTCAGCGCACCGCTATTGGTGACGTTGTGGCTGTCGGCGTTGCTAGCGCTCGCGATGTTATGGAATCCGAATCTTTGCCGAGCTGCGATAATCGCATTTCTCGCATTTGCCGGGTTGGCATTTGAAACGACGCGTGAAAACCTAATTCAGACAACCGCCTTAGCTGACAAGTTAATCGCGCTCCGGATGAAAGCCGATACGCAATTTTCGAAATTGCAGATGGATCAAGAAGTCCGATACTCCAGCAACACACCGTTTGATCCAAAGGCCGGCGAAAAGATTTACGCGGAAAAATGTTCGGCGTGTCATGCGTTTGACCGCAAAGTGGTCGGTCCGGCCCACAAAGATGTGTTGCCGAAATACCGGGGGCAATCCGATAAATTACAGGCCTTCATTCTCGCGCCGCAAAAGGTTGACCCGGCGTTTCCCGCAATGCCGGCACAAGGTTTATCACGACGCGAAGCGCGGGCGGTGGCGGATTACCTGCTAACACGACTTGAGACCGAGACGAAAGGCGGTGCGCAATGAAGAAGCTGCTCTTCGCCGCTGTGACCGGTTATTTCGCGCTCGCTGGTTTGCTTGTGTTTGGATTGCATTTCCATTACGGAGTTTTTACGAAACGACTCCTCCAGCCAATTCATTTTCCGCACGCCACTCACATTAACAAGGTCGGCCTCGCCTGTACGAAATGCCATATCACCGTTACTAACTCACCGGCAGCCAGTGCGCCGCCGCTGGCGGTGTGTATGGAATGTCATACCAAAGTTAAAACCGAGAGTCCGGAAATTAAGATTCTGACGGAACACTGGACGAAACAGGAACCAATCGAGTGGTCGAAGATTCATCAGCTACCGTGGCATGTTCGCTTTACCCACAAACGCCACATCGCCGCCGGCGTGGATTGCACCGTTTGCCACGGCGAAGTCAACACGATGACGCAAGTCCATCAGGTCCGGTCGCTCGAAATGGGTTGGTGCGTGAGCTGCCACCGGGAAAACAATGCACCGACGGATTGTTGGACGTGTCATAAGTAACTTGAGATTTTACAATGAACCGGAGAGATTTTTTTAGAATTCTTGGAGCCAGCACCGGCGCCGCGGTGGCGACTGCATGCGATCAGAAAGTTGCATCGAAACTTGTGTCGCAATTAACTACGCCTCGCCTCTTGCCTGGTGAAGCAGAGTTTGTACGCTCCACCTGCCGGGAATGTTCAGCCGGTTGCGGCGTGCTCGCCAAAGTTCGCGATGGCCGGCCGGTAAAATTGGAAGGCGATCCCGACAATCCAGTGAACCGTGGTGCACTTTGCATGCGCGGTCAGGCGGGATTATCGCGGCTGTATCACCCGAACCGTTTACGTGCTCCGCAATTGCGCGGAACGACCGGTGAATTCCAAACAATTTCATGGGATGAAGCTTTCGCGATTCTCAATGGCGCACTCGGTAAAAATATCACCGGTCGCCGGCATATCTTTTTGTCTGAACGCACCACCGGTAGCGTCAGTGGGTTTATTGAGGATTTTTGTCAGAAACGAAATATCGAGCGTCGGCCAGAGCTTGAGTTGTATTCGCACGCTGCGCTCCGGCAAGCCAATGCGCTTGTATTCGGTCGCCACGCCTTGCCGGTTTACGACGTGAAGCAGGCTGATTTGCTGATCACGTTTGGCGCAGATGTCATCGAGACTTTTCTTAATCCGGTGCAGTTCGCGCAAGATTTAGCGGCAACGAAATTGAAATGGATTCACCTCGAACCACATCTTTCGCTCACCGGTGTCAACGCCGACGAACGCCTCGTTGTCCGTGCCGGTAGCGAAGCATGGCTACTGGCATTTCTCGCCGGTGAACTCGGTGTAACCGCCGCACAAGCCGCCGAACAAACCGGCTTAAAACTTTCACGAATTACCGAATTGGCAGAGCGGTTGAAGAAAGCAAAGAATCCGCTAGTTATCGCCGGTGGTGTTACAACCGCCACCGAAAATGGATTATTGGCTGCCGTGCTCAGTGCAGTTCTGCAAGAAAAACACCATGCACCGCTCACTTGGGCGGACGATGACCGTGTTGGCTCGTTGGCGGACGTTGTGGAATTAGAGCAACAGCTTGCCGATGGCAAGGTTTCAGTGGCGTTCTTTCACAACACCGATCCAGTCACTTATCGACCGAGTTTCGGTGCGGTGCTTGGTAAGGCAAGTTTCCGAGTTGGATTTGGCGATATGCTTAATCCGACGCTCGCCGGTTGCGATTTGGTTTTGCCGTTATCACACGCGCTGGAAGAAGATGGCGCAGTCAAACCGTTCGGCGACACGCAAAGTCTAGCGGGGATTTTGCAAAAACTTGGTGCAGAAGCACGACCGAAGCAAGCACCGGTCATACAACCACCCGGCGACGTGCGGAAATTTCTAGCGAACATCAAACCCACGCCGGTACGTGCGGGGCGGACATTGGTGATCACACCTTCGATTCGTACATTTGATGGTCGTGGTGAATGCTTGCCGTTGCTGAGTGAAATACCGGACCCGTTGACGACGGTGACGTATGGGCCGTGGGTAACGATTTCTGAACAAGACGCCGAAACTTTGAGTTTGAAAGATGGCGGGATTGTGGGATTTGCAGTCGGCGGAAGGAGTTTTAATCTACCGGTACGAGTAATGCCGGCGCAACCGGTTGGCGTGTTCACGGTGCAACGGCCATTCTTAAACGGCGCTTCATTACCACTTACAGTGACCGGCGAAGAAATCTCCGTGTGGCCACTCGATGCAATTGCAGTCCCGGCGGTTCCGGCGGTAGCACTGCCGTTTTTGTCCGGCGGAATGCACGCCGAGGGACGCGGTATCGTGCCGGGGCTGGAACACAAACACGAGCACGAACACAAGGCTGAACACGTCAATAAAACTTTATATCCGCCGCATGAATACAAGAATTACCGGTGGGCGATGGCGATTGATTTGGATCGTTGCACCGGTTGCGGAGCGTGTGTCGCGGCCTGTTACGTTGAAAATAATATTCCACTTGTCGGACGCGATGAACATGTGGCCGGGCGCGAAATGTCGTGGCTCCGAATCGAGCCATTTGTGAACGACGCCGGTGATTTTGAGATGCTGCCAATGATGTGTCAGCAATGCGATAACGCACCGTGTGAACCGGTTTGTCCGGTGAATGCGACATACCACAATCCGGAAGGATTGAACGCACAGGTTTATAACCGATGCGTTGGCACTCGTTATTGCTCGAACAATTGTCCCTATAAGGTCCGGCGTTTTAACTGGATTGATCATCCGGTCGCACAACCGTTGGACTTAATGTTCAACCCAGATGTTTCCAAACGACCGAAAGGCGTGATGGAAAAATGCACCTTCTGCGTCCACCGGATTGTGCGCGCAAAAGACCACGCCAAAGATGAGAAGCGATTGGTACACGATGGCGAAGTGACGACGGCGTGTGCGCAGACCTGCCCGGCGCAGGCGATTGTGTTTGGCAACATACTCGACGAGCAATCGCACGTTCATCAACAAGCAAAATCGGATCGAACATACCGGGTGCTTGAGGAATTAGGTGTGGAACCGGCGGTGTATTATCTAACATCGCGAAGTGAGTCATGAAGACAGAACCAGTCAACAACGCGGCATATTACGAGCAAGTTGAAGCGGATGTGTTTGCCGCAATGCAGAAACCGCGAGCGACCTATTGGCTGGCATTGGCGATATCGCTTACCTGCTTTGGAATCGGACTGGCGTGCTGGGGTTGGCAGATTTTTAGCGGGATGCACGTCTCCGGTAAGAACAATCCAGTCGGCTGGTACATGTATATTACCGACTTCGTGTTTTGGGTGGGCATCGCGCACTCCGGGACTTTGATTTCAGCCGTACTGTTCCTGTTCCGCGCAAAGTTCCGCAAGGCGTTTAATCGATCAGCAGAAGCGATGACAGTTATCGCGGTGATGACGGCTGGCTTATTTCCCCTCATCCATTTAGGACGTGTTTGGTTTTTCTATTGGCTCATGCCATATCCGAATCAACGCTTATTGTGGGTGAACTTCCGGTCGCCATTGGTGTGGGACGTTTTTGCAGTTTCGACTTATTTTACGGTAAGTGCCGTATTTTTTTACATCGGACTCTTGCCGGATTTAGCAATCGCCCGCCGGCGGATCACCGGTATTCGGCAATGGTTCTATCGCATACTTTCAATCGGCTGGCGCGGCACAGCGAAGCAATGGTCGCATTATGAAAAACTGTACGGATTTCTCGCCGCCTTTGCGACGCCGTTGGTGATTTCAGTGCACTCTGTTGTGTCGTGGGATTTCGCAATGAGCGTGATTCCAGGCTGGCACACCACAATTTTCGCGCCGTACTTTGTTGCCGGTGCGATTTTTTCGGGCTGTGCAATGGTCATTACATTGGTCGTACCTATGCGAAAAATTCTTGGAATTGAGCAATACATCACGGTGGATCATTTTGAATCGATCGCGAAGCTCCTCTTGTTTACATCGATGATTGTCGGCTATGCGTATATTCTCGAATATGCAATGGCCTTCTACGGTGGCAACGTGTTTGAGACGGCGCATTTTATGTTTCGGATGCTTGGCGATTTCCGTAAACCATATTGGTTGATGTGCTTTTGCAATGTCTTACTGCCGTTGACGCTGTTTATCCGCAAACTGCGACGCAATCTTGTCTACCTGTTTGTACTCTCATTGTTTGTCAATGTGGGCATGTGGCTCGAACGCTTCGTCATTATTGTTACATCGCTCGCGCACGACTTCGATCCGTATGCATGGGGTAATCCGAATTGGAGTTGGGTTGCGATTGGAATCACCGTCGGATCCTTCGGAATGTTTTTCACATTTTTCCTAATTTTCGTCAAAGTCTTGCCGGTCTTGTCCGTCACCGAACTCAAAGAGGAACGCGCCCATGAAACGCTTCACATTTGACGACACCGAGCCATTTCTTGCCAAGTTGCGCGAACTACTTGCCACCGGTACGCCGGTCGAGCGTATTGAAGTTGCCACCCCTTTCCCAGTGCACGAAGCCTTACTGCTACTTAAGACACCGGTCAGTCGGCTGAAGTTCTTTACCTTCACCGGCGCGCTAACCGGATTTTGCGCCGGGTTTGCTCTGACAATTTATTCCGCGACATCCTGGCCCATGAGTCACGGCGGTAAACCAATCGTATCACTGCCGCCATTTATGATTATTGCCTTTGAGCTAACGATTCTACTTGGCGCTGTTGCCTCGCTACTGGGTTTTTTATATTTGGCACGCGTACCGGCACCAAAATACATCCTGACGTCAATCGAAGCCGATGGAAAATTCGCAATTTTTGTTGAGGAATTATGAAACATATTTTTCTACTCATCCCAATAGTAGTGCTTACTTTTTTAGTTCATCTAGATCAATCTGGAACAAGCCTGCCGGTAGTCTTGCTTGGCATGGCGCTCGTCCAGGGTGCGGTATTGCTTGTGGCGGCGGCAACGCTTTCGAATGCAAAATGGATTGAGCTAATCAAACGGCCACTCTTAGCGCTTACTCCACTTTTATTTCTTTTCCCATTCCTTGTCACCCTTGCGCCCTATCCGTGGCTATTACGAGAAACGGCATACCTGAACCATATTGATTTTATAATTCGAGGTGTGGTTGCATTATTTGTGTTAGCAACAATCGGTATTTGCTTCCAAAGTGCCGCCGTAACTGACAAACCATCCACACGTCAGTGGGCGGTTGCCTATATTCTCACCTTTGCGGTTGTAAAAACTTTAGTGGCAATGGATTGGGTAATGAGCTTTGAGTATCCATGGACCTCCACAATGTTTCCGGCCATCTATATGATTGAATGTTTGTACGCCGGGTTAGCTTTAGCCGCGATCATCTGTTTTGTTCAAGAACGCCAGATACCCGGTAGCACCGGTGGAGCCGTGTACGACACCGCCAGCTTATTATTTGGTTTTGCGTTGTTCTGGGGCGGCTTAACCTTCGCCCAATATTTAACAATCTGGTACGGCAACATCCCCGAAGAAGTCCTGTTCTTCACTCGAAGATTTGCTCTCCCCGGCGGAACCTACTTATTTATCACCAGTATCATCTTACTATTTGGTATTCCATTCATCGTTTTCTTGATTCATCACGCTCGGAAAAGTGCGCCGAAGTCGGCTGGGCTAGCGTTTTTAATTCTGGTGGGCTTGTTGGTTGAACGCCTATTTCACATCCTTCCTTACGTCCAGCAGAACCCCGTCTTATTCGTTGCTGAATTAGTCGCGATGCTTGGAATCATTGCGGTTGTGGTTTATCGCGCCTGCCGTCCGTCAATTTAGTTTGGCTTGTCGTCCAACTTCGCCTATTTTTGAGTCCATGCAGGACGCCAATATTCGCTCAAAACTTGCATCGCTCGCCCGGCAACATGGTCTGAATGTTACCGGTGGTAAAATCCGTCGTACATCCTCGCGTTTCTGTTTTGGTGTCGAGCACGGTGACTATAACGGCACCGAACTTTTCGGCGTTGGCACCGATCGATTTATCTGGCTTGCCTACCGACCGAACGACTCCGGTCGTATCCGTCTATTCAGCGATAATTTTCCCGGTGACGGGATTATCGATTTCACACCCGGTAAAGTTCCTTCTGCCAAAACCGTAACCGATTCATGGGCGCGGTTTGCTTACGGTGCGAGTTTCATTCTTCACCGCGCTGGCTTTCCAGTAACGCACGGCTTCGACGCCGTACTACATAGCAACATCCCCGGTGGCGGAATGTCCCGCTCGGCGTCATTGACGCTGAATCTGATTCTTACCTTTTTAGAAGTTAACGGCACTCCAGTTAAAGACGACATGCAAATCATTGATCTCGCGCAAGCCGTCGAGAACGATTACATCGGCTCGCCGTGCGGCAAGCTCGACCAAATCATGATTTACTTTGCGAAAGCCGGTACCGGTACGCATTACAATCCAAAAACTCTCGCCATCAACTATATTCCTCTTGGTAAAGGCGCGATTGATTTCCGGATTGTCAGCCTCGATACCGGCACTGTTCGTCCTGGTTTAGAAAAGTCCACCTACAAAATCCGTCGAGCCGAGTGCGACGAACTCGCCAAGCTTGCCGGTCTCACTTGCTTGGCCGATGTCCGCGATGAAAATCTTTACCGGCAGATTATCAGTCGTTTCCCAGTGCTGGCTCCCCGGTTGAATTATATTTACCACGCGCAGCATCGGTTTCAAAAAATGCTCACCGCTTGGAAGGCCGGTAATCTTGAAGAAGTTGGCGCGATATTCCGGCGAGACGGTGTTGGTTTGCGCGATGACTACCAAATTTCCGGGCCAGAACTCGAAACCATGTGTGATATTGCTCGCACTGTTTCCGGCGTTCTCGGCGAACGAATGCTCGGCGGCGGTGATAAAGGTGCCGCCGGTGCACTGGTGCGTGCCGATGCCGTCGAAGAATTACGGAATGCGGTTCAGATTGGCTATCCGCGCAGCCATCCCGAATTTGCCGGTAAGTTTGCAATGCACGTTTGCAGTCTTGTCGATGGAGTTACGGTTCTGCCGGGGCTTTGAGTCTTAGCGACTATCGGTAACCGCTTTCCACCAGCCGTGAATAACAGGTGAGATTTTGCCTTGTTGCCGGATGTAATCCAACACAGCTTGCCGGGTTTGCACCTCGGTTTCGAGCAGCTGGCACGCGGGTCGGTTAGCAATTTCACGGAGCTTCGGCCAACGTAATCCGCCACCGGCAAGATCATAACTATTAAATACGACCGCTAGCCGCTCACCGGTGCAAAACGGAGTTCCATCCGGTCTCGTCAACTTAACAGTGTGCTGACCAGCTACAGCTTTTGGATTAAACTCCCAGTGCAAACCCCAAATACCACGGAATGACGGATTGTTGTACGCTCCCGCATTCTCGTCGAGAATCTCGCGTAACTCTGTCTCATTTAGATAACAGACGCCAAGTGTGTTTTCGTATGGCACTGCACGCCAGATGTCACCGACCGTAACCGGACCAGATTTTAGCATCATAAGCTTTTCCAAAACGCCATGAATAACAGCATCCACCTTGATATTACGATTACTCAAAGCAGCTACAATCGATTCGAAAATTAAATTATGCATCGTTGTCTCGCGCTTTGGGGCATTGCGGATATCAAAGTCGCCAGTCGCTTCGCCGATAACGCTGCAAAGTAGCTTTTTAGATTGCTCAAGTTCCGGAGCACACGCCGTAAGTACCACCGGATCCAGTGGTAAACTTTCGTCCAGCAAAACAGTTTTTGTTTCTCGGCGTGTCAACTGACCGGCGGTTGTGTCATAGACCAAATCCACTCGACCTAAGCGAATTCCGTGATAAGCCGCTTGCGTATAAAGCACGTTTTTAATTTTGAACTCCGAAAAGTTCCGATGCGTGTGCGCACCGATAATGACATCAATCTCCGGGAAGTGTCCGGCGATAGCGTTGATTTGGTTTGCATGGTCGTCACCATCTTCGCGATAGCCTTGATGAACAACGAGCACAATTACTTTTGCACCGGCTTGACGAATTATTGGCACAACATTGCGGAGTGTTTCAACTGAATCTTCAAACCGCAATCCGGTAATTAACTGTGGTCGACTCCATGATGGAATACCGGGAGTGGTAAGGCCAATGATGCCAACTTTAACACCATCTACTTCCACAATCCGGTAAGGCCTGACCTGTGCCGCTATCGAACTGGTGCCGTGCAGGTTGGCGGCCAAAATCGGCATTTCCGCTAATTCCGCACAGGCGGTAAGTTTTACCAAACCCCAGTCAAACTCGTGATTCCCCCAGACCCACGCGTCATACCGGAGTTGGTTCAGCAAGCGTACCATCACCTTGCCATCGGAAAGATAGCTAACCGCTGCGCCTTGGAACGTGTCGCCGGCATCAATGAGCAATGCGTTAGGGTGTTCGGCGCGCACTTGACGGATTGCCGTTGCGCACCGAGCGAAACCACCGAGGTTCGTCTGACCTTCGTAACTTTCGACCGGTAAGATGTTGCCGTGTAAATCGCAGGTATGCAGAATGGTAATCGGCACTTCACGCGCTACCGCAATGGCAGGCAGAACTAGCCATAACAGCAGCAGCCGCGATTTCATCTTGATGACCGCCGGGCTTACTTTAAGGCAGCAGCGCGAGTGACGAGCGTCACCTTAGTCATCACGACCGGATCATTCGGATTGTCGCGGCCATCGCGTGGGACGGCGACGATTTTGTCGGCCACATCCATCCCGGCAATCACGTTGCCAAACACGGTGTAATCGCCGTTCAAGAAATCGTTATCCTTCACGTTAATAAAAAACTGACTACCACTGGAATTCTTCTGTGGATTGGACGGCCCACCTAACCGCGCCGTCGCAAGTGTGCTGCGTTTATGATCGCGTTTAATTTCCGCCGGAACCGTGTAACCAGGACCACCGGTGCCGACGCTACCGCCTTGCGGGTCTTGCTTACTCAACGGATCGCCACCTTGAATCATAAAATTCGGAATCACACGGTGAAACGCCGTGCCGTTATAAAAGCCTTCTTTCGTCAGCTTCTGAAAATTCGCCACCGTCTTCGGCGCATCGACGTCATAAAACTCTACGACCATCTTGCCGAATTTCGTTTCAATTACCGCCACTGTGTCTGTGTCAGCTGCCATAACTGTTGCTCCTTTTAGCAGCAGAAGAACTGCCGCGATTGTTGTGAGAGTTTTCATTGTATTTCCATAATTCTAGCGTGCACCGGTAAGATTGCAAGCTTGCCGGTGAAGAGTTCACTCGCTAATTTGACGGTATGACTGAGTCGAACCAGGTAATTGATCTAACGAGTGACGAGCATTTCATGAGTGATGCGCTCCGGCAAGCCCGGCTCGCGTTTGACGCCGATGAAGTGCCGGTAGGCGCGGTGATTGTTCAGGCAGGCCGCGTCATCGCTCGCGCTTTCAATCAAGTGGAACTCCTCAAAAATGCGACCGCTCACGCAGAAATCCTCACGCTCACGCAAGCCGCGCATGCGCTTGGCAACTGGCGGCTGGATGGCGCGACACTCTATGTCACCAAGGAACCTTGTCCAATGTGCGCCGGCGCAATTGTGTTATCGCGAATCAAGCGCGTAGTTTTTGGCGTCGCGGACCCTAAAAGCGGTGGCGCCGGTTCGGTATTCGATATTACCGGTCACGGCGGATTAAATCACAAGGTCGAAGTACGCGCCGGCATTCAAGAATCTGCAAGCCGGCAACTTCTTCAAGAATTCTTTCGCGCGAAACGCGTTACCGGTTAATTGCTAGCTGTTCCAGCAGTCGCATCAACCGCTGACCGTATTCTACGTAGGACCGGTAGGCGACTTCTGTATTGTTGTTATCTTTGGCCTCGTGAATCACAGATTTGACATGTGGCTCGATAGAGATAAAGCCTCGATAACCAGTCGCCAGCAAATCACTCAATGTCTCGCGAATCATGCTCGCACCGGCATCCGGCCAGACGTATGCGCCGCCGAGGCCGGTGTGCGCTTTAATGTGAATGTAGGCGATGTGTGGCTTAGCCGCCTGATACCAATCCCATGTGTTCGAGTGACCGTGCGATGCGGGATTACCGGTATCGTACACAGTCTTAATCGCTGGAGAATTAATTGTCTCAAAGAATTCCCGGTACGTCACTGGTGATTGACTCGCCCAGCCATCACAATTTTCTACCAATAAAACAATCCCGGCGTCTTCGGCCATTTTAGCCAACACCCGGAACCGGCGAATCACCTCGTCGCGCCACTGCGATTCCGGTAAGCCGTCGTTCGGATAACTCATCACACGAATGAACTTTGTCCCCAACCGCTGCATCCGCTGAGTCGCACGAGTAAGTGTAATGGTGGATTTTTCAAACGGGTCGGTAATCTTGCACGCCCAGTTGGCAATACCGGAGGCAAAACTGGAAACTTGAATTTGCGCGGTCGCCAATGCTGCGCACGCTGCGTCAAACTGTTCCTCCGGTAAATCAGTAAACTGCACACCATCTACCAGGCGCGGCTCAATGAAATGCCAGCCGAGTTCTTGATGCGCGCGAATTTGCGTTGGCAAGTCTTTACCTGCTTCGTCGGCGATACCGGAGAGTATGAAAGAATTCACGCGCATAAAGATTACACTTTCCAATTTTTCCGTTTGGCAATTTCAAGCAGCGCCGGAAGCAACGTCAGCGAACTTACCAGACACGCCACCACGCCGATTGTCATGACCAAACCGAGGCTGTAAATCCCATGATGAGCACCAGTCAACAAACTGCTAAACGCAATGACCGAAGTGAGCGCTGATAGCATCACCGCTCGCCCCGTGCTCTTGCCGTAGAACGATGCCTCGCCATCTTCCCGGAATCGTTGAATGATATAAACGCCATACGCCACACCAATCCCAACCATTAGCGGCAAGGCGAGAATGTTTGCCGGATTAAACTGAATCCGGAACACCGCCATCGCGCCCATCATCCAAACCGTCCCGGTCACCAGTGGAACCAACGTCAACAGCGTCGCTAACCCTCCGCGCAAATCTACAAACACCATGATCGCAATTACCAGAAACGCCCACAATGCCGCCTTGATGTAACCTTTCTGCAAAATCTCGACGAACTCGAATAACCCCAGCGGCGTACCGGTCACATTCGGCGCGACCGTCTGGACTTCCCGGACAAAATTCATCAGCGGCTGACGTTCCCAGATATTCTCCTTTGGGAAAACTCGCACCAGAAACTTACCGGTCTTTCCCACCAAAACACGTCGTAAATCCGGCGTCACATCGGCCACCGTCATTGGCCGGTCAGACTGCTTGGCTAGCAACGCCAGTTGCGTTTGCAAATCCTCATAAAACCGCTTTTCATATGCACCTAGGCGTTGCGTCAACTGATTGGATTCCGCCGACTGTAATTTCGTGCGCACATCTTTCACCGCCTCAGTCAACGGCAGTAAAACTTTTTCCGCCTGCCGGTCGCCACGCGCCGCAGCATCCCGCGCCAGCTTACTTGCGCGCAACCGCAGCGAGCCAAGCGATTTTACCACCTCGTCAGCATCACTCGGCTGAAAGGTCGGCACTGCAAACGCCACCTTCCCTACACGCTGCACCACTTGTCGAATTAACGGTGCTTTCGCCTCTTGATCATCTGGAATTAATTCGGCAATACTATGAACCGTCGCTACTGTCGGTAAACCGGTTAAGCTGTGTTGCAACCGGCACGTTTCCTCAAAAGTATCACACACCACCGATGCAAAAATCGTGGACTCGGCATCGGCTTTGAGTAAGCGCATTTCCGTGTCCACCGACTCGAGGCCGCGCGACTGGAGCTTGAGAACGTTGTAATCAAACTGCGCCCGCCAACCAAGAACAAGTGCCACTAGCGTGATACCGGCGCAAATTGAAACCGTGAACCACGGTCTTCCTAAAATAAATCGTTCACACGCCGTCGCTTTTACCTGCACCGGCAAATGCGTCCGCTCATTCCGCCGGCGCACACTCAACAGCAACGCCGGTAACAAAATCATCATTCCCGCCGTCGCCAATAACATTCCGCCACCGGCGATAACCCCCAATTCCATCACACCGCGAAATCCACTCAATGCCATCGCGAAAAACGCCGCCGCGTTTGTCACACCGGCAGTGATGATGCTCGGTCCAGTCGATTCCAGTGCCCCGCGAATCGCATTCGCCCGGTCTTTTCCGCGCGTTAACTCCTCCTCGTACCGCGAAATAAACTGCACGCCAAGGTCTTCACCTAATCCCAAAATCATCACCGCAAACGTAATCGTGATAATGTTCAGATGGCCGATGACAAGCGTCGTATAACCCATCGTAATTGTAATCACTAACGCCAGACAGCAAATCGAAAGTAACATTCGCAACCAATCTCGGAATCCAAACACAATCACCACGGCGATTAGAATAATTGTCAGGATTGACGATTTTTGCGCGTCCCGCTCTGACACCACCATCTCGTCGTAATCCAATACCGGCTCACCGGTC
>CAINDI010000143.1 GCA_903847335.1 uncultured Verrucomicrobiota bacterium | reverse complement strand
TGGCTGACACGGTCGAAAATCAGAATCGTGTCCGTGATCATGAAGCACAAGGCCGGCGTGCCTAATTCATTGCGCGCCGGTTGCGGCACGCTCGGCTCGATTTGGTGAATGTATTCGTAGCCGAGAAAACCGACAGCGCCACCGGTGAAGCGCGGCAGGCCGGGCACGGTGACCGGCTTAAACTTCGCCATTTCCGCTTCCACTTGCCGGAGCGCGTCGGTGCCGCTTTTCGCGACGCGGATGACGGTTCGCGGATTGGCGCCGAGGAAAGAATACCGTCCGATGTTCTCACCGCCTTCGACCGATTCGAGCAGGAACGACGGCCCGGTCTTTTTCAGTTTTTGGTAAGCGGAGACCGGTGTCTCGGCATCGGCCAACACTTCGGCGTAGACCGGAATCAGATTCCCCTGCTGCGCGAGCTTGACGAATTCGGCTTTGGACGGCGTGATGGTCATTTCTTTTTGTACACGGTGGCCGGATCGACGAGACGCGGTTCGGTGACTTTCACTTCGCCGTTAGCGTAGCTCCGGTAGAAACAGGATTTGAAACCGTCGTGACACGCGGCGCCGGCTTGGACGACTTGGAAAAGCAGACAATCCTTGTCGCAGTCGAACGCCATATCTTTGACTTTTTGCGTGTGGCCGCTGGTCGCGCCTTTGTGCCAGATTTCTTTGCGGGATCGGCTCCAATAAACCATCTCGCCACATTCGAGTGTTTTAGTGAGCGATTCTTTGTTCATCCACGCCACCATCACCACGCGGCCGGTGCCATGTTCCTGCACCACCGCCGGGATCAAACCATTCGCGTCATATTTTAATTCATCAACAATATTCATAATCGCACTTCGATTCCTTTCGTTTTTAAGAACTCTTTCACATCCGCAACTTTGTACTCGCCAAAATGAAACACACTCGCCGCCAACACCGCGTCCGCCTTACCGTCAGTCAACACCTCGGCCATATGCGCCAACGTCCCGGCCCCACCGCTGGCAATCACTGGAATGGTCACCGCTTCGCTAATCGCGCAGGTCAACGCCACATCGTAGCCAGCCTTTGTGCCGTCCGCGTCCATGCTGGTCAATAAAATTTCGCCGGCCCCCAGCGCTGCCACTTTTCGCGCCCATTCAATCGCATCCAATCCGGTCGCGTTCCGGCCGCCATGCGTGAACACGCCCCATTGATTTGCGCCGGTGCGTTTCGCGTCAATCGCCACCACGATGCACTGGCTACCAAATCGCTCCGCGCCGGCGCGAACTAAATCAGGATTAAGAATCGCCGCCGTGTTGATGCTCGTCTTGTCCGCGCCGGCTTTCAACATCGCGCGCATATCTTCCACCGTGCGAATCCCGCCACCGACCGTCAACGGCATGAAACATTCGCTCGCCGTCCGCGCCACCACGTCAATCATTGTCGCCCGGCCTTCGTGACTGGCGGTGATGTCGAGAAACACGAGTTCGTCCGCGCCTTGCCGGTCGTATTCCTTGGCGCATTCCACCGGGTCACCGGCATCGCGCAGATTCAGGAACTTCGTTCCCTTCACCACGCGACCGCCGTCTACATCAAGACACGGTATGATTCGTTTCGCAAGCATGCGCCGGAGGCTACAACACTCTGCCACCGGAATCCAGCCCGCTTAGTTTCGATTGAGCGAAGTCGGGTCGGTGTCTTTTTGCTTCCACCGCGAGTCTGATGATGGCGCAGACCGACTGTTATTATCGGAAGTCGTCGAATAATTCACGGTCGCCGGTTTACTCTCGGTTCGGGTTGACTTTTCATCTCGCGCCGAAGTGCGAGCCGACGACTCAGAATGCGTCTGCACCGTCGAATCACGATTTTCCACCGGCGATTCGTGCGTGGTAGTTCGTGACTGATTGGAATAACGCGGCTGAACTTCCGTCGCCGGAACTGTGGTAACGCGTGGCGTAGTCACCGGAGCCGATTGCGGTTCGCTATGCGAATGTTGCACCGGTGGTGTGACGGAAGCCGGTGAGTTCACCTTGAAATTCGAAATCGACTTCTGTTCCACCGGCGCATTTTGATGGAGATTGTCGAGCGCGCGAACCCGGATTTCTTCATGGCGCACCGGTTCCACTTTGCGACCCACTAAATGTTCCACTTGGGCGCGCTCCAAACTTTTCACACGGAATCCGGAACCATGTTCATCGCGAACCAAATTACTGACTTCACTTCGCCCGTAAACCCGGCGCCAGTCATCACCGTGCAACTCGTGCCGGTGGAAATCGCGATCCAAACAATATTCACCGCCGATAAAAATAAACAACGTCGGCGATAAACCGAAATCAAATCCAACCGCCACCGAGCGACCATTGAATTGCCAGCCGCCACCAACGAACACTGCGCCAGCTGGGACCGGTGCCCAACCCGGTGGGATCGGCGCCCAACCCACATAGCCTTCGCTATGTCGCCAAACAACCCACGCCGGCGCGTATTCATAAGCCGGCACCCAGACCCAGCGTCCGCGAAAAGCCCAGCGTCCGTAATGAAACGCAATCCCGCCCCACGGATAATCCGATTCCCAATACATTCCGTTGTCGGTGTATAACCAATGGCCGGCATCACAATACGGTCGCCAGTCCGACGAAACCCCCGCCGGCAACCAACAACGCGTGCCGAATTCCGGCAAATAAATCCATTCGCCATAGGGCGCCAATTGCGTTTCGACATACGTCGGAGTCACCGGTGGCTCGGATATTACCGGCGCGGATGGCACGACTACTGGTGCTGCGCTGGATTCGACTACCGGCGCCGGTGTCTGCATCAGCACCGTGATGACATTTTGTGAAACGCCACTTTTGCTCAGCGCCACAATATCGTCAGCGGTGAGCCGGTAAGTCTTTCCAGAATGCCGAACATAGCTGAGAATGAGTTCATCGCTGATGTTGTTTTGTCCAAGCGTGGCCAACTCTTGCAATTCCGGCGGCAACCCACCGGTGGCTGAAACTTGCCCCCGACAACCGGGCTGACAAATGGTTACAGCCAACCCCATCACCGCTAACAGAATCATTTTTCGTTTCATCGCATTTCCTTTCGTTACCAAATCCGAATATACCATGCTTGCTTGGACACCGGTTGACGCCGCCCCGTTCGACACCTATAATTACCACTCATGAATATCCGACTCATCTCCCAGTCTGTTTTCACGCAACCATTACCGGCCGTCGTCGTTTTCGCGTTTCACAAAGAACGCCCTGCCGTGCCGGCCAGCCTCAAGCCACTCCTCCAGCGCCTCACCGGCAAAGAGTTCGACGGCTCCGACAAACAACTCCTACTCCTGCACACCGGCGGCAAAGCCGGCATCCGCGCCGCGCGATTACTTCTCGTCGGCCTCGGCAAACGTGCTGAGTTCAATCTCGAAAAACTCCGCCGCGCCACCGGCAACACCGTCAAACGTCTCAACGCACTTGGCCTCGACCGCGCCGCTATCCAATTGAACCCCGACACACCGGAAACGTTGCACGCCGTCGTCGAAGCCGCGATTCTGGCCGGTTACAAATTTACCGAGTTCAAAGCTGAAAATCATTCCGGCAATCCCAAGACCTTGATGATTTCGACGAAGCTGGCGCTACCGGCGGCAAAACAAATCCTTCAGAACGCGCAAGTCGTCGCCGAGTCGGTGAACTACACTCGCGCCATCGCGGATTTGCCCGGCAACATTGTCTATCCGGCTGAACTCGCCGGCCGGGCGCAAAAGTTGGCCGATGAATTTAATCTCACCTGCCAGATTTTTGACAAAGCGGCGCTCGAGCGTGACGGCTTCGGCGGTTTGCTCGCCGTCGGCGGCGGCAGCAGCCGCGAACCACAGCTCATCGTCCTCGAATACAACGGCGGGCCGGTGGACCAGAAACCAGTCGCAGTCGTCGGCAAAGCAATCACATTTGATTCCGGTGGCATTTCAATCAAACCGTCCGACAAAATGGATGAAATGAAGTTCGACAAGTCCGGCGGCTGCGCGGTGCTGGGAATTATGCGCGCGGCGGCGCTATTGAAGCTACCGGTGAATTTAATCGGTGTCATCGCGGCGGCGGAGAATATGCCAAGCTCGACCAGTTACCGGCCCGGCGACATCGTAACCAGTTACAAAGGCACCGACAAACGTGGCATCACAATTGAAGTGCTGAACACCGACGCCGAAGGTCGCGTGGTACTCGGCGACGCCATCGTGTACGCCCGGCAACGCGGCGTGCAAACCATCGTAGATTTCGCCACATTGACCGGTGCCTGCGTCGTTGCGCTCGGCGATTTTGCGGCGGGATTATTCAGCAACGACGACGCATTGAGCGAAAAAATTCGCGCCGCCGGCGAGCGAACTGGCGAACGCTGCTGGCCGTTGCCGTTGTGGCCGGAGTACCGGGATAAAATTAAAAGCGACGTGGCCGATCACAAAAACACCGGTGGTCGTTATGGCGGCGCGATTACAGCGGCGGCGTTTCTGGAACGTTACGCCGGTCAGACGCAATGGGCGCACGTGGATATTGCCGGCACGGCGTGGGCGACAGATGAACGTCCTTACTTTGCCAAAGGCGCGACCGGCTTTGGCGTCCGCTTGATGATCGATTTGTTGAACCAACCAAAATAAAGGAAAACCACTATGCCCGAACTCAAAGGTAGCAAGACCGAACAAAACCTCCGGGACGCCTTTGCCGGCGAATCGCAAGCCCGCAACAAATACACCTATTACGCCTCCGTCGCGAAAAAGGAAGGTTACGAGCAGATTGCGTCCATTTTCCTCCAAACCGCCGAGCAGGAAAAGTCACACGCCAAACTGCACCTCAGAGCGCTTTCTGGTTTAGGCGATACGCTCGCCAATCTCAAAGCCGCCGCTGCCGGTGAGCACGAAGAATGGACCGAAATGTATCCGCGTATGGCGCAGGAAGCGCGCGCCGAAGGTTTCACCGAGCTGGCGCGGATTTTCGACGGCCTCGCCAAAATCGAGAAGGAACACGAAGCGCGTTACCAAGCGTTGCTGGAAAATCTCACGCAAGGCACCGTGTTCGCCAAGAAAGAAAAAGTTCGTTGGACTTGTCGCGAATGCGGCTTCACCTACGAAGGCACCAAAGCCGTGGACAAATGTCCTATCTGCGGCCATTCGCACGCCTTCTTCGAAGTCGTCGCGACGAATTATTGAGCGCACAGATAAATCAGCGATAAATACTGCATGACTGAACTCGACACAATATTGGCATATCCACAGTGTGTTATAAGTGTAATGGGAGATCATGCTGGAGAAGGTGTAAACACAATCTTCGATAGGAAAAAAGCTGACATCGAGCGTCTTGGTAAGACGTTTTGGCTCGTGAGATCGCCTCAAGCGCGTCCGCCACACGTTCAAGAGATTTGCAAAGCGACTCCGGCATACACAATATTTATTGAACCAGCGACTAAGGGTGGCGCTCGACCCACTACAGAAGAAGACGCGGCGAAGGAATACTCTGACGATAGAGTATTATGGCATCAATTACCTAAAGGCTTAGGTCCTGTTACCGGGAAACTAGACACCGGCGCAACTGCGCTTGTGTTCGATATGATGACAACCAACGTCACTGGTAAACTGGATCTATGGTTATGCACAGTCATCAGACATTCATAAACCCCTTAGGTTTATACTGGGCTGTTCGACGGTCTGTGCTGTCCGGAGCGATACAAAATCACACCCAGAAAAAATGAAATCGCGTTATCGTGGCATTGTCGCAGTCGCAAAACTCGCGAATCCCTACTGTGTCTGGATTCGCTGAATCCGGAGCTGGAACCACCAAGTCGATTACCGCCGATGGATTTAGCCATCGGAAAGTTTTTCGCTAAATTTTAGCGCTTACTTCTTTTCGCAATCGCAATTCGAGGAATCACTCTTGCAGCCGCAACTGCCTTGAGGCCGGAACAAGAGCGCGATCAGAATCAAGGTGTTGGCGGCCAAGATCAGGTGCGAGGCACACGTCTGGATTCCGCACAGGTTAATCACTGTCTTGGTGGCGACGGTAAACTTCAAGACCACCGCCAAGGCAACGACCACAACTCCTAACAACCCAACCATCTTCGCAGCACAGGCACATTTACATTTCATCAGATAATCCCTTTCGATGCCCCGATTATCACCGGCGTTGAATTGCGATACAAGCTTTAACTTGGTGTACCACTGACTTGACGGCGGAATAAAATGTCGTACATACTTCTAACAACCCTATGACTCAACCCATCTCTAACATCGAAATCCCTGGCCTGAAAAAAATCCGCAGCGGCAAAGTCCGCGAAATCTTTGATCTCGGCGACGCGCTGCTCTTTGTCGCTTCCGACCGGATTAGCGCGTTCGACGTGATCCTGCCGAATCCGATTCCGGAAAAAGGCCGGGTGCTGACGGCGTTCAGCGAGTTTTGGTTCGGCAAGACTCAGCACATTGTTCCAAATCATTTTCTGACGAGCGATTTTGCCGCCATCGCAAAACGCGCCGGCAACCACGAAGCGTTACGCGGCCGGGCAATGATTGTGAAAAAGTGCCAACCGCTACCGGTGGAGTGCGTCGTACGTGGCTACCTTGCCGGCTCCGGTTGGAAGGAATATCGCAAGAGCCAGACCATTTGCGGTTACAAGCTACCGGCGGGCTTGGTGGAATCGAGTGAGCTACCGGAACCAATTTTCACTCCGTCAACAAAAGCGGAAGTCGGTCACGACGAAAACATTTCGTTCGCGCAGGCCAGTAAAATTCTCGGTGCACCGTTGGCAGAAAAGGTTCGCGGTTACGCGCTGGCGCTCTATAAATTCGCTCGGGATTACGCCCGGCAACGCGGCATCATCATTGCCGACACAAAATTTGAATTCGGTTTAGCCGGCGACCAAGTGATTCTGATTGATGAGGCGTTGACGCCAGATAGCTCCCGGTTTTGGCCAGCGGCGAGCTACAAGGCCGGCGGCGCACAGCCAAGCTTTGACAAACAATTTTTGCGCGACTATCTTGAAACTCTTGCGTGGAACAAGACACCGCCGGGACCGCAGTTGCCGGCGGAAATCATGCAGAAGACCAGTGAAAAATACGTCGAAGCTCTGCAGCGGCTGACGGCGTAACCCGGTAAAAGGAAAAATTTATGAGCCAAGTTTTTAACGACATCTGCCAAACCATCGGTCGCACGCCGTTAGTGCGACTCAACCGCGTGACCGCCGGGTTGGATGCGACCATTCTGTTGAAGTGCGAATTTTTCAATCCGGTCAGCTCTGTGAAAGACCGCATCGGCGCGGCGATGATTGAAGCTGGCGAGAAGACCGGTCAGATTAAGCCCGGTACGCTCATCATCGAGCCAACTTCCGGCAATACCGGTATCGCGCTGGCGTTTGTCTGCGCGGCGAAAGGTTACAAACTCGTGTTGACGATGCCGGAGACGATGAGTGTCGAGCGCCGGACCTTATTGCGAATGCTCGGTGCGGAATTGGTGTTAACACCGGGACCGGAGGGCATGCCGGGCGCAATCCGCCGGGCGGAGCAGATGCACAAGGAAACACCGAATTCGCACATGCCGAATCAATTTAGCAATCCAGCGAATCCCGAAATTCACCGGCGCACTACCGCCGAAGAAATCTGGCGCGACACTGCCGGTAAGGTGGACGCGATTGTTGCTGGCGTCGGCACCGGTGGCACGTTGACCGGCGTTGGCGAAGTCATCAAGAGCCGGAATCCGAATTTCAAATGCGTGGCCGTTGAACCAGCGGATTCGCCGGTCATCAGCGGTGGTAAGCCCGGTCCGCACAAAATTCAAGGCATTGGTGCGGGTTTCATCCCGGCGAATCTCAACACAAAAATTGTGGACGACGTGATTAAAGTCGCCAACAACGATGCATTTGTCATGGCGCGCCGGCTCGCGAAAGAAGAAGGTATTTTGGGCGGCATCTCCTCCGGTGCGAATGTTTGGGCGGCAATTCAATACGCGCAACGACCGGAGAACAAAGGTAAAGTTATCGTCACCGTCGCTTGCTCGACCGGTGAACGCTATCTCAGCACGGCCTTGGCTGACGAAGCTCGCACGTAAGCATGAGCCAGACTGCGCTACTTTTTGCTGGTCAGGGCAGCCAAACCGTCGGCATGGGTCGTGATCTCTGCGAAAAATTTCCGGTCTGCCGGCAACTTTTCGATAACGCCAACACCGTTCTCAGTCGTGACCTCGCGCAGATTTGTTTCACCGGTCCGGACGCGGTGCTAACGCAAACCGATAATGCTCAGCCCGGTATTTTCCTGACAAGCCTCGCCTGTCTCACCGCATTGCAATCGCAAATTCCAGATTTGAAATTTACCGCGACCGCCGGTCTCTCACTCGGCGAATTCACTGCGTTGACCTCCGCCGGCGCGATGACATTTGAAGATGGTTTAAAATTGGTGCAGGCGCGCGGCCGGTTCATGCAGGAAGCGTGCGACTCGACGCAAGGCGGCATGGCTTCCATTATTAATCTCGATGATGCGATTCTCGTGGAAGTTTGCCGGGAAGCGGATGTGGACATCGCTAATTTGAATTGTCCTGGTCAAACCGTTATCTCCGGCGCAAAAGACAAAATCGCTAAAGCTGTGGAACTCGCCAAAGCACGCGGTGCGAAGCGGGCGATTCCGTTACCGGTTGCCGGCGCGTATCATTCGCGACTGATGGCCGGTGCCCAGCAGAAAGTTGCCGGTGAACTCGCGAGCTTGACGATGTCCGATCCGCGTGTACCGGTGGTGGCTAATGTCAGCGCGCGTCCCGGTGGTTCCATTTCCGAAATCAAAGACTTACTCACCCGACAAGTCACCGGCACCGTACGCTGGACTGAATCTATGCAATGGCTCGTCGCACAAGGATTCACGCGCTTCATCGAACTCGGCCCCGGTAACGTGCTAGCCGGTTTGATGAAACGGATTAACAAAGATGTTGAGGTGATTTCGGTCAACGACTGCGCCACGCTCGACGCTGCGGTAATTAAACTGCGCGGTTGAGTTTGGAGCGCAGCGGTCGGCCGAGGTGAGTTTGCCGGAATTCTTCCAGAAAATCTTGCGCGGCGCGAATTTGTTCAGCAGTCAGACGCACCCGACTCGCCGCAGCGGCTGATGCGCCGGCCAGTGAACGCATAACTTTCGCTGTGCCGGTCTCTCCATCGAAAACCGGCTTCCAGCCGGTGGCGGCGAACGCTTGCAACTCAAACCAAATCAACTGCGCCGGTGTCGTGGATTTTTCCAAACTCGTCAGCATTTCCGCCAGCAAATCAAATAAATCTGGGTGCGCATCTTCCACGACGGTCAATGCGTCCACCAGTTCGCAAACGTGCGAAGCCGCTGTCAGCACCGGCACACTGACGCGCAAAGCCGGGTGCGATTTTTCCAGAAAACATTCGTGGAGCAAATGCAAATCGCTCCGGCGGCTCCGGAGGAAAGAAATTTCGTCTTGGTAAAATAAATCCAGCCGACCGCGCATCGGACTTTTCGGGCGGCGCGCACCTTTGGCTAAGGTTTTGAGTTTGCCGAATTCGCGAGTAAACCAGAGCACCAGCAGGCTCGACTCCGTGACCGGCTGCACTCGCAGGACGATTGCTTCAGCGCGTTCGGTTTCCATCGGCGGGATACGGCGGGACGACCGTGCCACCGGAAATCACCAGCTTCATTCCCTCGGCCACGCTCATCTCCAGATTCACAACTTGCGCCGGCGGCACCAAAATTAAAAAACCATTCGTCGGAATCGGCGTCGTCGGCACGAACACATTTAAGAGTTGCGCGTTGATTTTCGCCTGGGCTTCGCCGTCGGTGGTCCCGGTTACGAAACCGATTGCGAACACGCCCGGTCGTGGAAATTCCACCAGCACCACGCGCTGAAACATCGTCTTTTTCCCCGACAGCACCGTGTCGCTGATTTCTTTCATGAAAGGATAAATCCGGTTCAGCAGCGGCACTTGGCGGATGATTGTTTCGGCCACGGTGATTAACCGCTTACCGGCAACACGCCGCGCCAGCCAGCCAACGGTAATCGTCAAAATTACCAACACCACCACCGCTAACATCCGGTGTTGCGGCGCGCTGAATTGTTCCGGTAACCACGCCGTGACCAACATCACGCCCCACCACAACAAACCAAACGAAGCGCCGACCGGCAACACGATCAACAACCCGGCAAAGAAAGAATTTCGCAGCGATTTCCAAAACTGGCTCATACCGGTCATCGTACCGGCAACAACCCACGAAAGTCCAGCTTGCGGAGTAACCGGCGTTCGGCGGCGCGCATCGGGCGGCGCTTGCTGGGTGTCAGGTCGTCGTAACCTTGCAAGTGGAGAATTCCGTGGACGATGTAGAGCGCGAGTTCCCGACTGGGCGTGGTGCGGTAGCGACGAGCTTGGGTGATGGCTTGGGCGACGGAGATGATCAATTCACCATGGCCGGCACCATAGTCGAAACTTAAGACGTCGGTCGTACCGGCAACGGCGTGATAGCGAAGATTGAGACGTGCCATCTCGGCGTCACCAACCAGCACGATGCTAAGTGATTGGAAATCGGCGGCGGCGATGCCGGCGAGTTGCCGGAGCCGGGCGAGGTTCACCGGGTGCGCCCGTTGCCGGTTGCGCACGTCGAGGTTTACCCCGCTCCGAGCGGGGATCATGCGCCGTTTTGCCGGCGGCGCTCGCGTTCGTCTTTGAACTGCGAGTAGGCGGCGACGATTTTTTGGACGAGTTCATGCCGGACGACATCGCGACCGTCAAAATAGACAAACGCGAGGCCCGGAACAGTTTTGAGAATGTTTTGGATTTCGATGAGGCCGGAAGTTTTGTGGCCCGGTAAATCGATTTGCGTGATGTCACCGGTGACGACGACTTTGGAATCAAAACCCATTCGAGTGAGGAACATCATCATCTGTTCGCTCGTGGTGTTTTGGGCTTCGTCGAGGATGACGAAGGCGTTATTGAGCGTCCGACCGCGCATATATGCCAGCGGCGCGATTTCAATGACACCACGCTCGGTGTGACGTTGGATTTCGTCGGGATCCATCATGTCGTACAACGCATCGTAAAGCGGCCGGAGATACGGCGAAACTTTTTCTTCGAGCGTGCCCGGCAGATAACCAAGAGCTTCACCGGCTTCGACAGCGGGACGGCAAAGGATGATGCGGCCAACTTTGTCTTCCCGAAGTGCGTTGACGGCCATCGCCATCGCCAAATAAGTCTTACCGGTGCCGGCAGGGCCAATGCCGATGACGACATCGTTCTGACGAATCGCGTCGATATAGTTTTTTTGATTAACAGTTTTCGGAGTGACGGAGCGTTTGCGTTTGGAAACTTCGACGCGCTGTTCGCTCAGCTCTTTGATGCGAAGCGGTTCGCCACGCGCGACGATGCTGGCGGCGCGGCTGAACTCTTGCCGGCGAATGGTAGCACCGGCCACGGCGACGCGCTGGAGTTCGTTGAAAAACTCTTTGGCTTTTTCGATGTCGGCGCGTTCGCCTTCGACATTAATCCAATTCTCACGAGCGCTCAGGCGAAGGTTAAGTAAATCTTCGACGAGGCGGAGATTTTTCGGTTCGTTACAATAGAGCGCTTGCGCAAGGCGCGCATTCTCAAAGTGAATTGTCTCGCTGGCCATGTGGGGCGCTCGTTAATTTTACGGAATCACGAGCACTTGACCGGCGTAAATCTTGTTCGGATGCTTAATCTTGGCTTTGTTGGCGCGGTAAATTTGCACCCACTTGAGCGGGTTGTGATAAACTTTACCGGCAATCTTCCAGAGTGAATCGCCTTTTTTGACAACATATTCAGTAGCCTTGGCGGGAGTTTCAATCTTAGTTGGCGCGGTTTCAACAATCGCTGGTGGTAAATCTTGGATGGCTGCCGCCGGTGGCATCGGTTGAATGGCTTCCAGCGTCGGCACTTCTTTGGTCGGCGGATGGCCGACGAGATAGCCACGGTTACCCCAGTTGCCACGATCAACCCAGTAATGCTGGCGCCAGTAGGGATATTTTTCTTTGACGTAGTCAGCCCACTCCGGCTCAAGTGCCGGTTGTTCGACGACGTCGAGGCCTTTGATGAATTGGCTTTGCGGGCCGGTTCCGGCCACCGGTCGAAGATTTTTGTGTTCGGTCGCACAACCGGCGATGAGCACCGCGCTGATGCCGGCGAGAATCCAACGTGTTGAGAGAGTCATAATTTTGAAGCGTTCTCCTTGCATGAACGTAGTTGGCATATATCACCAAAAAATACGGGGCGTCAATTCTATTTCGCGGATTTACTCTGGCTGCAAGCGCCGGGAACTCGGCAACGGAGCCGCATAACCATCCGCCAGAAAAGTGCGCACGGCCGATTCGCGCAAAACCTCTTGCGGTTGATGCGCCATCAGCGAGTCCACCGGTAAGCCGTCATTGCGAACCGCTTGGATGTAGCTGGCGACTTCACCCGGCGCTGTGATTTTCAAATGCAGCACCTTCGCAATTACCACGCAAAAATCGCCGAGCGTAATGCAACTTTCTGTATGCCAGCCAGTCAGCGGCGCAACTTCCTGTTTAGTTAACACCTGCATCGCATTGACGCCATCGTCAGCTTCTAAACCCATGGCGCGAACAAGTAACAGCGCGAACTTAGCGTGTTTTAGACAGGTCGTCTCATCGCCCAACGGAATCACCGGCATGGCGCGAATTTTGACCGGCAGCGCGGAAGCTGGATTGGTGACCAGAACAAACGGATAGTTTTTGAGAGTAGACCCTTGGCATTCCAGCGCCGCGCGCATCAGCTTTTCAGCGCGGGTGCAAGCGGTTTGCAACATCGCTTGGTCGTCGTCAGCGGCTTGGAAATTCTTTTCCGCCAAGTGCATATTCATCGTCTCAAAAAAAGTATGCGCCAACTCGTTCAGACTTTTAATTTTGTTCCGCTGGTCCGTGACGCAAGCCGCGCGCGTGGCATCGGCAGTGGCGGATTGCTCCAGCGCGCTCACTTCCTCGACAAGCTGGTCAAGCCGGGCGAGACAATTGCTAGTGGAATTGTCGGCGGCCTGAACCGTGGTTGCCGCTAACAAAAATAGAATGCCGATGGTTTTTCGCACTCGCGCAGTGTAATCAGCCGCCACGAAAGGGCAAGTCAACTCTTGCATGGTACGCCGCGCCTTCCTATACTGCCGCGACCTAAAATGAGATTAGCGCTCACGTTTCTTTTTTTGGCGGTGACGACATCGTTGGTGGCGAACGGTGGTGAAAGCTTTCCATTTCGCACCGGCGAGAAATTGACGTACGACATTCTCTGGGGACCGATTGTCGCCGGGCACGCCACGCTGCACGTTACCGGTATTGAGACGATTGACGGCAAAGACTGCTACCACCTCGTCGGTCGTGCGCAAACCAGTGGTGTGGTGGATTTGATTTTTCATGTGGAAAATAAAATCGAAAGCTGGCTGGACACCAAAGATTTATTTACGCGGCGCTTCCGGCAGGTTCGTCTCGAACGGAAACACCGGACGGCTGACGAATCGCATTACGACTACACGACTGGACAAATCGTCACCACTAACCTGCTGAACGGTAAACTGAAAAGCAGCCCACTTCCCAATGCCGGACAAGATTTACTTTCGGCATTTTATTTCGTCCGGACCCTACCGCTACATCTCAACTACGAGGTGAATTTTCCAATCACTCTGACCGGTGTTCGCTACGACATGCACGCGCGGCTTGACGAGCGAAAACAATTTTTTTCCCGACCCACCGGCGATGTACCGGCGTTGCGCATCGAGCCGAATCCCACATTGAATGTCGTTGCCTCCTGCGGTGGCCGCATGTGGTTCTGGGTAAGCGACGACGACCGGAGGCTACCGGTTCTGCTCGTTTCGGACATTAAATTTGGATCAATCAAAATGGTGCTCACCGGCATCCAATCCAACCAAACCACGCAAACTAGGATGTGATGATATGAATTTTCCTCCACTTGATTTTGCCGCCATCCGCACTTACCCGCTCCGGGAGCGCGACAATAAAGTCCAAGCCGGTGCCATCGCCAAAGTCTGGCAAAAAGGCGGCAGCTTCGCGCAGTTTTTCGATTCGCTCCCCCACATTCTCGTCGGCAACGATTTCCGCGCCATCGTGGATGCCACCGTCACCGCCGTCCGCAATCAACGCCCGGTCATTCTGATGATGGGCGCTCACGTTATCAAATGCGGTTTGAATCCAATCCTGATTGATTTGCTCCGGCGCAAAATCGTCAACGCCATCGCAATGAACGGTGCCGGTGCAATTCACGATTTTGAACTCGCGCTCATCGGTGAAACTAGCGAAGACGTCCAGCGCGGTCTCGACGACGGTAGCTTCGGAATGATTGATGAAACTGGCCGACAGATGAACGCCGCACTCGCCGCCGGCGTTCAACAAGGTATCGGGGCCGGCCGCGCGCTCGGCGAAGCAATTGTCAAAGGCACGTTCCACCGGAAAGAACTCAGCCTCCTCCACGCCAGTGTGACCGGCAATAGTCCGATCACCATCCACATCGCCGTCGGCACCGACATCATTCACCAACACCCGACCACCGATGGTGCGATTCTCGGCGAAGCCACCTATCTCGATTTTCAAAAATTCGCCGCCGTCGTCGCCCAACTCGAAGGCGGTGTACTCATCAATGTCGGTTCCGCCGTCATCCTGCCGGAAGTTTTTCTGAAAGCATTAACCATTGCCCGCAACCTCGGCCACACCGTCGATCATTTCACCACGGCGACGTTCGACATGCAGCGGCATTACCGGCCGACTGAAAACGTGGTGAAACGCCCCACGCACAAAGGTGGTCACGGCTACTACGTCATCGGCCACCACGAACTTCTCATTCCGCTCTGGGCGGCAGCGGTGATTGAACAACTCCCATGAAAACCGACACTCTCAAGAAAATCCTCCACAAATTTTCCGACCAAAACATTCTCGTCGTCGGCGACGTGATGCTCGACCATTTCATCTGGGGCAAAGTCTCGCGCATCTCACCGGAAGCACCGGTCCCCGTCGTCGAAGTCGAACGCGAATCTTATTTTCCCGGTGGTGCCGCCAACGTCGCCCGCAATCTCCGCGCCCTCACCGGTCACGTGACTGTACTCGGTGGCATCGGCGATGATTCCGCCGGTCAACAACTTTGCCGTATTCTCCGTGAACAAGGCGTGGAAACTCATGGATTCGTTCTCGACCACGACCGGCCGACGACTTTGAAAACTCGCGTCGTCGCTCATCATCAACAAGTCGTCCGGTTCGACAAAGAACAAGCGCGACCACTCAGCCCGGCGTTACAACAACAGTTGCTCGAAAATTTCCGCGCGCAGCTACCGGAGGTTTCCGCGGTGATTTTTGAAGATTACGGCAAAGGTGTCTTGACGCAAAAACTTCTAACCGAAATGCACCGGTTAGCTCAACGCGCCGGGAAAATTACCGCCGCCGACCCAAATGCCCGGCATTTACTCCGGTACCCAGCGCTGACCGCCGTCACACCCAATCGCTCCGAAGCATTCGCCGCTGCTGGTCTAACGAATACACCGGCGCTTGACGATGTGCTCGCTGATAAAACGTTGCTGAACTGCGGTGAAAAACTCCTCCGGCAATGGAAACCGGAAAATCTCCTCATCACACTCGGAGAACACGGCATGTGCTTGTTCCGGCGCGGCCAGAAACCGCATCATATTCCGACGATGGCGCAGGAAGTTTTTGATGTCTCCGGCGCCGGTGACACTGCGATTGCGACATTGGTGTTAGCGCTCGCCGCCGGTGCGACTGCCGTCGAAGCGGCAGAAATTTCAAATCATGCCGCCGGAATCGTTGTCGGAAAAATCGGCACCGCCACCTGCACACCGACGGAGTTGCTGGCAAGTTTCGACCGGACGAACCGCTAGGCATCTTGACTTGCCGGGAAACTCCATGCCATAGTCCGCGCCGTTATGGTGGATCCCAAACCAATTAATCTCATGGAAAAGATTGTCGCGCTCTGCAAACGGCGCGGCTTCATTTTCCAATCCTCAGAAATTTACGGCGGCATCAACGGCTTCTGGGATTACGGCCCCGCCGGCGCCGAACTCAAACGTAATGTCCGCGATGCGTGGTGGAATGATACCGTTCGCCGGCGCACTGATGTCGTCGGCATTGATGGGGCCATCATCACTCATCCGCGTGTCTGGGAAGCCTCCGGTCACGTCACCTCTTTCAGCGATCCGATGGTGGATTGCAAAAAATGCAAAGGCCGCTGGCGCGCCGACCAGTTACCGGAAACAAAATGTCCCGAAGGCGGCCCACACGACTACACCGAGGCCCGGCAATTCAATCTCATGTTCGAGTCGCACGCCGGCCCGGTGAAAGATGAGTCCAACAAAGTTTATCTCCGCCCGGAAACTGCGCAGGTAATTTTCGTTCAATTCCAAAACGTCCTCAGCGTCAGCCGTCAGAAAATTCCGTTTGGCATTGCGCAAATCGGTAAAGCGTTCCGCAACGAAATCAATCCGCGCAATTTTACTTTCCGGAGCCGAGAATTTGAGCAGATGGAATTAGAATTTTTCATCAAACCCGGCACCGACGCCGACTGGCATAAGACTTGGGTCGCTGAACGTCTGAAATGGTATGAGACCATCGGCCTGCCGAAAGAAAAACTCAGCATCTACGAATACAAGAAAGAAGAACTTTCCCATTACGCTAGTGCGTGCATTGACGTCATGTTCGCCTTCCCGTTTGGCGTGCAGGAGCTGGAAGGCATCGCTGCTCGTGGTAACTTCGACCTCAGTCAGCACCAAAAATTCTCCGGCAAGAGCATGGAATATTTCGATGACGAGACGAAGGAAAAATATATTCCGCACGTCGTCGAACCGAGCGCCGGCGTTGACCGCATCTGCCTCGCGCTACTTTGCGCCGCTTACACCGAAGAAGAAATTGCCCCCGGTGATGTTCGCATCGTTATGAAATTTGCTCCGCGCATCGCGCCGGTCAAAGTCGCCGTCTTCCCGCTCCTCCGGAACAAACCCCCGCTCGTCGAAAAAGCGAAACAGGTTTTTAATCTACTTCAATCGCAATTCACCACTGAATGGGACGACCGGGGTAACATCGGTAAACGTTACCGGTACCAAGACGAGCAAGGCACGCCTTGGTGCGTAACCGTGGATTTCGACACGCTTGGCGAAAAAGGTCCGGAGCTACTCGACACCGTCACGATTCGCGACCGCGACACCATGCAGCAAGAACGCGTCAAAATCGGTGACCTTGTTCCGCTGATTACCGGCAAGTTGCGCGGGTAAAATCTATTTTATCTACGGACGACCAATACCGGTGCCTGCAATAACCCGCATGGCACGAGTTGGTAACCGTTAAACCAACGCTCTTTCCCCGGCACAAATTCCCCCGGTCCGGTCCAAACCGGCGACTTTTCTTTCAAGTGGAATGGCCCGTGAGAATTACGGCGGTGACCTAACACTTCGACTTGCAACTGAACCGGCGATTTGCCGATGAAACTTGTGATTTCCACTTCCTGCGGTTCCCATGCAGCGACACCGGCTAACCGGCCGTTCACCAATACACGCACTGCGACACCACGGTAATCTGGAATCTGGACAAATAAACGCTCACCGGCGCGCAGCTTCGGCCGGAGCGTTTTGCCATAGGCAATCGAGCCGGAATAAAACGGCAAACCTTGCCGACACCAATCGCCCAACCGAAGTGTCACCGGTACCTTGGTCAACGTCACTTCGCGACCGGTCACGACTGCGCCGAAATTACCGAGCAGGTAGATAATTTCCAAACCGGGATGAGTCTCGGCGTAATCGCATTCCAAACGAATTTCATTTTTTCCCAGACGCAATCCGGAGGGTTCCAAGCGCAATTTGCACAACGCCCGATCCACCCACCAGCCGCACTCGGTGGCGGCGCTAACGGGAATACCGTTGATGGTAATTCGGAAGGTTTGCGGTCGCTCCAGCGCAAGAAATAAATCACCGGCAGGCAAAGCGCGAATCGCAAAGGAATAACTCAACACAACCGGAATACGCCGCGGATTCTGCGGCGGCTTAGTGGCCCAGGGCTGCATCATTTCGCCACCACGCGGCGGCACTCCAATTGCCGCACGCACTTTTCGGTCCACACGCAAAACCTCGTCCGCCGGTTGCCACGCACCGTGGCCGATTTTATAGCGCGGCCGGTCGAGTACAATATTATTGGCTTCCGATAACGTGACTGGCCAGCGGGCTGAAGTCAGAGGTGTTTTTCGCACCGTCGTTAATGGGCGTGACGCCGGTATTTTGACTAGCAGTTTCCGTTTTGGAATGACAAATAACCGGCTGCCCAACGCCGGTAAGGTTGTGTGAATTTCCCAACCGGCACCTTGGCGAATTGCATTGGCACAAACAATAGCACCGGTGGTCGGATTTAATTCGATTGGCACGCCACGACAGCCGACAAAGCCCCGGATGCGCACATCTGGGAAAGTCAGTTTTCGATCACTGACGCGCGGTTCAATTTCGGGATTTTTCCTAGCGTGCAGAAAGTCGTACCCGGTATTACAAAGGAATAGATAAAACGAATCGGCATCTTCTTTTAGCAAATGCAGAGCCGGAATGATTTCCTGACCGGTCGCATCGGCAATGGAAATTCGGCGTGCCAATTCCACTGCCGTTAGAAGCTTCCGTCCACGAGCAGGAACGCGCGGGCATTGTTGGGCAAACTCGACAACTTGTGGTGACGCTTTGGCGTCGAGATAGGTGGGGATTTCACCGGCAAAAATTACTCGTCCACCGGCGGTGTGGAATTTTTTCAAGAGCGCCAATGTCGAACTCCGCATGGTGATCGAAGGCGGTAACAGCACGGTCGTATAGACGGCCTTGGCGACATGCAATTCTTGCTGATGAACGCGACCATGCCGAGCAAGGATATCTTCGTCGCCGTAATCAAAATCAATGTTTGCCGCGAGCAGGTTATCGCGGAGCTTAATCAACTGCTGATCGTAAGCGCTGACTTGCGGATCGGTCTCAAAAGCGCGCCGGAATTTTACCCACATGCTTTCCACCGGATGAATTACCAGCAGATCGCGCACTTCCGTACCGCGTGTCATCGTGGCGTGGATGCGCGCAAAATAATCTTCCACGTGTGGATACGATTCCCACCACGGTGATTGGTAAGAAATGGAAGCGGGATAATCGCGCTTGGCTTCCCCTTCCATCGAATACCACGCCAAGTGTTGACAACGAACATTAATACCAAGTGCCGCCTGCCAGTCACCAATGGCTTTATGTCCGGCGAAAGAAAAATCCCAGCCCGTGCACCCGTAAGTTTCCGTGATACGCCACTTACGGCCGAATTGCCGAGCGGCGGAACTGACTTGTTTGGCGGTGTCGTATTCGCGCCAACGCTCCGTCAGAATATCCATTCCGGGTACCTGCATATGCTCATAGAATCGCATGCAACTACCGACATAGATTGTCTGTGATGAGAGTCGTGGTTCCTGCAATACATGCCCGGTGAACTGTAACTGATTCCGGCTACACCATTCGCCAATTTGCCTCGCAAATGAGTCCACAAATAGGTGCGTGATACAATCGCGATAATGATACCGGGCTTGCGAAACCACCTGACCATTTACATCATAAAAAATCTCCGGCAAATGCGCCAATAAATCATACCCATAACGCTTTTGAAAAACCGCCGGCAAGTTCTCCGTCCACGGACACCGGTCATCCGTATTCGTCCATGCGCTGTAACACGGTTCATCGGTGAAAATTCCGGGAATCGTCCGGCCAAAGTGTTGCCCAACTTGCTTCCGGTAAGCTTCGTGCGTCACTCGTAAAAATTCCCGCACTGCCACTGGATTCATCGTGTCAACATAAGTGTAGCCATTAAAACCCGGACTACACTCATCCACCTGAATCTCAAACACTAAAATCGACTGACCACCACTCAGACGCACGGGCCGGGTACCACGCGCCAACTGCACCACATCCTGCGCTTCAAAGCCGGTGAAGCGACCTGTAAACGCCGCGACAATGTTTTTAGACCAGCGCAATTCTACCGGCTGCTTGAGCACGCGACCACGTAACATTCGCCGCCGGTAGCGCGGATTCTTGGTTACCAACCCACCGGCAAATCCTGACGGCCAGCGGTCTTCATCGTATAACCACGCCTCCATGCCGAGTTTGCCAGCCTCATCAAGACAGGCTTTGACACAGTCAAACCATTCCGGTCCGAGGTACGGCGTCGCTAATCCAACCCGGGCGTGCATGAAAAATCCGCCCAGACCCATCTGCTTTAGAATCCGGATTTGCCGGCGCAACTCCTCCGGCTCTAACCGCGCATTCCAAGACCAAAAAGGTTTCCCCCGGTACGCGCTACCGGGATTGGCGAATTCTTTTTTAAATGTAATATTCATTTTATTTTTTCAGTATCCGAACACTATGCAAAAGGTTCGTTTTGTAAATTAAAATCCAGCACCGCCGGTCCGGAATCACCGGTATTGTCTTCTTGAATCATCAGCAACTGATCTCGCGTAAATGGCGGCGATGGCAAAAACCATTCAGCCAGTGTCGCCATGATTCGCGCCGCCGATAATGGAATGTGAAACTTCGGTTTGCGCCGGTTCTGCGCCGCCAGCAGTTTATCGTACAATTCATTCCAAGTGAACGTCACCGGTCCGCATAAATCGTAAGTTTTCTCCACCGCACTGGGCTGATTCACCGCGGCGATAAAACATTTTGCCACGGTCGCAACTGAGACCGGCTGGATTTTCGACCGGCCATCGCCGAGAACTGGAATCACCGGAGCGAGTCGAACAATTTTTTCCAAGACGCTAATCGATTGGTTACCGGGTCCGTAAATCAATGACGGCCGGAAAATTGTCCAGGCCAATCCACTTTGGCGAACGGCTTCTTCGGCGGCCCATTTGGTTTGGTGATACTGACTTCGCGCATTCGGCCGCACACCTAATGCGCTCATGTGAATCAGTCGCGGCACACCGGCCGATTGTGCGGCGGCGATGACGTTGCCGGTGGCTTGCCGGTGGATTCGGTCAAAAGTTTGGTCGCCACTTTCGCGAATGATACCAACTAGATGAATGACAGCATCGGCACCGGCAAATGCATTCGTCAGCGTTTTCAGATCGAGGACATTGCCGGTAAATAATTCTGCATCTAGTGGCATAGTTGGCGGATTACGGACGATGGCGCGCACCCGGTAACCATCGGCTCGCGCTTGATGGACAATGGCGCGACCAACAAATCCGGTAGCACCGGTGATGGCTAGTAATGGCATTTTACTCAATGCGGAATCATATCACGGTGGGCAGGTTGTGGACAAACTTTCCAGTTTCGACTTGTGCGCGTGGCGCCGGCGACATACAACGAGCAGGAATCGGAGATTATTATGATTAAAGTAGCAATCATCGGCGCGGGAAGTGTGGTGTTTTCAAAAAATCTAAC
Source organism: uncultured Verrucomicrobiota bacterium (assembly GCA_903847335.1). Lineage (GTDB taxonomy): Bacteria > Verrucomicrobiota > Verrucomicrobiia > Palsa-1439 > Palsa-1439 > CAINDI01. The sequence continues at coordinate 61,138 of CAINDI010000143.1, read as the reverse complement.
CGGAGACATTCTGAGTTATCCGGAATTCAAGAACGCGACAATTGCGTACATGGATATTGACCGAGAGCGGTTGACCGTGGCGGCGGCGCTGTGCCGGAAGGTGGCGAAGTCGCTGGGCGCGAAACCGAAAATCATTGCGACAATGAACCGCCGGGAGGCGTTGGCTGGTGCGGATTTCGTAATCAACATGGTGCAAATCGGCGGGTTTGATTCGACGTTGGTGGATTTTGAAATTCCGCGCAAGTACGGGTTAAACTTTACAATTGCTGATACGACGGGGCCGGGCGGTTTGTTTCGGGCGTTGCGAACATATCCGCTGTTGACCGGCTTGTGCCGGGACATGACGGCGGTTTGTCCGCAGGCGTGGCTGTTGAATTATTCCAATCCGATGTCAGAAAATATGCAGACCATCAGTCGCACCTCCGGCATCAAGTCGGTTGGTCTCTGCCATAGCGTGCAAGGCACGTTTCTCCAATTGATGCAGTATCTCGGCGAAAGTCCAGATGCAACGGAGTTTATCTGTGCCGGCATCAATCACATGGCGTTTTATCTGAAGCTGGCAAAAAAAGGCGTGGACCTTTATCCGCGACTGTTTGCCGCGATGAACAAGCCGGCCATCTACAACACGAATAAAGTCCGCTTTGAATTGATGCGCCGGTTGGGCTACTACGTCACCGAATCCAGTGAACATAGTGCTGAGTATTCGTCGTTATTCATTCCACACGGTGCGGAGCTGATGCGCCGGTATGATGTGCCGATTGATGAATATCTACGCCGGTGCGACGGAATCGTGAGCGAGTTTGAATCGATGCGGAAATTTGCCCGGAGCAATAAGCCCATCGAAATCCACCGGAGCCACGAATACGGCAGCACCATCATTCACTCCATCGTGACCGGCAAGCCGAGCGTGGTCTATGGCAACATGCCGAACCGAGGCGCGATTGCAAATCTGCCGGGAACCGCGATTGCAGAAGTGCCGATATTGGTGGATCGTAATGGCTGTCAGCCGACACTCGTCGGTGAATTACCGCCGCAGCTCATCGGTTATATCCAGCCGCACGTGACGCAACACGAATTATTCATCCGCGCCGCCATGGAAGGTCGGCGCGACCATGTTTATCAGGCGTGCATATTCGACCCGCTGACGGCGGCAACGATGCCGGCGGATAAAATCGTCGAGATGTGTGACGAGTTGATTGCCGGTCATGGCCGACTGTTGCCGAAATTGGATACGAAACGGACATTGGTTCCCACCAGCGGTAAACGATTCCGTCCGCCGACGGCTAAACAATTGCGCGCCAGTTGGAATACAGCACAGAAAAATAAAACCGAAGCCTACATCAAGGATTGGTGGTTGCTCGGCCCATTCAAGAGCAAGCAGACCGGCAAGATTAACCTCGCGTTTGCTCCGGTGGATGAATCGAAGTTGCTCGCCGCTCAACGGAAACCCACCGGCAAATGGGTTCGCGCCACCGCCGATGCACGCGGAATGGTGAATCTGGATGTGGCGTTGGGACAAGTCGAGTGGGCGATTGCCTATGGATATACCGAGATCGCTAGCGTTCATGCACGCGAGTGTGAGCTCCGGTGCGGCAGTGATGACGGCATTAAAATCTGGCTGAATGGAAAGCTCGTCCACACCCACGAAGTTGGACGGTCCTATGCCCCGGACTCTGACCGCGCCTCTATCCGCCTAGAAGCCGGCATCAATCGCTTGGTTGTGAAAGTGGATAACTACGTCGGCGGCTGGGGCTTCGGCGTCGCAATTCCAAAAGCAAATTTCTAGTGGCTGACGATTACTGGAGAACCGTCAGACTCTGACGTGTGACAAATTGGTAGTACCGGTCAAACCATTCTCGTGCTGTCTTTGGTTTTTTTACACCTGCCACCCCGGGCTCACTAATGACCGCAAGCTGGACAATCTCTTCACGAATTAACTGTTCGAGCTTGTGGGGAAATGGCTCATTAAGGACAATCCACGGTGGCACATTTGACCGAACTTGAAGAATTTCCATATCGGTCAATCGCGGCGCTCCAACGAAAGATACAATAGCGCTGACTTTTGGATATTGTTCAAGCAGATGAAAAAATTGTTTCGCAGGAATGGCATCGGGCTGTTCATTAACAGCGTTAACCGTGGCAACAATTTGGATACCGGCGGCCGAAATTACTTTCCGAAAAGCCTTTAATGGAATGGTCACACTCCGGTCATCGTCCGATGCTTGTTTGATAATGACAATCTGACTACCTCCATTGAGCTGTCGGACTGTTTCTTGCGCCGTCACCTCTCCGAGAACAATTAATGGGACCGGCGTTGACGAAATTCGCACTGGGCTGAAGGCTCTCGCCAATAGGAAAAGAGCAATGACAATTGTGAGTAATGACACCACCACAATGATTTTCCGGTTGGGACGCGGCAAGGTTCCCGAGGAAATTCTAGTAATATTTCCGATGGCCGATACCGCTTGCACAACAAACTGAACGAGTCCGCGAATGATGGTTTCAAGAATCGGCATTACTGGTAAAAACCCCCAAGCAGGCTGGCTAAACCCACTCCGGCACTGATATTCGAGTAGTCAGGAACAAAACCAACATGGCTGTCGAAATATAAAAGATTCATGCCTTTTATCTGGTTGTGCCGAAAAGTTAGATACCACTGAACATATGTTCCCAAGCTGGAAGTTGTTGCAGTCGCGAATGAGGAATTAGTGTCGTTTAAAAATTGAACCCCGGTCGACTGGCCGTATGAAGTACTTGTACTACCATTGTCATACTCTCCGAACATAATGACATCGCTCAACCCGCCATTTTTAGGATTCACACTTTCTGGCCGAATTGCAATGTAAGTGTTGCCACCTGTTTTTGACCAACAGTTGCCATTGGCACCATAGCTCACATCACGCATGTCTTCAGTTTGGCTGGTTGCTAAAGCAAGTATGCGATTCTTTCGACGATCGACAGGACAGTAAAACGATCGCATCCGGGTACTCAAGCTGCCATTGAATCCACTAGCGACCCCGGCAGTATAAAATTGGAGCTGTACGCTTGCCGGACCATTACAGACATTACTATTGGTTCCAATACCATTTGCATCCTGCGCCGCCGGTAAATAACCATTATAGTCATTCTGATATTGGCTCGTGATCAGACTGATTTGACGGAGATTGTTAACACAAGAAATTTGCTTAGCCTTGTCTCGCGCTGTAACAAGAGATGGCAGTAATAATCCAGCTAGAATGGCAATTATCGCGATTACCACTAGTAGCTCGATTAAAGTGAATGAGCTTTGGCAGATTGTTTTTTTTAGTATCATGCGCGCTCCGGAGTAGATGCGCCGACCCGTAATTCCGCCGTAAAATCGATTGCCGGTTGGGTATGTGATACATTGGTTCCAACCATCGAAAGCACCATCTTAATTGCCGCAGTGGCCATTTCGTACCGGGGTGGAATCATTGTTGTTAGCGGCACAATAAAATAGTCGTCGAGACGGCGTTCGTTGCTACCACTGGCGACGGCGAGATCTTCAGGAATCCTCAACCCGGCCGCATAGGCATACGTTTGCAAGAGCAAGGCATCGCGGTCGCGACTACAGAAAATTGCCTCCGGTTTTTGCGCACCGCGCAACCAGCGAATCAATTCGTCACGCGGCGCATCTGGATCGAGCGTTTGAAAAGTCGGCGTCAATCCGTGGGCAGTCATGGTCGCCATATATCCTTCGCGGCGATCCATTGTGCTGTAGTGTCGCGATTCAGCAACTGGCTCCGCGAGATATTGAATCCGCCGGTACCCTTGTTTGATGAGATGTTCTGTCAGCAGTTGCGCACTCTTGAAATCGTCGAAATATAAAGCGTTGGTCGGCTGCTTGTCGTTCAGATACACCACCGGAAAACCGCTTGCGAGGATGCTCCGGTGCAGTTCCGTCGTGAATCCGCCGCCCATTTGGTTGATGACCAATGCGTCTAAATGCGCTTCGCGAAATGCCTTGGGAATGGGATTGATTTCACCTCGGACTGTGGAAGGTAAACGGATCAGGGACACATGGTAATCTTGAGCCACAGCGGCATCATACGCGCCGGCACGGAATTCTGGAAAATCAATCTCCGCCATCGTGCCCGGAGTATTCGCGAGGAAGTAGCCAACATTGAAGTACCGGCGAGTGCGCATGGCTCGCGCACCGGCATTAATACGATAGCCGAGCGCTTGCGCCTTGTTCCGCACTCGTTGCTGGACTGCCGGGGCGACGCGAATCTTGGTAAAATTCTCATTGAGCACCGCACTGACTACGCCTTGTGAGACTCCGGTGAGTTGAGCAATGGTCGTTTGCGTAATCGGCGCATGAGCGTGTGAAGTTTTCGCACGAATACCCATTTGATAATAGGTATATTGCATGGTGGCGGCAAACTTGCAAGGCGATTGCAACTCAATGGTAAAAACAGGCTTGACACTCTGGTAAAAGTAAATAAAATTTCGTCACTATGAAAATACGCATTATCACATCCGTCATTGCGGCGATGTTCTTGCCGCTGGTCGCAGTTCAAGCAGCCTTTGTCTGGATCGAAGCCGAGACTACTTACAAGTCGAATATGCCGCAAAACCCATGGGCAAAAGGCGATAATCCAAAACTGTTGAGCGCCGGCGATGCTTTTGCTGGTCAAGCAGATAACCGGGAAAGCTTACCAAATCCGGCCTTCCTCCTTTACAAAGTAACCATTTCAGAAGATGGCTCATACTTTATCTATCTCCGTCATGGTTACTGTGCAAATATGGGTGAAATGCGCATCCGCTTTGTGGCACTCGATGCCACCGGTAAACCAGTGAAACCACCTGGTGCAGAAGAAGGCTGGACGAAAATTGACTGGGAAGTACCGGTGGTTGATCGCATTGCAATCGGTCAATACCGCACAATTGAATGGAGCAAACAGGAAGCAGTGAATCTCAAAAAAGGTAACTACATTATGGATGTGCAGTTCACCGGACCAAATGCACATCAGACCGGAGCTAATCCACCGACTTGGGGATTGCTTGATGTTTTTTGTCTAACAACGGAACCCTTCACACCGCGTGGCACACTCAAACCAGGCGAGGAAGCTAAAGCACCGGAAGCAGGCAAGGCCGGCGGAAGTTATTATTAATAAAAGCTATCTGTAGACCAGCAACAGACATGGTTGCATTTGCTCCATGTCTGTTTCTGTTTCTACTAATCCAATCGTAGCCGGATGAACCTGACAAAACTCGACCTAATCAGAACCACCGGAGAAAAACAAATCAACTTAACTCGGGAGATAATCCAATGAAAGTTTTTACACGCCTCTTCTGTCTATTGATACTCACCACCAACGTGGTTCGCGCCGAATTTGTGACAGTACCACTGAATTCAGTTGCCAACCGGGAGTTGACCGACTCAGTAGAACGCGCCGGCTGGACCGGTCAAGGCAAAGATAATTGCTTATCGGGATTTCCACGCGGGCAGCAAACTTTCAAAGGCGTGCCGTTTGCAATTATTGAGAACGGCCCGGCGGCGTTGATGCTCGGCGGTAAAAATTTACCCGCGTTACCGGAGACAGTGAAACTCACGGTATCAAAGATAAAAGGAAAATTTCTTTATCTGCTCGCCACCTATGTGTGGGGCGGTGATGGCGTGGTGGTGACGGTGGATATCCAGTACGAAGGTGGCGAAACACAATCCATTCCATTGACTTTGGGTGACCGAATCAGTGGTTGGTGGGGGCCGCATGAACTGGAGCGCGGAACTGTCGCGTGGCATGGCCAAAACGGCCAAGGCGCAACCATTGGCGTTTATCTGATTCCGCTAAAGCTGACACAACCGAACAAAGCGGTAACGAGTCTAACTTTCAAATCAACGTTTACCGGTGGATCGCTCGCGGTTTTAGGCGTGAGTTTTGGCGATAAACCGGAGGAGGAACTGGTGCAAGGCCAACTGACTTGGAAGCCAGTTGCTGCCGGAGTAGAGAATTGGTTTCCACTGAAGTTCAACTACGATAAAGACACCGTTGCCGCGTGGGAAAAAGGTTTTGTCAAATCGCGCACCGGCTGGCTGCACGCCGACGGCGAGCGGTTGCTCTTTGACGATGACCAAGCCGTCCGCTTCCAAGGCGTTGTCCTCGGTGGCGCGAGTCTCTTTCCGCCGAAATCGCTCGCACAACATTATATCCGCCGGCTCACCAAGTTTGGCTTCAATCAAGTCCGGTTCCACTCCTTGATGGACACATTCCAAAGCGACCGCACCGACCCGCACAAACTCGACCTCAAACGACTCGATAAATTTGACTACTTCGTTAACGAACTACAGAAAGCTGGTATCAGTATCAAAGCGTCCATGCTCTTCAGCCATCTGTGGACTGAAGCCGCCGGTGTGAAGCAGGCGGATAAAATCTCGGGGTTAAACAATACCCAGTATTTTTATGATGAACGCCACCAGGAATTGTATCTCACTTTTCTCCGGGAATTTCTGGCACATAAAAATCCTTATACTGGCCGGACTTACGCAGAAGAACCCGCCTTCAACATGTTCAAAGTCGTCAATGAATGTAGCTTGTTCTTTTATCCGACCGATGCCATTCCGAGTAGCTACCGGCTCAAGCTCCAAGAATTATGGAATGCTTGGCTGAAAAAGAAATACGGCGACGATAGCGGACTACAGACTGCTTGGCGTGTAGCGAATGAGACCAGCCCACTCGACCTCATCACCGAAAGCTTGAGCAAGGAAACCATCGCGCTCCGCAATATTGGTAATCTCGCCAACATCCGTCCCGCTGAAGTTAATCGCGCCGCCGATCAGACTAAATTTTACTACGAACTCGAAGTGAACTGGTTCAGCAAAGTGCGTGATGTCCTCCGGAGCACCGGTAGCCGGACATTGTTGCAAGGTTCATCGTGGGGCGGTCCGAATTATCTCCAAGAAATCCAGACAGCCGCCAATGCGAATTTCGACTTCGCCGGTAAACATAGCTATTGGCTGCATCCGCTCGGCGGCTGGGTGCCCAACGCCGTGACCTTTGAAAATTTACCGATTGAAAAATCTCCTAAGGATAATTTCTTCATGTTCATTTACCAGCAACCCGCCGGCAAACCATTCACCTGCACCGAATGGCAATTCCCATGGCCCAACGACTACACCGTCGAAGCCGGCCCATTCATGGCGGCCTACGGTGCGCTTCAAAATTTATCGGCGAATCATCATTTCGTAGTGGACGATGTTGACTCCGCTGGTTTCCTGAACTCGATTTTCGGAATGTTTGACAATCCAGCGCAAATGGCCTGCGAACCGTTGGCGCATTACCTCTATGTTCGTGGCGACGTCAAACCTGCACCGCTTATTTATCGCAACGCACTCGATGAAACCGCACTGCACAATCCACTCCGCAAGCGCACTCTGCAAAGCCGGGAATCTGATACTCAGTTCGCCATGCTATTCGGTGGCACTCCTTGCCCACCGGAGGCGGCGTTCATTGGCCGGGTCGAATTATCGTTTGATCCGAAGAAATATCCGGCTGTCTGGGATGAAAAAACCTACCGGAAGTGCCATGATGAAAAAGCTAAAACCATCACCAGCAGTACCGGTGAATTAATCTGGAATTACGACCAAGGTTTTATTCGCATCAACACGCCGAAAACCCAAGGCGTGATGGGTTTCCTCTCCAATCAAACCTTCCAGGATGGTGGCTTGACCGCGACTTTGAACGATGCCTACGGCGTCGTACATTTCTCCAGTCTCGACCATCGACCGGTGAATAAGTCGCACAGCATTCACATCGCTCTCGTCGGGCGCACCCGCAATACCGGTCAGCAATACGGCAAACGCGGTGATCGATACCGGCTCGACAAACAAGGGGACTCACCAATCCTGATGGAGCCGGTCACCGCCGACTTCACTTTGAAGACCGGTGCCAAAATCTGGCATTTGACACCACTGAATTTTAACGGCGATCCACTTACAAACCAAGTTACCACTCTGGAAACCGAACACGGTATCTTGAAAACCCATCTCTCCAACAAAGAAGCCGGTACCGTGCACTTTCTCCTCGAAGCTGCGCCCGGTCATTCCTTTTTGGGTCTCGGCGATTAAGAGGCGAACCAACAGCGCGGCGGTTTCTGGAGACCGGTTGGCGAAAATTTATACTGGCTACCCGCCGGTTGCGGTTGCGGGGCGGCCTGCCAACTCCACGGTCCCGGTAAACCATCGCTGAAATGTGGGCCAAGTAAATTTTTAAGATTGCCGCGAACCTCAACGACCAATTCGTGTTCGCCCACCGGCACATCTTCTGTCCATTCGAGCCGGTAAGGCGGAAATGCGATAGCACCACGCGATGTACCATTCCAATAAATGTGCGCAACAGAGCCGGCCCATTCCGGTAATTCCACCGCGATTTGCCGGGCTGGTTGTGTCAAACCAATCGACATCCGGTACCGCACACCCCACGGATAAAATGGTAGTCCCTGCCCTACCCAATCACCCAAGGCGAGCGGCCGCGCCGGCTCGAGAACAAATCCAATACTCCCCGGCGTGACCGAAAAATTTCCCAAAAGATAAACCGGCATAATCTCGCAGAGCACGTTGAACTTCTGCGCCGTCAGCTCGATGATGTTTTCGCCAGCGACGACAAGGCCAGAGATATTGACGCGCCGAATGTCTTCATCAAACCACCGGCTTGCTCCTTCAAACGAAACTAGTTTTCCGTTCAGGGTAATCCGGTACAGCCATGGCCGTTCCACTGCTAATTCCAGCGACATTTGCAGTGTATGAAACCGGTAGCGCACCGTGAAACCGCTACCGGTAGCGATTGGCGCATCCAGAATTGTCTGTTTGTACTGAGTGCTGACGCTCCACATATTACGCGGAAAACCATTCGCCTGCCAATTTTTCAAATCCGCCGCAATCGTCGGCAAACTTTTTTCGACGCCGAAGTCGCAGTAGTCGAGGGCGAGAACATTCACGTCCGCCCGTTCGACGCTAACCGGCCCAACTTCCGCGCCGCGCCATTTTGGTTGAACTTTCACCGGAGCAGCCACCGGTGACATCAACACCAACGCGTGTCCGCGAGCCGGTAAATCTAACTCGAAATTTTCTAGCGCCGACATCGTGCCGGTCGCGGTGTCGAGGAGTACGGCGTTGCGACCTTCGAGCTGAATGGTGGCGCGTTGCGCTTGGTCCCACGGATTCGCGATGAAATACAAAATATCACCGGCGGGCAATTCCTTCCGCATCACGCACCAGTCGGCCGGCGCAGTAAATCGCGGCGGAACAAGTTGCCGGAGTCGCGTCAAAAGTTTTTCCGTCGAACCACAGCGTTCCCAACTGGCGAACGGCGTTGTGTCGGCAAGCTTTCGACCGCGCATAAATGTCGGCAATTCGCCGGCAACCAAAATTTTTCCACCGGCTTCTTTGAATTGCTGTAGCAATGCCGCTGTGCTGTCGAGCAGGTTTTCCATTCCTACCGGTATCACCACGACATCGTAATTGCGCTCGCCAACACGCAGCTGACCGGCTTCCGCCGCGCCAAGTTCGGCCATGATTAGTTCGTCGCCGAGATCAAAATCAAAATGTTCACCGTGCAATGCCAGCACCAATTCGATTTGCGATTGGCGGAGTTGGGCGATGACCGGATCGAGTTTTTTGTCGGACTTAAACGACGGTGGACGGTAATGAATCCACGCGGTCGTGGTGGGTTGCAGCACGAGAATCCGGTTCTGTTCGCGGCCTTGCCGGAGAGCGTGAACAACACGCGCGGTGTGGTCGGCATTCAACCGGTAGGCATCCCACCACGGGCTGTGATCGCTGAATGTTTGTGGCCAATCGTATTTGCGCGCGCCGGCGAGCGTTTCGTAACTGAGGTGTGGATTAATAAAATTGACGCCGTTGGCGAGGGCAAAATCTTCAAGCGCTTTGGCATCGGCGAGCGCAAATCCGTAGCCGCCACCACCGGTGGTTTCGCAAAGCACTCGGTCGCGACCGAGTTGGTTAGCGACGCTGCGAAGCTCAGTGAGATTCAACAGACGCACACCGTTAGCCACGCGGTTGGTTGGTGTGAATTGAAAACCGAGTAGGTCGTTACCGGGAACATGCATCCAGCGTAATGCCGCCATGATGTCCGGTACATCGCACGGCACCGGCCAGACGTGTTCGTTGAAGTGACCGGTGAATGCGAGTTCGTGGGCGGCGCACCAATCGTGCATCGGTTGGAGAAAATTTTCAGTGAACAATCTTTGCGCCGTCGAGAAATAATCAAATCGGACGGCGCACGCTGATTCGTCGGTACCGGCAAATGCAGTTAGCCGGTCCGTAAGTGCGTAACCGTGTTCGCGCTGAAATTCTTGCGCCAAATGTGCCGACCACGCGAGACCATCGCGGCTGTAAAGCTCCGGTTCATCGGTAAATGCGTATTTGATTCGCTTCCCGAATTCACTTTGAAAGCGGCGGACATACTGCGCGTGAGTGGTTTGAAGAAATAATTCTGTCGTTCCCGGACGAGCGAGATCGACGTAACCGAAGCCGGCATGAAATGGATCCGGTGGTGCTTTCTTGAGGACAAACTGACCATCGGCAACGCCGGTCATCGTCTCCGCAACGGTGTTGGGGTCGGTAGCCGGCACATGGCCGCCGGCAAAACCGGACGGAAAAGAATTCTCATCGTAGATGTGACATTCCAAACCAAGTCGTTCGCATTCTCGGAGCGCAAAGGCCCACAATTCAAACCAGCGTTCGGAAAGATATTCAGTGATGAGTCCGGGCCGGGGATGGATAAAAACGCCACCGCAATGTTGCGCAGCAATTTGCTCCAGCATGACAGTGATGCGCGCCTCGCTCACCTCGCCATTCCAAACCCAGAGTGGCATTGGACGATTGTCGGTCGCCGGTACGGCGAAATTCTTTAACCAGTTATCAGGAGTGGTCACGTTGGTAAATTGGTCTGCCAGCAGATTAACGGCATTAGCTCCCAATTCAAGTGTGGAGTTTGATTGAGCTTGCAACCACGCCGAGCCATGACTAAATCTGCAAGTGTTATGAGCGTGCCATCTCCTAAACTTGATGAATTGCTAAAAATTGAACCTCCATCCGAGCCAGTAGACTTCGACAATTTTTGGCAGGCAACCCGTCGGGAATTCGCCGCCCAACCTCTGGAGTTGACGCAAACTGAATTGCTATCGCCAAGTCCGGAACACCGGTTGTTTGAGATTTATTTTAAAACCTTGGATGGTGTTCGCGTCGGCGCATGGCTCGTCCTACCGCGTTCGCAGCCGGTCAAACTCGGGGCTGTCATTGGTCACGGATATGGCGCGCGGACGGAACCGGAATTCCCACAGCGTTCCATGGCGACTCTTTTTGTCAACGCGCCCGGTTTCAGCCTTTCCGCCGCACCAGAAATTCCCGACACGGCAGACCAGCATGTGCTCCATGGCATCGCACAGCGTGAGACCTATATTTTACGGCATTGCGTGACTGCGTTATGGTCGGGCGCTCAAGCGCTGGCGCAGTTGGTACCGGCAGTGGCGGAAAATATTGTTTATTACGGTTGTAGTTTCGGCGGTGGATTGGGTGCAATGGCTTTGCCGTGGGAACCGCTGTATCAACGCGCCTATCTGGAAGTGCCGACGTTTGGCCATCATCCGTTGCGATTAAGTATCGCCGGTATCGGCAGAGGCGAAATCGTCCGGCAATACGCGCAAACACATCCGGAGGTTCGCAAAGTTCTACCTTATTTTGACGCCGCCACGGCTGCGCGCCGCATTCGCATTCCGGTTTTTGTGGCACCGGCTCTCACCGATGCCGTGGTGCCGCCGCCCGGACAATTTGCGGTGCTCAATGCTTTGTCGGGACCCAAAGAAATGTTTATCCTCACTGCCGGCCACGCCGATTATCCGGAGGCCGCCGCAGAACGCCGGCAACTTGACGAACGGCTGGAACGCTTTCTCTGGTCAACCGCGCCGCATTGGAAATGAAAACCCCCGAGTTGAATGTCGTCTTACCGGCCAGTCAGAACTACGCCGTAGCAGATTTCCGATTTTGGTTACCGGCTAAAACGGATAGATGTCGCGGCGTACTGGTATTGATGCCGGGCTCCAACGGCGACGGACGGACAATGGTCACAGAAATTTTCTGGCAGGATTTTGCCCACCGACATCAATTCGCACTCGTCGGCTGTTATTTTAAAGATCATCCGCACGAGAACATGAACATCGAAGAATATTGCCGGGCGAGCGCCGGCAGCGGCGCGGCATTACTCGAAGCCTTACGGCAATTTTCCGAACAATCCCAACATCTGGAAGTCGCGACGGCACCACTTTTGCTGTGGGGACATTCCGCAGGCGGTCAGTTCAACTACGAGTTTACCTGCTGGCAACCGGAGCGCGTGCTGGCATTTGTTGTGAATAAAGGCGGCTATTACTTTACCCAACTCGCATCGGCAGCCGCGCGCCAAGTACCTGGAATTTTCTTCATCGGAGCCAATGACGCCGAGTTTCGGATTACAAATATTCGGAACATTTTTACCGTCAACCAATCCGCCGGTGCAGTGTGGAAATTAGTCGTAGAACCTAATACCGGCCACGAGGAAGGCCAGTCGCGTGCAATGGCCATACAGTTTTTTGAAGAAACCATTAATTGGAAAGTCGAATGCACAAAACGATTCGCGTCGCAATCATCGGTTTAGATAGCAGTCACACCATTGAGTTTGTGAAACGGATGCAAGCTCCCGAGTGTCCACCGGAGCAAAAAGTTCAGCATTTGCAGGCGGTTTCTTGCTTGCGTTTTACTACTCCATTTCAAAGTGAGTCTGGTTTGAATGCCCGCCAGCAACAATTGGAAGCGTGGGGTGTAAAAGTTACCACTGATTTTACCGAAGCGGTCACGGGTTGCGATGCGTTGCTACTGGCGATTAACGACCCGGCGTATCACTTGGAATATTTCTCCCGGTGTGTTGACTTAGGTAAGAATGTATTCCTCGATAAACCACTCGCCGACACATTGGCGAATGGTCGGAAGATTTCTGCACTCATCAATGCCTGGAACTTAAAAACCTTTTCGGCATCCGCATTACGTTTTGTTCCTCAACTTGAAACCGCTTGCCAAATAATACCAAGTCCATCATGCACCACAGTTTACGGTCCATTGGGACTAGCACCCACCGGTAGTTCCATCATCTGGTATGGCGTCCACACCTTTGAGATGCTGCAACGCGCAATGGGACGCGGTGCCCAACGAGTTTTTGTTCGGCAAGATGACGCCGGGCTGATTGCAATTATCAGTTACGCCGGTGGTCGCCGAGGGATTGTAGAGTTAAACCAAAATGTTTGGATTTACGGTGGATGCTTGCGAAGCACCGAGCAAGCCGCGCCGTTTGTAGTAGATACCGATCGAATGTATTCGGATCTATTGGAAAAAATTACCAATTTCTTTCAGGGTGTTCCGGCGCCGGTGGCAATGGAAGACACACTTGAAATCATGGCCATGCTTGAAGCCGCACAACACTCATTGGTCAGCGGAAAAGAAGAAGAGATCTAATTCAGTTCCAGAGGTTATAATTTACTGAGTTGCCGGCTGAAATCGTCCCGCGCCTGCATCATCGCGTGTACATTTTCCACCGGACTACCGGGTAGAATTGTATTGCTACAACCATGGAAATAACGGCGACCGCGACTGACTTCGAGCAGTTGCATACTATGCCGGTAGGAATCCTCGGCGGTACCCCGACACAATAAATCGCCACTCAGGTTGGCCCAGAGAACTAAATCCGGATACTCCACCCGCAAACGTGCCGTCGTCATTGCCGCATCAAAATCAACCTCACCAAACCCCGGCATTGCTGCCTCGCGAAAAAGCATATCAGCGACTTTCCAGAGATTACCGTCGCTTCGCCACACATAATGCAGACCGAGCTCACGGCAGCAGTCCGCCAGTTTCTTCCAGCGCGGCAGCATGAAATGCCGGAACATTTCCGGTGAGTACATCGGACCATTCTTGTCCGCCATGTCTCCGCCCCCCAGAACCGCCTTGATTCCGCGCCCGGCCATTGCTTTGACCGCAGCAATGCTAACTGCCAAATCGCAGTCGAGGATGTCGGAGACCGCCTCCGGCTCCAACGCAGTGGCTAACAAATGCGCTTCGTCCACGCCTAAGCTCAAGCCAACTGCACCACCACCGAGCACTAACATCGTATCGCCGAGTCTGGCTTGTAGGCTAGCCTCCGGTACACCGATGGTTTCCCGAACCTCGGCAATGCGTTGCTCGACGTTTTTCTCAGCTTTTCTCGCTACCGCCGGCCAATCTTCAACCTGCGGCTCCACGGGATGCCGGTCCGGAATAAAATTCATCATCTGTGCGTCCCAATACCAAATCTGATGGTCGCCCGCCGGATCGCCACATAGAAAAGTGGTGTCGTTGATTTTGGCGGTCGGCTTGATATTGTTGCGCCAGGGGAAACGAATGACGTCTTGTCCCAACGCCCGGTGTAAATCAATAATGTCTTCTGTAATCTGACAACCGAATTCCTGCCAAGCGGTTGGGCCGTTGCACCACGCTGCTGCTTCTGCCCACCAGAGAGCTGGGCCGCCGGTGTGGGCGTTGCGTCCTAAAATCCGGCTCGCCACATCACTCGCAATGGTGGGCGTGTAGGCCGGTATCCGATCAGGAAGACCTCCCGAAATTACGGCGAGCGAACGACCATATCCGGTCATCGACACTCGCTCAGATGCGGAATCTTTTGCTTTTATCATAAAAATAATATCTGCTTGGTGCATCACCGGTTGTCAATCAGAATTGCTCAGATTGGCGTGGCGATGATGGAACCGGATTGCTTCCGGCAGCGGGCGAGCAACTGCATCACAGCGAGCGTTTCGGCGGGCTTCACAAACGGCTCGCTACCGATGCGAATTGCCTGAGCAAAATCCGCATAAACATCCACGGCGTACTGTTCATCAACAACGACGATCTCGTCATAAAACTTCGCGTTGTCACGTGGATATTCCCGACCGGGAGTCGCAAGAGTTGAATCCAATATCCGCGCCGGTAATTCTTCAGCCCGAAAATACCGGAGCTTTAGTGTATTCGCTTCTTTCCACAACACGCCATGTGTACCGTAAACTTCCAACTCAAAAAATCCACGCGGCGTAGCTTGATTGATTTCCACTTCACCGAGGATGCCAGAGCGTGTTTGATAAATAACCTTCACGACATCTTCGGTATCGCCCAGTGAGGCCACCCTTCCCAACCGGCAAAAAATCCGATTGAGATCATGGCCAGTCAGATCCAGTAATTGATCGAGGTAATGCGCGCCGTAATTATTCAGCATGCCACCGCCAAACTTTTGCAACGTCTGCCAATCATTCCGCCGCACCCAACCAAACGCGCCGCGTTTGACGTGATAAATCTGCCCCAGCTTACCGGTGGCAATGATGTGACGAACTTGCTGATGATAGGCCGTTAACCGGTGGGGTTGGTAGACAGTCAAAACTCGATGAGCACGTTGAGCTGCCTGCGCAATCGCACGGGCTTCGGCAATAGTCACAGCCATGGGTTTCTCGAGAAAGACATGCTGGTCAGCTTTGAAGGCTGCAATTGCCATTGCTTTGTGAAGATGGGTCGGCGTGGCAATCACCACTGCATCCAATCCAGTGGTACGCAGTAATTCCTCATGGGTCGCCATGGCAACACAATCAAATTTCGTAATCGCTTCGGCGCGCCGGTCGGCCACCGGATCCGCCACTGCGGCCAGAGTAAAATCAGTGTGGCTAGCCAGTTGCTGGGCGTGTTCCCAACCGATGCGACCGAGACCGGTCACACCGATGCGTAGTTTTTGGACGGATGGTATCATCATGGCTAATTTCGTTTCCTTAAGTTGCATTCTGGATAATTTCCGCGAAAAGATTCACCGCCTGCGCCACTGCTGAAAGCTCGATAAACTCATCTTTCGTGTGGGCTTGAGCAATGCTACCGGGACCAAAAACAACGGCTGGAATGCCGGCCGCTTTGTAAGCCCCCGCATTGGTCGCATAGGGTGCGGCACTAAATTCGGCACGACCTAATACACGGCGACACGCCGCCGCTACTAAGCCAGCCACCGGACTATCGAGTGACTCTTCAAGTGGCGGATAAAATTCCGTGACTGTGCACATTACATCTTCGTTACCGGTAAGTTGGTGAACGATTTCTTCACGCGTCTCACCGGGCAGCAGCCGACGATCCACGTCAATTCGACAACTCGCCGGCACAATATTGACTTGTGATCCACCGGCAATGGTGCCGACGCTTAATGTCGGTGCGCCGAGTTTTGGATGTGTGGCCGGGAAAATCATTTTTTCCAGTCGAGTGATAACCGGCAGCATTTTGTAGATTGCGTTGACACCGAGTTGTGGTGTGGAGCTGTGCGCAGCAATACCGGTTGTTTCCAAGATTGCGCGCAGTGCCCCTTTGTGGGCGTGAATAATTTTCAGTTCGGTCGGCTCAGCGATAATGGCCATGTCAGCCCGGAAACCGGATGCCATCAGTGCTGCGGCACCGGTGGCTCCAAGCTCTTCATTGCAAGTCCCCGCAAACCAGATTGTCACCGGTGGCTGGCCCTGTTCGTCGAGAACGCGGCGCAGACCGAGAAGTATGGCAACCATTGGCCCTTTGGTATCACATGCACCGCGCCCGTAGAGTTTCCCGTCGCGAATCATTGGTGTGAATGGCGGAATGATCATCCCCTCCACCGCCACGACATCGGTGTGCGCGTCGAGCAGTAGTGACCGGTTTGGATTTTTGCCGGGGAAACAGGCAAGTAGATTGGGACGCCCCGGCGCAATTTCGTTAATTTGAATTTGACCACCCCAATCGCGCAAAAGATTGGCGAGAAGCTCAACCATACCGGCTTCACCATAGAGCAGACCGGTGGGCGCAAGATTCTTCGGGTTGATGCTCGGACAAGCAACAAGCCGGGAAAGCAGTTCGATAATTTGGTTCATAAACGAAAGACTAAGCGCCGATCTGTTTCAAATGTTCAACAGTTGGAATTGCGCTCCAGAAAATAGCATATGTATACTTGAGCAGCAATCGTTTCGGCTCGTTTAGCGACCGGTCATTTGCTCGAGTTTTTCCGGATACCGCGCCCCTTGCACCTTAATCTTGGAGGTGGCGATTTCAATCTCACACAGGTCATCAGACGTCAGCTCAACGACTGTAGCTCCGATGTTCTCGTCCAAGCGATGTAGCTTCGTGGTTCCAGGGATTGGAACAATCCACGGCTTTTGAGCTAACAGCCAAGCGAGCGCGATCTGAGCCATTGTTGCCTGCTTCCGGTGGGCGATATTACTGAGCGGGTAATCAGAGCCTGATTCACTTGGCAGGCTTCCGGTGTGAATCTTGGGAGCGTATAGCGAAAGTCGGTACTATCGAAGATCGTTTTTTTATTAATCTTGCTCGTGAGAAAACCTTTACCCAGTGGGCTGTAGGGAACGAGACCGATTCCGAGTGCTTCGAGTGTTGGTAAGACTTCCACTTCCGGGCGTCTCCACCACAGCGAGTATTCGCTTTGGAGCGCAGCAACCGGCTGAACTGCATGGGCACGACGAATCGTCTGCACGCCAGCTTCCGACAGGCCAAAATGCTTCACTTTGCCTTGCTGAATAAGTTCCTTTACCGCCCCGGCGACATCTTCAATCGGGATATTCGGGTCAACCCGGTGTTGATAGAGCAGGTCGATTGTTTCAATTTTGAGTCGCTTGAGCGAAGCTTCGATTGTCTGCTTAATATGCTCTGGTCGACTGTTCAGGGCTGCCGCACCAGGGCGAGTATCACTACCACTGAAGTCGAATCCGAACTTCGTTGCAATTACCACCTGCTTGCGGAACGGAACCAGAGCTTCGCCGATAAGTTCCTCGTTTATAAAGGGGCCATAGACTTGAGCAGTATCAAAGAACGTTACACCACGCTCCACAGCAGCATGAAGAAGGGCAGTCATCTCTTGTTTGTCTTTAGGTGGACCGTAGGAAAAACTCATTCCCATGCAGCCGAGCCCAATCGCCGAGACTTCTAGATTACTTTTCCCAAGTTTTCGCTTTTGCATATTTACGCGTTTTAGCTGAATCAAAACCACCACATGCCGTTATTTTCTACTCGGAAGACTACCGTAGCTTGAGCATATTCTCCCATGATTTAACGGATTTTTCTGCAGTGCGATTCGCATAATGCAGCGCCCAGGCCCGCCGTGACTTTGGGCTACTGTTAACCTTAGAGCTATGCATGACCAGTAGGTGATGAAAAAGACAAGAACCAGCCGGAATAGGCAGTGGTATTTCCACTCCAAGTTTGAAGTCAACATCTGGAACTAGATGTGCCGGGTCATCAGTAGCCTTATGCTTCACTAGCCCAAGCTTGTGTGTGCCGGGGATGTAATTCAAACAGCCATTTTCTACGGTTGCATTATCAATCGCTAGCCAACAGGTAACTCCTGCAGAATTCGGCGTGACTTTAAAATAGGAATTATCTTGGTGGAGAGGTTTGGCTGAACCACAAAAAGCGGGTTTTAGAAATGCCTGATCACTGTAAAGCATAAGCTCGGTTCCACCACCGGTGAGTTGTGAGACAATGTCTAGAATATTTGGACTGGCGGCAATCGACTTAAAAAAATCATCCACGAATGCGAGATTGGTAAGTTTTCGCACCGCGGGTTTCGCTGTCACGGCTAAGCCGTCACTCTGTTTTTCAATTAAAAAACCTACAGGTTGTCCACCTTTCGCAGACTCCTGTGCTTGGAGTACCCCCTGCTGGATCTCGTCAATTCTTCGGCTTAAAATCTCTAGGTTTTTCGTTGAGATCAGGTCTTCAACGACTAGGAAACCATTCCGTTCATAAAAGTCCAACTGTGCCGGCGTTATTTTCATTGAAAATTGTTCCTTAGTTTATAATTAAGAGCATGAAAATACTCGCCAACATCGCACAAACCTTTATTCTTACAAGGTCTCCACTACCTCGCTTACTTTAGTCCGAAATACCGGGATTTTAACCGGCAGCATCTCAACGGCGAACATGAAACAGCGGCAATTCCAGCTTCCAACGGATAGCCGCAAGCCGTAGCGCCAGTGTCGTAGCGAGACTACTACCGGCGGCGACCACCTCGGATGGCATCCAATGCAATACCAACACATATACCGTCGCGCCGCACAGAGCCGCTGTCGCGTACAAGTAAATCTTCGGACGAAAGACCAGCGGAATCGTGCCAGTTAAAACATCACGCAGAATGCCACCGGCCACGCCGGTAATCACTCCAAGCATTACGCCCACCGGCACCGTAACGCCGAATGCGAGTCCCTTCTTGGTTCCAATCAATGTGAACAAGGCCAAACCAAACGCATCGGCCACCAGCAACACCGTCCGCGGCAACGACCGGTAGCGCGCTACGATAAATGTTCCCAGTCCAGCCAACATTGCCGTCAGCAGATAATACGGATTCCGCATCCACGCGACCGGCACATCGCCGAGTAACAAATCCCGGACAGTGCCACCGCCGAACGCCGTGACAACAGCCAACACAAGCACGCCGAAAAGATCAACCTGTTTCCCTTCCGCCGCCAGTACACCGGTCACAGCGCAAACGCCGACCGCGACTAGCTCCAAGGTTAATGAAATATTCATCGGCATCAACGTAGCAATTTTTTCGACCGGTCAGCAATCGCCTTTTTGCAACAAAAATGGCAAGCGCTTCATGCCGGTCAAACTTACAGTGACGTGGGTTGTAAAAAGCTCCATCTTTACTTGATAATGGCCGATATTTTTGTTTAGTTGATTTAGTTTTGTGCTCCACAGAATTTAAAAATAAATATGCTGACGATTAAAACCGAAGATCAATTAGAGCAAATTCTGAGCGAGCCGACTCCCGGTGTCATGGAGACGTTGCGTGCGTTACCGGGGGCGGTTGCAGTGCTCGGCGTAGGCGGAAAAATGGGGCCGACGCTCGCGCGAATGGTGCGGCGGGCACTGGACAGCCTTGGTCGGTCTGATCCGGTTTACGGCGTTGCACGCTTCTCAATACCCAGCACCGCCGAGAGCCTTCGTAAGTTCGGCATTGAACCGGTAACTGCCAACCTACTTGATCGTGCGGCCGTTGCCAACCTACCGGACGCGCCCAATGTAATCTTCATGGCCGGACAAAAATTTGGCACATCGCAAGGCCCCGATTTAACCTGGGCAATGAACACATTAGTACCGGCTCATACAGCCGAGCGTTATGCAAATTCCCGCATTGTTGCTTTTTCGACTGGGTGTGTTTATCCGCTGGCACCGATTACCGGTAACGGCGCACGCGAAGAAGATTTGCTCGGTCCACCGGGAGACTATGCGAATTCCTGCGTAGGCCGGGAGCGAATCTTTACTCATTTTGCGAAGCGCAACGGGACGCGCGTGGCGTTAGTCCGTCTCAACTATGCAATCGATCTCCGGTACGGCGTGTTAATTGATTTGGCGCAAAAGATTATGAGCGGTGAGCCGATTGATGTCACCATGGGGCACGCCAATATCATTTGGCAGCGAGATGCGAATGCTCAAGCAATTCAATGTCTTGCTCATGCCGCCAGTCCGCCCTTTATCATCAATGTGACCGGGCGTGAAATCCTATCGCTTCGTGATCTTGCGACTCGTTTGGGGCGACAGCTAGGAAAAGCACCGGTGCTGGTTGGACAAGAAGCGTCCACAGCGTGGATTAGCAATTCGACGAAAGCCTACCAACTCTTCGGTTCACCGACGGCAAATATTGGTCAACTAATTACCTGGGTGGCTGAATGGGTAAAGCACGGTGGCAGCACATTAAACAAACCAACTCACTTTGAGGTGCGCGATGGAAAGTTTTGATTTTCGTGCCGCCTTACAACGGGGCTTGGTAATTCCCGCCCATCCACTCGCGCTCAATGCCGCACGCCAGCTTGATGAACATCGCCAGCGAGCACTCAGCCGCTATTACCTTGCCGCCGGTGCCGGTGGGCTAGCAGTGGGGGTTCATACGACGCAATTCGCAATCCGAGATCCAAAAGTTGACCTATACCAACCAGTACTGGCATTGGCCGCAGAAGAAATGCAGCGCGCGAACCGGCCGGTGGTTCGCATCGCCGGTCTGTGCGGTTTAACGCCGCAAGCGATTCGCGAGGCAGAGGTAGCGCGAACACTTGGCTACCACGCCGGATTACTGAGCTTAGCAGCGTTGCCGCAGGCACCGGTTGATGAATTGGTTGCCCATTGCCGTGCGGTAGCGAATGTTCTACCGGTGATTGGATTTTATCTCCAGCCGGCGACCGGTGGCCGACTCTTGCCCTACGCCTTCTGGCGAAAATTTGCCGAGATTGAAAATGTCGTGGCAATCAAAATTGCCGCCTTTAACCGCTACCAAACATTGGATGTCGTCCGCGCCGTAGTGGAAAGCGGCCGGGATGATATCGCACTCTTTACCGGCAACGATGACAACATCGTAGCGGACTTGATTACCCCCTTTCGCTTCCTCCGGGATGGTCAGCCGGTCGAACGGCATTTCGTGGGCGGACTCCTTGGCCACTGGTCGGTTTGGACGCAACGAGCCGTGGAGTTGCTTGTAGCTTGCCACGCGGCAGTCGGGAAACTCGACCGGACGGCAGAATTGCTACAGCGCGGTGTCGAGGTAACCGATTCGAATTCCGCCTTTTTCGATGCCGCGAATGGTTTTGCCGGCTGCATTGTCGGCATTCATGAAGTATTGCGCCGACAAGGATTATTGACCGGCGTTTGGACACTGGATCCACAGGAAACCTTCGGCATCGGCCAACACGAAGAAATTGACCGCGTCTACGCCGCTTATCCGCATCTCAATGACGATTCCTTTGTTGCGGCGCACCGGGACGAATGGCTGCGTTAGAGCTCAACAACAAACGGGCCTGAAATTGCTTTCAGGCCCGTCGTACGTTGGTAGCGGGGGTGGGATTTGAACCCACGACCTTCAGGTTATGAGCCTGACGAGCTACCGGGCTGCTCCACCCCGCAGTCAAATCTGTTCACACCATAGGTGCCGCTGTCTGCTTCGTCAAGCTGCATTACCGGATGCGCGCAATTAGCAAACCGATGCCGTAGGTAATGATGGCTTCGCCGAGTCCGACGAATGTCATTTCCATCCCGCTCTTAAACCACGACCGACCGGTGACAATCACTTTCGCCGCCCCCACCCCAAAATGCGCCGCGGTACTGATGACAAAGGACGCAATCAACGCCGGCGTGCCGTGCATGAAGAAAAATGGAATCACCGGAATAAATGCGCCGACTGCCGTGCTAGCCGTGGCGCTGAACGCCGCGCGCCAGGGATTTGGGAACGACCGTTCCGATAAACCTAGCTCCTCGTGCGTCAGCGTTTGAAGAAAATGCTCCGGCTGCTCCGCGAGTTTGGCCGCCATCTTTTCCGCTTCGGCCGGTGAAAAACCTTTGAGCTGGTAGAACAACGCCATCTCTTCGAGTTCTTCTTTCGGGTTCTCAGCAATTTCACGACGTTCCCGTTCGATTTCAGCAGAGTAAACTTCGCGCTCCGATTTTGTCGCCAAGTACGCGCCGCTGCCCATCGACAACGCCGAGGCAATCGCCGTGGTGACACCGGCCAACAAAACAAATTTCGCGTCCGCCGCCGTTGCGCCGGCCACGCCGCTGACGACACCGAATGCCGCGCCGAGACCGTCGTTCGCACCATAAATCGCTTGGCCAATCCAACCACCGGCGGTGACGTGCCATTTCTCACGACCGAGCAGCCGGTCCAATTTGCGTTGCGTCGGCGAAAATGCGCCGGTCATGTCGTTCAATACTTTGGCATGCGCTTCTTCTTCGCGTTGGGCTTCCGCGATTTGCGTGTGGTCAGCACCGGTGGCAACTTTCAGCAAATCATCGTACAACGCATCGGCGTCGTTCTCCATCGCCTCCAACTTGACGACGGCACTTTCGGTACCACTCTGCACAAGCAACCACCGGCGTGTTCGTTCGCTAGCGGATTCTTGATAAAGGCCGGGATCAGCGCCGAGTTCTTTCAAGCGTGCCAGCCAATTCGCGGCGTGCTTGTCTTCCGCTTCGGCCAGGCGCAGTAAAATTGCTTTGCGTTCCGGATTGGATTCCCGTTCCGACAACGCCCGGTAATTTCGCGCACTGGCGTTTTCGTCCCGCCAGGCTTGTTGGAGGCCGGTAATGAGTTTGGTTTGGTCGTTCATTGGTTGTGTGGGATTGGGATGGTACTGCCGCCGATGAATTCACGGATGACGGCGTCACCGGGAATTAAGCTGGGCAACTGGTCTTGCGGCACACCGGTCACCGATTCGAGTAAAGTCTGGATGCGCCGGTGACGGATTTGCGCATCGAGGAAGCCGCGATATTGGTTCATGGCTTCACCGGAGGGTAAATGACCACCGGCACCGATGAAAAATGATTTTAACACCGGCAAGTCAAACGGAAACCCAGCGTTAACGACATGGTCCGCCAGCCCCATGAGCGGGATGATGGAAAAAAGTTCGCCCCAGCGAACATAATGCCAATGCAGCAGAGTTGAGAGCGGGCTGTGATTGCGGTGCTGCACGTCGCGGAGCATCCGGCGGATAAGCCGGATATCCGGAAACCGCGTGAGACGTCGAGTGGAACCATCGCCTTCGAGCATGACGTTGAGAGTTTCGATATAGACGCGGAATTGTGCACTCGGATCAATGCCTTCGGTAATCGGTGGATAAAATCCGTGGAGACAATCGAGCAAAAGAATCTGCTCCGGCTCAAGCTTCACCGGCTTCGTCGCGATGCGCCGGCCTTCTTTGAAGCTGTACACCGGTTTATCAATGGTCTTACCGGCGAGCAAATCTTTGAGGTGTTGATTGAGAAGTTGAATGTCGAGAGCTTCCGGCGTTTCAAAATTCCGGTCGTTAATCCAATCCGTCGGATGTTCGATGAGTGCCCAAAAATAATCGTCAAGGTTGAGCATCAGAAACCGGAGACCCTGTTTTTCGAGGCGTTGCGTCAGCTTGACAGTGGTGGTGGTCTTACCGGAGGAACTCGGACCACTAATCCACATCATCCGCAATTTGTCGCCGGCGTTAAAACGGGCGATAACTTTTTTGGCCGCTTCGTCGAGCGAGGCTTCATAGGTCGCTAACGATGCTTCGACGAGCGGCTGGAGTTTGCCACTGCGAACGACTTCGTTGAGACCGGTGACGGTATCGCAACCATGCTGCCGGTTCCATTCGAGAGTTTTCTCCATGCGTTTGCGAGGAAAACCGTTGCCGACGAATTGCGTATCGGCAATCGCGCCTTCGCGCAACCAGTGCCGACCCCACCGGTAACATTCGTACGCGTCGGCGGTATTTTGAAATCCATAGCTGCGCAAAACGTGAACGACATCATCCTGAATCGTTTCGATGGTCGGCGGAAAATTGGCGATGTGGTGATGTGGATCGGCATTCAGACAGATGACGACGGCATCCGTGAGAAACTCAGCGACTTTTTCGTCGAGCGCGTAGGCATCGAAAAGCTTGTCATTGACGCCCGGCAGGTAATCTTGCTGGAGACCGCCGATGGATTCAGCCGCGCGCAAGATGGCGAGAAAGATTGCCCGCTCGTCAAAGGTCACCAATGCCCGGTTGCGCTTCTGCACTTTGATGATGCGGTTTTGAACTGACATGACGGAAGTATATCGGATGACTGTGGACAGAGGAAAGCCGAAACTATGCATTCGCGTTGACCACTTGCGAAATGTTGTTCCTGTGCTACCATTCAGCCCAATCACTAACAATCTTAAGGAGATTAAACCATGAGCACACTCGTTCAGAAACCAGCCCCAGAATTCAAAGCGACCGCCGTCGTCAACGGCCAATTCAAAGACATCAGTTTGAGCGACTACAAAGGTAAAAAGTACGTCGTCCTCTATTTCTATCCGTTGGATTTCACTTTCGTCTGCCCGACGGAAATCATCGCCTTCAATGAAAAAGTGGCTGAATTCAAAAGCCGCAACGCCGAAATTCTCGGTGTCAGCGTCGATAGCCAATACACGCACCTCGCGTGGATTAACACTCCCCGGAAGGCCGGCGGTCTCGGCGGTCTGGATTATCCGCTCGTTTCCGACCTCACCAAACAGATTGCCACCAGCTACGGCGTGCTCACTGCCAACGGTGCGGTGGCACTGCGCGGACTCTTCATCATTGACCAACAAGGCATCGTCCGCCACGCGCTCGTCAACGACCTACCGCTCGGACGGAATGTGGACGAAGCCATTCGTATTCTCGATGCACTCCAATTCTTCGAGAAAAACGGCGAAGTCTGCCCGGCTAACTGGCATCCCGGCGACAAGACCATGAAAGCCGATCCGAAAGGCTCGCTGAAATACTTCGAAGCCGTAAATAAATAACCGGTCTCATTATCGCCGGTATGCCATTTCAGGTGTACCGGCGATAATTTTCTTGCAGCGGTCGGCATGAAGCTTCATATGCTTGCCGGTGAACCATGACGAATAACGATTTGTTGTTGGGGCGCGTACCGAGCGAATTAAACACGCGCCCGGAAGTTCATAACCTCGGCGCTGATGCGTGTCTGTTCAGCGTCCGCAGCGATCTCACCATCGACGGCACGGTTCAGGATGTTTGGGTTGTTGTTACTCAAACAAAAATTTTTACAGTTCCGACCCACTCACAACCAACTGCACTCATCACCGGTCCTTTTTTACTGAAAGATGCGCAGAAAGTCCAAACGCGCCACACGGTTGGCAGCGGTTTCTTACAGCTGCTGATTGATGGCACCTATGTGGACGTGGCGCGTTACAGCAACGCCCGTCGCGAAATCTTCGGCAAGGTGCGTGCGGAATTGGAACGCCTGATCCAAGGCCACCCACTGAACACCGAAGCGTTAGTGCACCCCAGTGAGTTTGCGTGCACGAAATGCGGATTACCATTGCCGGCGCGCCGGGCGGTGTGTCCACGTTGCGCCGGTGGTCGTAGTGTGTTTTTCCGGTCCGTGGGGCTAATGAAACCGTATCAGAACTCCATCGTGCTACTGCTGTGCATCTTGGTTATGGGCGTCGGATTAGATTTATTGCCTCCGTATTTAACCCGGATTCTCGTGGATAAAGTCCTGACGCCGAAGGAAAACATCCATTGGTTGCCGCTGATTTTGCTCGGACTGGTCGGCGCGTCGCTGGGTCGACAATTTTTGAATGTGATTATCGGACGGACGAGCAGCATGATTGGCACGCGAGTTTCTAAGGAATTACGCGAACGGCTGCAGACCAAACTGATGAGTCTGAGCGTGGATTATTATGACCGGCACTCGGCCGGTAGTTTAATGAGCCGGGTGTTGTGGGACGTGGAATATTTTCAAGGTTTCGTCTGGCAAGTCGCACAAGGATTTCTGCTAAATGTCATTCTCGTCCTCGGCATCGGTGCAGTCTTGTTCATGATGAATTGGCATCTCGCCTTGTTAGTTTTGCTACCGGTGCCATTCGTGGTCATCGGAACAATTTTTTTCTGGAAGTATGTCTACCCACAATACTATCGGCTTTCGGATAGTCAGTCGAAAATGTCGCAACTCCTCACCGGCCTATTGCAAGGCATCCGACTGGTGAAATTATTTGGACAGGAAAAACGCGAAGAACAACGATTCAGCGATTCAGCCCGGTACATGCAGAATGCCCGCCGGTCCGTCGAAATGAGCGTCGCGACTTTCAATCCAATCATGGGTTTCGTGTTCGGCCTCGGCGGATTAATCATCTGGTACGCCGGTGGTCATCGCGTCTTTGAAGGCCACCTGACGCTCGGCACGCTGATGGCATTCTTCGGTTACATGGGAATGTTCTACGGACCGATTTCGGCAATGAGCGTGTTCTCCAATTGGCTCACCGGTTTCATGTCGGCCGGCCAGCGCGTATTTGAGGTGTTGGATGCCAACGTCGGCATTACCGACGAGCCGGAGGCAACACCGTTGAATAACATCAACGGCGCAATTGAGCTCCGCAATGTAACCTTCGGCTACGATCCCTACAGTCCGGTGCTGAAAAATGTCAGTATTAAAATTGAGCCCGGCCAGTTCGTCGGCATCGTCGGTAAAAGTGGCTCCGGTAAAACCACCTTAGTAAATCTCATCTGCCGATTCTACGATCCGCAAGATGGACAAGTGCTCATCGACAACCAAGACGTGCGCACACTCGCTCAGCACGACATTCACAAACACGTTGCGCTGGTTCTTCAAGAACCATTCCTTTTCCGAGCGACAATCATGGACAACATCGCCTACGGTCGTCCCGGCGCTTCACCGTTGGCTGTGATGGACGCCGCTAAAGCCGCGAACGCCCACGATTTTATCGCTCGCGCTCCGTCCGCCTACGACACGAAGTTAGGCGAACGCGGTGCCGGTCTCTCCGGTGGAGAGCGCCAGCGCATCAGCATTGCCCGTGCATTGCTGTGCGACCCAAAGATTCTCATTCTCGACGAAGCCACCTCGTCAGTGGACACCGAATCGGAACAAGAAATTCAGAAAGCGCTGGTCAGATTATGCAAAGGCCGCACGACCATTGCGATTGCCCACCGGCTCTCGACATTAAAAAATGCCGATGTGATTTATGTGATTGATGAAGGCAAAGTAGCTGAATCCGGTTCGCACGAGCAACTACTAGAACTGAAAGGTGTCTATCACAATTTAGTCCGCATCCAAACGGAGTTGACCCGGTTGGAGTCATAACCATGAGCGACACGACTCTCCCAACAACCTCTGACAACCGGCTCTCGATTACCGGCGTGCGCCGGTTGCTACCGGAAACGGCCACCATTTTTGAAGGCGCATTTTCGCTATTACACTGCGCGGTGAAAGGCGACCAGATGTACCGAGGCGTGTTTGCTGTATTGATGTTTCCAATTCGCCATCCCGACCGCTACATCTCGCTACGCTATACCGACGAAAAAGATAAAGTCGGCGAAATCGGCGTCATTGAAAACCTCAGCGCATTCCCAAAAGAAACGCAGACCTTGATTCAAGCCGTTCTGAAAAAGCAATACCACGAACACATCATCCACCGGGTGTACGGCGTTCGCCACGAGTTTGGCTTGCTATTCTTCGACGTGGAAACTCAACGTGGCCGGCAGGAATTCATCATGCCGTGGCGTCACGACCGGGCGGAAGATTTCGGAGCCGAAGGCAAAGTCTTGCTGGATGTGAACGACAACCGTTTCATCGTCCCCGACGTGTTAGCACTCCCCACCAAAGACCAGCGCCGCTTTACCAATTTCATTTACTGGTAACAATCTCAGCGCCGGCATGCCGAGGCCGGCTTGCCGGTGATTTGCCGGAATTGCCGGCTGAAATAAAATACATCCCGATAACCGAGCGCATCCGCAATCTGGCTGATCGTCATACTGGTCTCATGCAACAATTGCGTGGCACGTTCGATTCGCGCTTGAATGAAAAACTGCTCCGGTGACAATCCCGTTGCTGTCGTAAATTGCCGAGTGAATTGCGACCGGGATAATCCAGCTTTCTGCGCCATTCCTGCAACGGTGCAGCGTCGTCCCGGTTCCTCTCGAATGAGTTCCACCGCCGCGCTAATCCGTGAATCCATTACCGAGGTGACGAGTTGTTCCGCTTCCGCCCATAAGTGCAATAGCATTTGCGCCACGAGTGCCGCACTTTGCCGGTGTGCCACGGCAGTGCCCTGTCGATAGCTCGCCGCACACCGGCGGGCTAAGGCGGAAAAGAATACCGCATCACGGACTCTGATTCCGTCTGCCGGCAACCGGAAACGCCGGTGATTTTTCCAGTCAAAGTGGACCGCAAATACGCGCAACCGGTGCTGGGGGTCATGGTGAGCAACGATTTGCGATCCGGGTGA
The DNA here is from genome assembly GCA_903847335.1 of uncultured Verrucomicrobiota bacterium. Classification (GTDB taxonomy): domain Bacteria; phylum Verrucomicrobiota; class Verrucomicrobiia; order Palsa-1439; family Palsa-1439; genus CAINDI01. Next base: position 32,309 of record CAINDI010000143.1, on the reverse strand, counting down.
AAAAATAAAACAGGTTTGCGCGGCGACTGCCTGAGTAACTCCGTTTAATTCGACAGTCCCAACGCCGTCCAGCACATACCAGAGATCAAAATCAGGTAACGCCGCCGGACACCAACGCCAACCCGTTTCGCAACGGTAAATCAGCGGCGGCGTGTTGATGCAAACCTCCGGTAGCACCATCTGAGCCATGCGCCATAAGTACAAAACTTTGCGGAGTCTGTCCATTGCCGAATCCGTCGCCGCACGAGAAAATACGCCAATGAATGTCAACGACTACATCCACTCCTTTCACGCAGCACTCGCAATTAAACGCGGCGGTGAAATCGTCAGCCGGGAGGAGTATCTCGACTACATGACGTTTCGCGCGAACACCCGGCCATTGTTCACGGAAATTTTCGGCCCGTTGGTGGGGCTGAAAGAAGAATGGGCCGCACAAGGCGCAACGCCAGTCGAAATCAATCTTTCGACTTTCCGATATCGCACAGTCATTGAAAATAACTTACCGGTAATCACAGGCTGGCTCGGCGGAGATGAACCGGTCATTCTCGAAGACACAGCCGATTCGCTTGTGTATCGCGACCAAATGGGACGCCGAATGGAGATGGCCAAGAAATCCGCAACATTGGCTTTGCCGACAACGTATCCGGTGGCAAATATGGATGATTGGCAACGCATCCGGCAGCATTATGAATTTTCGGAAGCGCGCTTCGGCCAGTTACAATCGACAGCCGGTCAACTGACCTCGCTTCAAATTCCTGGCGGTTTCGACGAGCCGCGCCAACTGATGGGAGAAGAATCTCTAGCGCTGGCCTGTTACGAGCAACCGGAACTGATCCACGCGATTCTCGAAACCATTACGGAAACCGTCGTCCGGATTTGCGAACACTTGCCACACGTCGATCAACTTTCCGTGCATGAAGACATGGCAGGAAGAAGTGGGCCGCTCATTGGCCCGAAACATGTCGAAGAATTTATCAAACCGTATTACCGGCGCGTTTGGGATTTAGCTCAGGAACGCGGTGCACGTTTGTTTAAACAGGATAGCGATGGCGATATGCGACCAATCATCCCGGCGTTTTTGGATGCCGGCGTAAATTGTATTTTCCCGTGCGAGCCAGCCGCAGGAATGGACATCGTTAAACTCCGCGAACAATATGGTAACCGTATCGCTTTTCTCGGCGGTCTTGATAAACATATTTTACGCAGGAGTCAGCAAGAAATCACTGCAGAATTAGAATATAAGCTACCGGTAATCATGCAGACTGGCGGTTGCGTCTTCGGACTAGATCACCGGATTCCCAATGGCACACCGCTCGCAAATTACCGGTTTTATATCGCAAAAGTTTGGGAGATTCTCGACCGCCGGTAACGTCGCTCAGCGTTGAACGCGGGCGCTACCACCGGTCATCAGTTTTTCAACCTCCTTACCGGTAACCATCGAAGTATCGCCGGGGGTCGTCATCGCCAATGCGCCGTGCGCCGCGCCGTAATCCACCGCTTTTTGCGGATCACCGGTTTTGAGAAAACCATAAATCAAACCACTGGCAAAACTGTCGCCACCGCCGACCCGGTCGAGAATTTCGAGACCGGGATATTTACGGCTCTCGTAGAATTTGCCATCCATCCAGCAAACCGCGCTCCAGTCGTTTTTCGTCGCGGTGATGACCGACCGCAAAGTCGTCGCGGCGACTTTGAAATTTTTGAATTCGCTGACAGCAGTTGAAATCATCTGCTTGAAGGCATCCGTTTCAATCTTGGTGATGTTGTGGTCGATACCTTTCACCTCGAAACCGAGACTAGCGGTGAAATCTTCTTCATTACCCAGCATTACATCTACATACTTGGCAATCTCGCGATTCACTTCCCGGGCTTTCGCCGGACCGCCGATACTCTTCCAGAGACTGGGCCGGTAATTCAAATCGTAGCTGACGATTGTGCCGTATTTCGCAGCGGCTTTGACGGCTTCAATCGTTAGCGCCGCTGTCGATTCGCTTAATGCCGCAAAAATGCCACCGGTATGAAACCAGCGCACACCAAGTTCACCGAAGATTTTATCCCAGTTGAAATCACCGGGCTTGAGTTGGCTAGCGGCGGTGTTACCACGATCTGAAACACCAACCGCACCGCGAACGCCGAAACCGCGCTCGGTAAAATTGAGTCCGTTGCGAATCGTTCGCCCGATTCCATCATCCGGTCGCCACTGAATGAAATCAGTCACGACACCGCCTTGCAGAATAAAATCCTCGATGAGATGCCCGACTTCATTGTCGACAAATGCCGTGCAGACGGCGGTTTTCAGGCCAAAGCATTTGCGAAGTCCACGGGCGACATTGTATTCACCGCCACCTTCCCACGCTTTGAATTCGCGCGCCGTCCGGATGCGGCCTTCGCCGGGATCGAGTCGCAACATGACTTCGCCGAGGGAAAGTTGATCGAAAGTAAATTTGTCCCGTAATTTAAGTGTCATCGTAAAACCTCGTTAACTATTGGTTACACAAACACCGGGAAAAGGACAACTCTGTTCTGCACCGGTCACTTCCCACTTGCCGGTGGCCACCACGAAGTTTCGCACCGGTAAATCAAAATTGACTGGCCAATTTTTACGACCAGCCTTTGCGTCAAAAATGGCGCGTAAAACCGCCGGAGATGCTCTTTGAAATAGACGCCGCGCAGATTGGTGACGCTGATGGCGACATAGCCGGGCAGCTGCGGCATTTGCGAAGTCGTCAGCAACATACTACCGGGCAGCAGCGCGCATTGAATGCCGTAATAAGCCGGATCCGCTGTGCCGAAGTAGCAAAGATTGATAAAGCGAACATCGTTGGCATCCATCCAGCGTTTGAGACCTTTTAAGTCTTGTCCCCAGTCGAGATTTGAATCGACCAGATATTTATCGCCATTGTCCGGTCCGCCGATGAGTGTATTGAAAAATGACAACGGATCCGGATAAGCGCGTGAAAACTCAAAGCCAGTCAACCCAAACAAGCCGATCAATCCCAACGCGATGGTTTGCTTCTCGCGGCGCAACAACCAGGTCAGTGCACTGGCGCCCAGCAAAATCGCTAACGGATACACCGGCAAGATATGACGCACACCGATATTCAATCGTTGTGTCATTGCTGTGCCGACGTAGAGCAGTGCCGGCAGAATAATAAAGACCGGCGTATCGAGAAATTTCCGCCAGAGTTTTCCCGCCAGAATTAATCCACCGGCCAGCAATGCCAGCAACGCCACCGGCGTTTTGATGAGAAATGCGAATGGGAAATAATACCACCAGCCGGTCGAGTTGATTGCACCGGCAAGATACGCACCGCGCGATTGCGCCTTGATTTGCGTGAGAATCAAACCTTGCGAGAAAGCGTTCGGGAATAACTGGTGCGCATCGGCCCATTCCACCAATCGCGCCGCCACCGGTAAAGGGCGGTCGGATTCAAAATGAAATAACCAGTTCGGATTCGCGCTCGGCGCGTACTGGAATCCGTAAATCGCCCAGATTGCCAACCACGCCGCCAGCGCCAATCCAACGACAATGCCGGCAGCGACACCAATTTTCTTGTACCGGTAAGCCCAGATACCGAGCAAGATGATGATGATTGGCGCGAGTAAGATTGCGGTGAATTTGCTGATGATGGCGAGGACGAAGAAAACAGTGAGACCGGTCAGATTACCGGCGCTTAATTGCCGGCAGGTTCGCCAGAGAAAATAAAGCGTGCCGAAGATGAAGCACGTGCTACCGAGGTCGGTGGTGACTAACGACGAATGCGCCATGAGATTTGGCTCGAAAGCAAACAGCACCAGCGCACCGGTGGCCGGCCAGAAACCGAGCCATTCGTATGCCCATGCAAACACGAGGACGCCCAGCAAAACTCCGAGGAGCACATTCATGAATCGCGCCCGGTAGAGCAGCCGGTCGGCATCGTTCATTTTGTAGAGTGTGATTTGCGCGTACTGGAATTGGCCGAGACCGGCAAAGTCGTCGGGCGAGATTTTGTCAATGACGGTGGTATCACATTTGAAGTCGCGAATCGGCAACGTGTCCCACAGCCGGAGCAACGGCGGATGTTCGGGATCAAACCGGTGGTCACCGCGCCAGCCGAGACAACCACGAACGAGATGTTGCGGTTCGTCCCACGTCGCGGATTTTTGCGTGTAGCTGAAAACGCAGAGACTGGTAAAAACAATTGCGAAGGCGAACAGCACACTGGCGATTCGCATTCGCTCGCGGGTCATTGGTCGCTCATAAACCGAGATTGTCGCCGAGCTTGGCGGCGGTGCCTTGGTCAATAATAATGTCGTGGACAGTCTTACCGGCGGGAATCATCGGTAACACGTGTTCGGTGTACGGAACGATGACATCCAAAAGATACGGCTCTGTCGAGTCGAGCATCCGCTGAAGCGCGGCGCGCAATTCGCTTTTCTTGGTGACGCGTTCCGCCGGCACGTTGAAACCTTTGCTGATGGCGACGTAATCAGGATAAACTTTTTGCCGGTTCTGCGGATCACCGAGGAAGGTGTGACCGCGATTGGATTTATAAAATCGGTCTTCCCACTGCACCACCATGCCGAGATACTGATTATTGAGAATGATGGCTTTTGCCGCGATATGTTCGATGTGCGCCGTGGCCAACTCCTGCACGTTCATCATAAATGAGCCGTCGCCGTCAATATCCACAACCTGCTGGTTCGGACAGGCAACTTTGGCACCGAGCGCCGCCGGATAACCAAAGCCCATCGTGCCGAGACCGGAGGAGGAAATAAAATGCCGTGGGTGCTTGGTCTTGTAAAACTGACCGGCCCACATCTGATGCAAACCGACACCGGTGGTGATAATCGCTTCGCCTTGCGTCAATTCGCTGAGCAATTCGATCACGTATTGCGGCATGATGATTTGGCTCGTATCGCCGTGCTGAAGTTCTTTGAAATATTCACTCCGCAACACTTCGTCGGTGACCCGGTAGCTAAAGGGGAATTTCTTTTTCCACTCCGCAATCTGCGCGTGCCACGCCGGCCGCGGCTGGATTTGCACCACGCGGTTGAGTTGCTGGAGCGCGTACTTGATGTCACTGGTCACCGGCACCTGCGCGACTTTGTTCTTATTCAGTTCGCTCGGATCCACGTCGATATGAACAATCGTGCCGTGTTTGCAAAATTCGCTGACCTTACCGGTCACGCGATCATCAAACCGCACACCGAACGCAAGTAGTAAATCCGCTTTGTCCACAGCGTAATTCGCCGTGACGGTTCCGTGCATTCCGAGCCAGCGCATCGACAACGGATGTTCCGCCGGAATCGCGCCAATACCCATGAATGTCGTCGTGACCGGGATATTGGCTTTTTCAGCAAACGCCACGAGTTCCTGACTGGCTTCAGCGGAAATAATGCCGCCGCCGCAATAAATCACCGGCCGTTCACTTTTCGCAATCAGCTCGGCAATCTTTTGGACTGTCGCATCATCAATTTTTAGATTTGGATTGTAGCCACGCAGACTTGGCTTATCCGGGAACACCGGCACGCAATTACCTTGCTGCACGTCTTTCGGAATATCAATCCAGACCGGACCGGGCCGGCCAGTCGTCGCAATATGAAATGCTTCTTGAAAAATTCGCGGCAAATCCGCCGTATCCATCACCAGATAGCTGTGTTTCACCATCGGCAGCGACATTCCGAAAACATCGGTTTCCTGAAACGCGCCGCGACCAATCATGGCGCGCGGCACTTGACCGGTAATCACCACCATCGGCACCGAATCCATATACGCATCCGCCACGCCGGTCACCAAATTCGTCGCGCCGGGACCGCTGGTCGCAATCGCCACACCGGCCTTGCCGCAAGCACGAGCGTAACCACCGGCCGCGAATGCGCCGCCTTGTTCGTGCCGGGGCAAAATCGTGCGAATCTTTTTCGAGCGAGTCACCGCTTGATGCATTTCCATGCTCGCGCCGCCGGGATACGCAAAAACCACGTCGACACCTTCGCGTTCGAGGCAACGGACGACGATGTCTGCCCCGCGCATGGTGGCGTTGTCGGTAATAGTTTTCGGGCTTTTGGTTTTCGGTTCTTTGCTCATACTCGGGGCAAACTTATACCGGCGAACTGGCCATGAATCAAGTTCAGTTTGCTTTCCGCGCCGGCAATCATTAGTTTGGCGGCCACATGACCGGCCACTTTCAAATTGAAGCCACCGACTCCGCCGCGCGCGCCGGTAAGCTGCAAACCGCCCACGGCATTATTGAAACACCGGTCTTTATGCCGGTCGGCACGCAAGGCACGGTGAAGTGCATGGCACCGGACGAACTCCATCAGCTCGGTGCGCAAATCATTCTCGGCAACACTTACCATTTGATGACGCGGCCGGGACTCGATCTCATCAAGCAAGCCGGTGGCCTACACAAATTCATGAATTGGGACGGCCCAATTCTGACCGATAGCGGCGGTTATCAGGTTTTCTCGTTAGCCAAGCTCCGTAAAATCAGCGAGGCCGGCGTGGAATTTCAATCGCACGTGGATGGCGCGACCTTGTTTTTAGGTCCGGTGGAAGCGATGGAAGCGCAGGCGATTCTGGGCAGCGATATTGCGATGGCGTTTGACGAATGTCCGCCCTGGCCGTGCGACCGAGAATACGCTTGCAGAAGCGTGGCGCTGACTTTACAGTGGGCGGCTCGTTGCCGGGAACAGACCGGTAACGGACGACAATTGCTCTTTGGCATCGTGCAGGGAAGTGTGTTTGCAGATTTGCGGGAGAAATGCACTCGCGAACTCGTGGCGCTGGATTTCCCCGGTTACGCCGTCGGCGGCGTGAGCGTCGGCGAGCCGGAAGTGGAAATGCTCCGGCAGGTGGATATGAGCGTGCCGTTCTTACCGGCGGAGAAACCCCGGTATGTGATGGGCGTCGGCACGCCACCGCAACTGCTGGCAATGGTGGCACGCGGTGTGGATATGTTTGATTGCGTGTTACCGACGCGGGCGGCGCGGCACGGCAAAGTGTTCACAGCGCAAGGTTCGTATTCGATTCGCGCCGCAGCGTGCCGGACAGATTTCGGGCCGTTGGAAGCGGGTTGCGAGTGTTATGCGTGCCGGAAGTTCAGCCGGGCGTACTTGCGGCATTTGATTTGGGCGAACGAGATTTTGGGATTGCGCCTGCTGACGTGGCACAATCTGCATATGTTTTTGAATTTGATGCGCCGGGCACGGACGGCGATTGTGGCGGGAAGTTTCGGTGAATTTCAGCGCGAGTTTGTCGCGCATTACACGGAGAATACAGAAAATGATGATTCATAGTTTATTGGCAATGGGCGGACCGGCGGGTGATACTCAGCAGGATCCGAAGGCACAGATGATTCAGATGATCGCGATGTTTGCGATTCTGGGTGTGATGTTTTATTTCATGATGATCCGCCCGCAATCGAAACAGAAGAAAGAACAGGAAAACCTCCTGAAAAATCTCAAGACCGGCGACAAGGTGCTGATGACGAACGGCATTTTCGGCATTATCGCCAATGCGAAAGATAAAACCTTCATCGTCAAAATTGCCGACAACGTAAAAATTGAAGTCCTCAAAAGCGCCGTCACCACTGTCGTGCAAAAAAGTGACGACGCAGTTGCCACCACAAACTAATCAGGTCTCGCCATGAATAAACCGTTTCCTTGGAAGTTCTCGCTCATCGCCTTCGTCATCCTTGCCGCCGCCTACTCGTTCTGGCCGCCGCAGGAAAAAATTAAACTCGGCCTCGACCTCAAAGGCGGCACGTCATTCCTGCTGAAGATGGATTTGTCGCAGATTGACACCGGCGCGAAAGGCCAAGCTGTCCGGCAAGCCATCGAAATTCTCGAACGCCGCGTCAACCAATTCGGCGTCTCCGAACCGGTCATTCAATCCGTCGGCGAAGACCGAATCCTCATCCAGTTACCGGGACTGAGTGAAGATGTCCGCGCCGAAGCCCGCCGGACCATTGAGCAAACCGCTTATCTCGAATTCCTCCTCGTTCACGCCGACAACGACCGGTTCCAAGCCGAATCTGGCAGCCCGTATTTCCATCCGCCGCTCGGCTACACGAACTTGACACAAGGCGTGAAAGGCGCGGAAGGCCGGGATGCGACGCGGCATTTCTTCTGCAAATTCAAACCAGAACAAGGTCTCACCGGCAAATACGTCGAACGCGCTTACGTCACCTACGACGACATCGGCCGGCCAAATATTTCACTAACTTTCAATAAAGAAGGCGCGGCGATTTTCGGACGCGTCACCGGTGCCAACGTTGGCCGGCAACTCGCTATCGTCCTCGACGGCGAAGTTAAATCTGCACCGGTCATCCAAGATGCGATTCTCGGTGGCCGCGCGCAAATCTCCGGTACCTTCAGCATCACGGAAGCGCAACGGCTGGCCAGTGTGCTGGAAAATCCATTGCAAGCGCCGGTAAAAGTTCTCGAACAACGCAGCGTCGATCCATCGCTCGGTTTGGATTCGATTCATAGCGGCGTTCGCTCAGCGTTGTACGGCGCGATTGCCGTCATCGCGTTCATGGCGATTTACTATTTGATGGCTGGCATGGTCGCGAATGCGGCGTTGGTGCTGAATATTCTGATTACCGTCGGCGTGCTGGCGATGTTCAAGTTCACCCTCACCCTCCCCGGCATCGCCGGTATCGTGCTCAGCATCGGCATGGCGGTGGATACCAACGTGCTGATTTACGAGCGCGTTCGGGAAGAACTCGCCGCCAACAAACCGCTCCGCGCTGCGATTTCTGCGGCATATTCGCGGGCTTTCCGCGTGATTTTTGACGCGCATTTTACAGCAATTCTGACGGCGGTAATTTTGATTTGGATGGGCAGTGGTCCGGTGAAAGGTTTCGGTGTCACGCTAGTCATCGGCTTGCTGGCGAACTTGTTCTCCGGCGTCTTCGTCACGCGAGTCATTTTCGATTGGCTCGTAGTGAAGGGCATCATGAAAGAATTCAAGATGCTCCATATTTTCAAGAGCGTCGCGCACATCAATTTCCTCGGCGTCTGGAAAATCGCGTTCCTGTTGTCATGGCTGCTGATTGCCGCCGGTATGATTACCTTTGTCAAACGCGGTGGTTTCGAACTCGGCAAAGGCGAAGTCTATGGCATTGATTTCAAAGGCGGCGACACGGTCACATTGAGTTTTGCGCAACACGTCGAAGCCGACGCCATTCGCAGCAGTCTCACCGAAGCCGGTCACGCCGAATCCTACATTCAATATCAGCATCCGCTCGGCGGCGGCACCGAAGTGCTGGAACTCAAGCTACCAGAAGGCAAAACCGACGCCGTCGTTAAATATTTGCAGGGAAAATTCCCAGCGGCACAATTCAAAATCCTCGGCAACGAACGTGTCGGCGCGATTGTCGGCAAAGAATTGCTCCAGCAAGCGCTCATCGCCATGGGCGTGTCATTGTTGGCCATCATGATTTACATCGCGATTCGGTTTGGCGAATTTTCCTACGGCCTCGGCGCGCTCATCTCGCTGCTGCACGACGTTTTGATGACGGTCGGCTGGTTCTGTTTGACCGGCCGGACATTCTCAATGCCGGTGGTCGCGGCGGTGCTGACACTCATTGGTTATTCCATTAACGACACCATCGTCGTCTACGACCGGATTCGTGAAAACCGGAAACTCACCGGCGGCAAGCTCAACTACTTCGACCTTATCAACCGCAGTGTCAACGAAACCTTGTCGCGAACGATTCTCACCGCCGGCACAGTATTCCTCTGCTCGGTGGCGTTGTATGGATTCGGCGGACGCGTGCTGAACGATTTCGCCTTCTGCTTCCTCGTCGGCGTACTGACTGGCACTTACAGCTCCATCTACATCGCCAGTCCGTGCGTACTCTGGTATCACCGCAACGAGAAGAAGTAACCAGCCAACGCTGTGAATAAACTTTGGGTCATCGCACCGCCAGAACCGGCGGTGCGGGACTCGCTCACTCGGCAACTCAACCTCCCGGCACCATTGGCGCAGGCGTTGATGAATCGCGGTTACCGGGACAAAACTTCCGCCCGGCAATTTCTCCAGCCGCAACTCCGGCAACTCGCTGACCCGTTTGATTTACCGGATATGTTACCGGCGGTTGAACGAATCCTAACCGCGATAAAAAAATCGGAGCGCATTGTCATCTATGGCGACTATGATGTGGATGGCGTAACGTCGAGCGCATTGCTGGCAAATGTGTTGCGCGCTGCCGGTGCGAATGTCGAAAATTTTCTCCCACACCGATTAGACGAAGGTTACGGCTTGAGTGTGGAAGGTTTGGCGCGCTGCTGCGAGAAATACCGACCGCAATTGCTTATCGCGGTGGATTGCGGCACGAGTTCAGTCGCGGAGATTGCCGGGTTGAAGATTGACGTGATTGTGCTCGATCATCACGAACCACCGGCGGAGTTACCGGCGTGCGTGGCGGTGGTAAATCCGAAACGAGTTACCGGTGGCGCACCGCTGGCGTCAGTTGGCGTGGCGTTCAAACTGGCGCACGCACTTCTGAAATTAAACCGGCATTGGAAGGTTGATTTGCGCGATCAGCTTGACCTCGTCGCGCTGGGAACGGTGGCGGATTTGGTGCCGTTGACCGGAGAGAATCGGATTTTGGTGAAAGCCGGGTTGGAACGGTTACCGGTGACAAAGAAAATCGGATTGCGCGCACTAATGAAAGTCGCCGGTGTGACCGGAATCGTGAAACAGTCGCACGTCGGATTTCGGTTGGGGCCGCGACTGAACGCAGCAGGCCGGTTGGATGATGCGATGGCGGCGTTGGAACTTTTGTTGACGGAGAATGCCGAACGCGCGACGGAGTTGGCGGAGTTATTGGATGGGCATAACGCGGACCGGCAGAAACTCGAGGAAAAAATCGTATGCGAGGCGTTGGCGCAGGCGCGTGAGCTTGGTGACGACCGGATTTTGGTGTTGGCAAAGCCGGAGTGGCATCCTGGTGTAATCGGAATTGTGGCGTCGCGAGTGATGCAGCAGTTTCACCGACCTACGGTGGTGATTGGCGCAGACGGAAAAGGTTCGTGCCGGAGTGTGACGGGATTTTCAATAGTCGGCGCGCTGACGGCGGTGGCGGAATTGTTGCTCCGGTACGGCGGTCACGAGATGGCAGCGGGATTGAGTGTGTTGCCGGAGAGAATACCAGCGTTACGGAAGCGATTGAATGAGTTGGCGGGTGTGATGCCGGAGCCAATACTGCGAGTGGATGCGGTGGTGAAGCTGGTAGAGTTGGATGATACTTTTTTCGATAACTTGGAAAAGTTTGAGCCATGCGGGTCGGAGAACCCGCAACCGGTATTTGCGGTAGCCGGGGTGCGCTTGGGCGGTGCAGTGCGTGTATTGAAAGAGAAACATTTGAAGTTCACGGTGACGGATGGCGCGGCGATGGCGGAAGCGATTTGGTGGGGACACGCGGAAACAAAATTGCCGGAAGGCGAAATGGATTTGGTGTTTGTGCCGGAGCTGAATGTGTTTCGGGGTGTGGCGAAATTGCAGTTGACGGTGCGGGATGTGCGGGAAAAATCGGCTTTGTTTTGAGGATGAATTGGGATTATTGTGCCGGTGTTGTAGGAGAACGACTTTGAATTCGATTCGGCTGAAATTGACGGTGTTGGTGGCTGGGCTATTGCTGCTGGCGGTGGGCGGCTTGAGCGTGGTGAGTTATCGCTTTACCCGCAATTTGTTGCGCGAGCATATTAAAGAACGATTGACGGTGATGGCGTCCGATCGACAGAAGTTGGTACTCGGATATATCCAACAGCAAATGGAACGCGGGGCGCTCATCGCAAGCCGGAAGTTATTGCGGGATTTTCTCAGTGATTTGGCGGATCGCGAAACGCCAGCGGAGCAATTACGGCTAGACACACACCAGAGCTTGGAAGATGTCCACCGCTTAACCCCCGGAGTGCAGGCGATTTGGATTGCGGATTTAACGGGGCGCGTGAGGATTGCGACTGACACGGCGCACGTTGGACGCGAGATGGCAGGAACACGAGAGTTTGTGGCCGGGCTAAAGGCTCCGTCATTTTTTTTATTACCGGATCAGTTACACCAAGATGCGGCGATTTTATCAGCTCCGGCAGTGGGTGATTCAAACCGAGTGGTCGGCGTGGTGTTTGTGTTGGCGGATCAAAAACCACTCCGGCGCTTACTCCGGGATCGCACCGGATTAGGGCGAACTGGTGAAATCATGTTAGGCACGCGTCTTGCCGGTGAGAAAATCGATTACCTCCTATCACCACTTCCAGATGTGGCGATGGCAAAGGCTCCGGCGATGGCGGCGGCATTGAACGGAGAGATTGGCTGCCGGTCGGTGACGGACCACCGTGATATTCGAGTTTTGGCAGCATACCGTCCGGTGGGATATCAGGATTGGGGCTTAGTCACAAAAATCGACGAAGCGGAAGCGTACGAACCAATCAACATCTTGCGCCGGTTATTTATCAGTATTGAAGTGGTGGTGTTTTTGGTGGGAATCCTCACCGCATATTGGCTAGCACGACGGTTCACACGTCCCATTCGCCGTCTGGCGACGATGGCCGATCAAATTGCCAAAGGCCAATTGCCGGCGCATGTGCCGGTTGAATCCACCGATGAAATCGGTCACCTCAGCCAAGTCTTCAATCAGATGAGCGAAGAGCTTGCCCATTCACGAGCTCTACTGGAAGGCACCGTCGAGCAGCGCACACAGGAGCTACGAGCGGAGCGTGACCTTTTGCAGAACTTGATGGATGCGTCGCCTGACCATATCTATTTTAAGGATTTGGAAAGTCGCTTCCTCCGCGTCAACCAGAGCAAAGCCCGACGTACCGGGGCTGATAGTCCCACCGCTCTCGTTGGCAAAACAGATTTTGACAGTTTCACCAACGAGCACGCCCAGCAAGCTCTCGCCGATGAACAACACATTATCGCGACCGGCCAACCGATAGTTGCCGTCGAGGAGAAAGAAACTTGGCCCGATGGCAGTGTCACCTGGGTCTCCAGCACCAAAGCACCTTTGTACGACACCACCGGTAAGATTATCGGCACCTTCGGAATTTCGCGCAACATCACCGACCACAAACACGCGGAAGCTTTACTCGAAAAATATGCTAGCGAACTCAGTGTCAAGAACTACGAAATTCAGGAGGACTTAAATCTCGCCCGCGAAATTCACCAGACATTTATCCGGCAAGATTATCCACGATTCCCGATGGCTCCGAAAGCCGGTCAGACTTCATTGCATTTCGCGCACCGGTACCTACCGGCCTCGACATTGGGCGGCGATTTCTTCGACATCATTCCCCTCTCCGATGTCACCGCCGGGATTCTGATTTGCGATGTCATGGGGCACGGCGTCCGCGCCGCATTGGTGACTTCGATTTTGCGTGGAATGCTGGATAAATACCGCGGCGTCGCGCATGACCCGGTGGAATTACTCATCAAAATTAACCACGCCTTACTGAGCAACCTCAAGTCAGTTTCTGCGACAGTTTTCGCCACGGCCTGCTACGGCGTGCTGGACGCAACGACTGGCCGCTTACAACTAGCCAATGCCGGTCATCCCGCACCGCTAATTATTCGCGCCGCCACCGGTCAAGTCGAACGACTCACCGGCACAAAACCTTCACCGGTGCTCGGCCTATTGCGCGATGCCACCTACACCGCAACGACAACCACGCTGGCGGTGAACGACCGGCTCTTGTTATTCACCGATGGAATTTACGAAGTCACCGATGCCGCCGGTCAAGAATTCGGTCTAGATCAACTTCTAGCTGCTGTCCGAAAACATACCGGTAGCGCCGGTGGAAAATTACTCGACGACCTAATGACAGACACCCGTCAGCACTCCGCCACCGGTGAGTTCACCGATGACGTGTGCTTGCTTAGTGTTGAACGGGCTGGCTAATTAGCCGAGATCCGCACCGGAAATTGCGTCCGTCACTTTGAATTGCTCGAAGTGGAATGTCGGATCGGCACGGAAGCTGAGCTTACCGGCGAGTTTCTTTTCCAATTCAATCAACAACGCTTCGTCTTCAGTCCGGAGGCGATTCAGAACTTCCGGGTGAACGTAGATGCGAATGTGCGGCTGCTCTTGTTTATTTTCCTTCAGGCGACGCAAAACCTCACTAATTTTGCGCTGAATTTCCACGGACATCGAGAGCGCGCTCTTGACCATGCCTTTGCCTTTGCAATACGGGCAATCTTCGTAAACAGCACTCGCCATACTTTCGCTGTGACGTTGCCGGGTCATCTCCATCAAGCCGAGTTGCGAAATCGGCAGGATGCGCGTCTTGGCTTTGTCGCGTTTAACGCCATCGCGAACTCGGTTGAGCACTTTCTGCTGGTCGTTCCGACCGCGCATGTCAATGAAGTCAATCACGAGCAAACCACCGAGATTGCGCAGGCGCATCTGCCGGCAAATTTCCTCGGCGGCTTCGAGATTGGTCTGAACGATGGTGGTTTCCAAATCTTTTTGCGACTTGTGCCGACCGGTGTTTACGTCAATCGAGATGAGCGCTTCGGTCTCATCAATGCAGATGTAGCCGCCGCTCTTCAGCCAGACTTGCCGGCGGAAAGCGTTCTCGATTTGTTTTTCGACGTTGAACCGCGTGAAAATCGGCGTCGGCTCGGTATAGAGTTGGGCTCGTCCACGCGATAGCCGGCTGATTTGACCAATCATGTCACGAATTTTTTCGTATGCCGGTTCACTATCCACCAAGATGCGATCAATTTCCTCGGTGAGAAAATCGCGCACGGTGCGTTCAATCAAACTCGGTTCCTGAAAGACACACGACGGCATCGGGCCTTCCTTGATTTTCTTTTCAACCTCGCGCCACGTCTGTAGCAAAATTTCCAAGTCGCGGATGAAGTAGCGCTTTTTCTGATTCTCACCAACCGTCCGAACGATAATACCCATGCCCGCCGGTAACTTGAGGTGAGCGACAATGTCTTTGAGACGGCGGCGTTCTTTGTCGTTGTCGATTTTGCGCGAGATACCGCGGGCGTCATTGTACGGCATCAAGACGAGGTACCGGCCGGGAATGCTGACGTTGGTTGTGATGCGCGGGCCTTTGGTGCCGATTGGACCTTTGACAACTTGGACGATAATTTCGCTCCCCGGAGGATAAAGTCGCGGGATATCGTTCTGCGAAATTTTCTTTTGCTTCTGACGGTCTTGGCCCGGCACCTCGACGAGATCCACGCGTTGGTCGAGCGCCTCCGGAATAATATCCCAGTAGTGCAGGAACGCGTTTTTCTCAAAGCCGATGTCCACAAATGCCGCCTTCAAGCCGGGTTCAAGATTTTTAATCTTGCCCTTGAAGATGCTCGCGACAATTTGTTTCTCCGTCGTGCGCTCGATGGTGAACTCTTCGAGCTGACCATTCTCCATGATAGCAACTCGGTTTTCGAGTGCCTCGGCGTTGACGATGATTTCTTTATTGAACTTTTTGCTGCGCCGCGCCAGCAGTTCCTCAGTCTTCCGAACGATTTGTTTAATGACTTCCATAATCAGTAGTTTCTCCTGTGTATCCACACGTTTTGTAAAAGCCCGAGTGCCGTCATGGTGGCCAACACGAACGACCCCCCGTAGCTTAATAATGGTAACGGCAGCCCCTTGACCGGCAGCAAGCCGATCGTCATGCCGATGTTGACGAAGACATGGAAAAACAGCAGGCCGACGATTCCCGTCGCCAACAGCATTCCCAAGCGGTCGCGCGCCTCTGCCGCAATCCGCAGCCCACGAAACAGAATCACCGCAAACAACCCCACCACGCACACGCTGCCGACAAACCCTTTCTCCTCAGCAATCACGCTGAATAGAAAATCGTTTGGCGCCACCGTGCGCGGTAAATATCCCAATAAATTCTGCGTTCCCTGCAAATATCCTTTCCCACCAAATCCACCGGAGCCGACGGCGATTAACGATTGATTCAAATTCCAACCCGCACCCAACGGATCCCGGTCCGGATCCAAAAACACCGTCAGCCGCGCCTTCTGATATTCCCGCATTCGCAACCACATCACCGGCATTGCCAACACCCCGGCCACCACCAGCACCACCAAATGTTTCACGCGCACACCGGCCACAAACAACAACCCCACCGTCACCAACGCCAAGATTACCGCCGATCCCAAATCCGGTTGCGCAAAGATTAATACCAACGGCACCGCGAGAATCGCCAGCGCACCACCAATCGTCGCCCATTGCCGGCGCATCTCCACCGTGCGATGAAACAAATAATACGACAACGCGACCAAGACTGCCAGCTTCGCCACTTCCGAAGGTTGAATCCCAAATCCATGCCAGCCAAGCCACCGGCGTGCGCCGTACACTTTCATCCCGGTAAACAACACCAGCAGCAGCAACAACACCGCCACCACATACCAAACCGTCGCCCACTGGCAAATCCACCGGTAATCCACTACCGCCGCCGCGACATACAACACCGCGCCGACCACGAACCACCCGATTTGCATCCGGTAATAATCCGGCATCGGTTGTCCCGGCCCCCGGTACGACGCGCTGTAAATAAACGCCACACTTCCAATCGCAAGCAACACCACCGCCACCGTCAGCAGCCAATCCATCCGCTTCAATTGTTGGAGCTGCCGGCTAATCGACATAGATTGGCCCTCCACCGGTGGTCTCCAAACTCGATTTGAAAATCCCTGCAAAAATTTGCCCCGCCACCGGCGCCGCCACGTGACCACCGCTCACGCCATCTTCAATCAACACCGCCACCGCCACCACCGGCTGCTCAAACGGCGCAAACCCGATGAACCACGCCCGATTGATTCCATCTTTTTTATTAAATTCTGCCGTGCCCGTCTTACCGGCCACCGTCAAACCGCGCACCGCCGCATGATGACCGGTTCCTTGCGCCGATTGCACCGCGCCCAGCATCGCTTGCCGGACCACCGCTAAATTTTGCGACCGCACACTCAACCGCGACAACACCACCGGCTGCGTAATCTGCAAAGTCTTTCCATCCGGCGATTCAATCTGCTTCACCGCAAACGGGCGCCACCGCGTCCCGCCATTACCAAGCGTCGCCGCCACGTTCGCCATCTGCAACGGCGTCGCGAGTAAATAACTTTGTCCAATCGCCAACTGCGCCGTGTCGCTCTCCCACCACTTCTCGTTGAAATGTTCGCGCTTCCACTCTGGCGTCGGCACGCCACCGGCAAGATCGTGCGCAAAATCCACACTGGCCGATTGCCCTAATCCCAACTCGCCAGCCATCCGCGTAATCGCCTCTACACCGGCGCGCATTCCTTCCTGATAAAACCAAACATCGCACGATTGCATCATCGCCGTGAACGCATCCATCCGTCCGTGACCGTGCGTATTCCAACAACCAAACCGGCGATTCCCGATTTGCAATCCGCCACCGCACACCGCCGTGTCGCTCGCCGAAACTTTACCGGACTCCAATCCCGCCAACAATGTCACCGGCTTAAACGTCGAACCCGGCGCGTACCGGGCACCGGTCGCGTGATTCAATAACGGACTTCCTGTCGCATTCAAAAGCGGCACCACCGAAACATTCGGGTCAAAAGTCGGCGCGCTCGCCAGCGCCAAAATTTCGCCGTTGCGCGGGTCAATCACCACCACCGCGCCGCATAATTTTTTCCCCGCCGGCAACACCGTGTGCGCCAACGCATTTTCGACAATCTGCTGAATCCGCACATCAATCGTCAGCACAATCCGGTTGCCGCGTTCCGCCGGCTTGTCGCCGACTTCGCCGACTTTCATACCACTCGGATTCACTCGAATCGTGTGCCCGCCCGGCGCGCCGCGCAAATCATCGTCGAACGCCCGCTCGACGCCTTGCTTACCGGTGCTATCGGATTGGTAATAATAAAAATTTTCAACTTCCTCGTCTTCCGTCTGTTCCGCTTTGCCACAATAGCCGAGCAAATGCGCCGCGAGCGAAGCATACGGATATTGCCGCACCGGCGTGACAATCAAATCCGTGCCCGGCCAATTACCGGCGCGCTCTTCAAACGCCGCCACAGTTGCCGCCGGCAGATCGCGCCAAAGCGGCAACGGCAATGGTCGCCGCCGATAATAATGATTGCGAATATTTTCATCCGTTACCGTAACCGGCAAACCAATCGCGCGACTCATAGCGAGAATATTCGTCTCGGCGATGCGTGCCACATCTTGCCGCTTCGAAACCCGTCCAAGTTGGTCGAGTGAAATTGCGATGTCGTAACTCGGCCGATTGTTGGCGAGCACAACACCATTGCGGTCCACGATTTCACCGCGCGCCGCCGGTAGTCGAATTCGCCGGAGCGATTGTGCTTGTTCCCGGTCGCCATACCGGTCGCGATCCATGATTTGAACATGAAAAAGATTCACCATCAAAAAGAGCAAGCCGAGTGCAATTCCAACGCGTACAATCGCCAGTCGCGGACTGTTGTCACGGGATGCCGCACTGATAATCATGCGTCCACCACCAGAAACACCGGAATGGTAATCACACCGGCAATGAGCGCGACGCCGATGAGTTTCAACACTGCTACACCGGTCACACCAATGATACAAAACGCGCCGATGGCTCCGGCCATTGAAGCAACGCTGCCGGCGAGCAATGGAATGAATGGCAGATTTCGGTCCAACACAGTTCCAAGACCGGCAATCACCAACGCGGCAATCGCATACGCAAAACCCGTCACGCCAAACGGCCCGGCCGAAAGTGCGTCTTGCAAACAACCGGCGGCAAACGCCAACAGAACGGCGCGACCGCGTTTAAAAGTCAGCGCGCTGTACGCGACAATCGCCGGTAAGAATTCCAATCGAAGACCGGCCAGCGCCGGCAACTTCGCCTGCACACCGGCCAGCACAAGCATTAACACGATGACGAGCAGCGCATTCATTCGACAATCACCACGACTTCTTCCAAGCGCCGGTAATCGACCGCCGGTTGAATTTCGAGATTTTGGAACATACCGGTTTGCGAATCCAACCGGACTTTTGAAACAGTTCCGATAAAAATTCCTTTCGGAAAAATCCCACCGAGACCGGAAGAAAGCACCGGCTCGCCGGCACGAATTTTGGCGTGCCGGCTGACATAAGTCATTTGAAGTTTCGCGCCGTCGGTACCGGTGACGATGCCGGGTTCACGGCTATCTTGGAGCAAGGCGCTGGCTTTGCACGCCGGGTCGGTCAGCAATAAAACTCGCGCTTCACCGGTGGTGACACCGGTAATTTTTCCGATGAGTCCGTCAGCGTTGAGAACGGCGAGATCGTTGCGGAGACCGTCGTTCATGCCGCGGTCGATTTGGATGCTCTTGTACCAGTTGGAAGAATCACGACCGATGACGCGCGCGCCGAGCGTCCGGTACGGTTGACGCGTTTTGAAGGCGAGCAGCCGGTTCAACTGCAAATTCTCGACGACGGTGGCATCGAAAGCGCGGAGTTGTTGCCGGAGCAAATCATTACTGGAGCGAAGCTCCCGGTTCTGGTGGTCTAATTCACGACGCGATTGCACCACCGGAATGTAATCACCCAGCTTCACAAACGGCGTGCTCAGTTGTACGAAAATCATGCGCAGCTTCGTCGCGACAGTCGTGGGCTGGCCGATAAAAATAATCCAGCCCGCCACGAGTAATGCGACCAAAATCCAATTTCTACTCTTCAATCAAAACCAATTTTACCGTCGTATGACGGCGTTACTGTGCGTGTGGAAAGGCCTACGAGGAGTTTTTGGCGAGCTTCTCAAGGAAACCAAGTTCTTGCAGGATGATGCCGGTGCCGTTGGCCACTGCGCTCAACGGATCATCCGCAACATGAACTGGTAAACCGGTTTCATCGGAAATCAAGTTGCTCAGACCGCGAATGAGTGAGCCTCCACCCGCCATCATAATGCCCCGGTCATACAGATCAGACGACAATTCAGGCGGGCACCGGTCGAGAGTCATACGGATGCTTTCGACCACCGTCGAAATCGGCTCCTGCAAGGCTGTGCGAATATCCTCGGAATGAACCACCACACTCTTCGGCAGTCCGGCCGCAAGGTCGCGACCTTTGACATCCATCGTCAGTTCCTGTTCCAACGGATACGCCGATCCAATCTTGATTTTGATATCTTCCGCCATCCTCGGCCCGATCTCCAAGTTGAATTGGCGCTTCAGACACTGAACGATGGCTTCATCCAATTCGTCTCCTGCCACACGCACACTGCGGCAAAGCACGATTCCGGCCAGGCTAATAATCGCCACCTCGGTCGTGCCGCCACCAATATCCACGATCATGTTGCCTGCCGGCTCTTGCACCGGTAGCCCAACGCCGATAGCCGCCGCCATCGGTTCCTCAATGAGATAAACATCTCGCGCCCCCGCATGGGTGGCGCTGTCTTTCACGGCGCGCTTTTCCACCTCGGTAATCCCGGTCGGCACCGCGACAATCACGCGCGGTTTAATGCCATACCGATGGTTATGCACCTTGGTGATGAAATAGCGCAACATCGCCTCCGTAATCTCGAAGTCTGCGATGACGCCGTCTTTCATGGGGCGAATGGCGGTGATGTTTCCTGGCGTGCGGCCCAACATCCGTTTCGCCTCTTCTCCAACCGCCAAGACATGACTGGTGCCGGTTTGAATCGCCACCACGCTTGGCTCCCGCAAAACAATCCCGCGATCCCGCACAAAGACGAGCGTGTTCGCGGTCCCCAAATCGATCCCGATATCGGTAGAAAAATAATTTAGAAATTTGCCAAACATCAGAGTCAGTAACCGGCTCTCTTGTACCCACTCCCACCAACACCGTCAAGACGAGAGTTGCGCCGCATTGCAAAACCCGCCCGCACCCACTAAACTACCGGTATGAAAGCGGTCACCACCGACCAGATGCGCGCCCTCGACCAGCGCACCATTGCCGCCGGCACTTCCGGTACCGAATTAATGGAACGCGCCGGCCGCACGGTCGCTCATCACGCCGCCCAATTCCTCCGGCACCGAAATGCAAAAAAAGTTCTCCTCTTCGCCGGCAAAGGCAACAACGGCGGTGACGCCATCGTCGCCGCCCGGCATCTAGCCGCTGATGGTTTTCAGTCCACGCTCATCCCGTTTGACCAGCTTGCTGAAAAACTCGCCAGCACACTACCGGCCACCGATTTAATCGTGGACGGCTTGCTCGGCACCGGTCTCACCGGCGAAGTTCGCGAACCGACCGCCACCGCCATCCGCTTCATCAATGCCGCCGGCGTTCCTGTCCTCGCCATTGACGTTCCATCCGGCCTCGGCACCAACACCTGCGTCCGCGCCGACATCACCGTCACCTTCGGCCTCCCGAAAATCGAATTACTCCAACCGTCCGCCGCCGATTTCGTCGGCCAACTCGAAATCGCCGACATCGGTCTTCTCACCGCCGATGTCACCAGCGACATCGAACTCATCACCCGCGCCGACATCGTTCTCCCGGAACGCAAACGCTCCGCGCACAAAGGCACCTTCGGCCATCTGCTCATCATCGCCGGTGCCGAAGGCTACACCGGCGCGCCCGTCCTCTGCGCTCACGCCGCCGCTCGCGCTGGCGTCGGCTTGGTCACACTCGCCGTTCCGCGCAACATTTACGAAATCGTCGCCGGCAACTGTCCACCGGAGGTCATGCCAATCTCGCTCGACCGGTTACCGTCGTTAGAAAGTTTCAACGCCATCGCCATCGGCCCCGGTTTAGGCCGCGCTCCGGAAACACAAAAATTCGTCCGCGATTTCGTCGCAAAACTAAAATTACCGGTCGTCGTTGATGCCGACGCACTCGACGCCATCACCTTGCGCCCGGGCTTAATATTAACACCTCACCCCGGTGAGATGGCGCGACTCACCGGCAAAACCGCACCGGAAGTACAAGCCAACCGCTGGGAAATCGCCCGAAAATTTGCACGCGAACACAACGTGACACTCGCACTCAAAGGTGCCGGCACTGTCGTGACCGATAAGTCCGGCAAGCTCTGGATTAATTCCACCGGTAACCCTGGCATGGCCAAAGGCGGAATGGGCGACGCGCTCACCGGTATCATCGGCGCGTTGCTGGCGCAAGGTTTGCCGACGTTGGAAGCAACGAAAGCCGGCGTGTTTCTGCATGGTCGTGCAGGTGACATCGCTGCCGAACGAACCGGTCAAATTGCGTTATTGGCAACCGATTTAATCGCGGCGCTTGGCGCGGCGCAGGAAAAAGATCAAAGCCGCTAATCCCACCAGACCGAGACCGCCAATCCATTCCCAGTGTTTCGGATTACGCAGCGTTTCGGGAATAATCGTGTAAGCGACCGGCGACGACACCACCGGTGTGGGTTTAATATTTTGAGTCTGAACTGCGGCTGGTTGTGACGTCAACGCCTGTTGCGCCGTCTGAAGTCGAGTCTGCACATCGCGAATCGTCGCATCGAGAATTTTGAGATTTCCTTGTAGCTGCGTGACCTGCGCTTGCGCGAGAACGACACGACTGGCAAGTTGATCCCGTGCCGGATGTGGGATGATTTGGTAGCCGGTAATTTCGCGCTTAGCTTGGACGGGCGTGGCGCTGATCAGTTTGCCATGCAAATCAAACCGGGTTTCTAAACCAACGGACGCGCTGCCGTAAATTGGGATTTGTTCATCTTGCAAACTCGCCAACTTGGTTTGGTTGGTCGCTAAATTCTCCTGCGCAATCGCCAACGAGTCGACAATGGGCCGGCGCTGGTCTTGCAGTTGCTCAAGCTTGTTTTGCAGTGTTTGTATCGCTTGAACCTGCGCTTGCCGTTGCCGGCTGTTTTTTTCCACCGGTGACATCCATTGACCGGCAAACTTCACTCGTCCGCTGGCCACATTGCTCACCTCGGTTTGCCAAGCAACAATCCGGTGACTCAATTCCGGCGCGAAGACGGAAGCCGGATGTACTTTTAAGAAACTCTGAAATGCCGAAAGACCGGCGGAAAATTGCGCCGGCGTTAATTCCTGATTCGGATTGAGTTGATACTGCGCTAACTTTTCATAGTCGGCGCGAGCACGTTTCTGCTCGGCAGTTTCATGAACAACGGCGCGAACCGCAGACTTTGAAATCTGTTTGGTTTGAAAAACCGTGCGCTTGGCGTTGCTGGTTTCAATTTCAACTTGGGTTTCTGTTTCGGAGCGAATCTCGCCGGTAATCACTTCACCGGAGTTCAGCGTCACTGTGTCGGCGCGGAGCGATAGATTCACCGCCAAACAACAGCAAGTAAGATAAACAAATTTCATAGGAAATCTTCTAACCTTTGATGCCTGTGGTGGCAATCCATTTGATGAAAGTTTTTTGCGCTTTTTCCTTGTCGAATCTCCGGCAACCATGCAGATAGAACAGTGTGATCACCGACTCGGCGCCGCGTTCATCCGACATCGCGAAGATTCGTCCGTGGCTATTCGTCCCGGTGCTTTATGTCATGCAAGCGATCCCGGCCACACTGGTGCGCGAGGTGGTAACGCTCTTGTACAAAGACCTCGGCATCCCGAACGCCCGGATTGCGTTGTGGGTCAGCTTGCTGGGATTGCCGTGGATGTTGAAATTGTTTTGGGGGCCGGTGGTGGATTTAACTCTCACCCGGCGCCGCTGGGTGCTTGCGGCGCAAGCGGTAATCATCGCTGCGCTGGCTGGGCTAGCGGTTGGGCTGCGGTTGCCGGCGTTTTTTCCGATTTCGTTGGCGATTCTCTTTCTGATGGCAGTCGCGTCGGCGACGCACGACATCGCGCTCGATGGTTTGTATCTGCTGGCGTTGACCAAACGCGAACAAGCCGGTTTCGTCGGCGTGCAAAGTGCCTGTTTCCGCGCCGGTCGGCTGTTGTGTACCGGTGGATTAGTGTTCCTGGCCGGCATTCTACAACAAACCGGCGTCTCCATCGTGAGTAGCTGGACAATCGTTGTCGCGGTGTTAGCCGGATTGTACGGCGGCGGTTCGTTGTATGCGCGCTTCTTTCTGCCGCGCTTGGACGCGGATGTGCCGGTGGTCACACCGTGCGATAGTGTCTGGCCGGCGTTTGCCACGTTTGTCCGTCAACCCCGCTTTGGCGCGGTGCTGGCGTTCATTTTGTTTTACCGGTTTGGCGAAGCGATGGTGACGCTCGTCTCGCCGCTGTTCATGCGCGACGCCCGCGCTGCCGGCGGAATGGGACTCACGATTGCCGAGATCGGCGTCATCAACGGCGTGGCCGGCATTGTAGGAATCATCCTCGGGGGAATCGCCGGTGGCACGATCATCAGCCGGTTCGGGTTGCGCCGCAGCTTCTGGCCGTTGGTGGTGTGCATGCATGCGCCCAACTTGCTGTACGTCTGGGCTGCGTACACGCACCCGCCCACGTGGACGATGTATGGCGTCGCGTTTATGGATCAATTTGGTTACGGCTTCGGTTTTGCCGGTTACAGCGTGTACTTAATGTACGTCGCCCAACACGGACAGTACCGGACCAGCCACTTCGCGATTGCCACCGGTCTGGGTTCACTCTGTATCGCACTGGCTGGAATCCTCAGCAGCATTCTGCAAAGCCTGGTCAGTTACCGCGGATTTTTCGTAGCCGTCTGTATTTGCACCATTCCCGGGATGCTAACCCTACTAATCATCCCACACAAAGAAACGACGGACGACCAGTAAATCAAAAAAGTTCGTTCGTCTGTTTGCCGCGCTGGATGCCGAGTTTTTTGAAAGCCAGTTCCGTCGGAACGCGACCTTGCGGCGTGCGTTGGATGTAACCTTCCATGATGAGAAATGGTTCGTACACTTCTTCCAGCGTGTCCGGCTCTTCGCCAACAGCAACGGCAAGCGAGTTAATACCGACGGGCTTACCGGCAAATTTGATGACGAGCGTTTCGAGAATCCGCTTGTCCATTTCATCGAGACCGTGCTCGTCAATTTCCAACATCGCCAGTGCTTTGTCAGCAATCCCGGCATCAATCGGCGCGTTACCGGCTTTGACTTGGGCAAAGTCCCGGCAGCGTTTCAGAAGATTGTTCGCAATTCGTGGCGTACCGCGTGATCGACCGGCAATTTCCTTCGCACCACCGGCATCAATTTTCACATCAAGAATACCGGCGGCGCGCGTGATGATGCCGGCGAGTTCACCGGCGGAATAATAATCGAGCCGTTCAGTGAGACCAAACCGAGACCGCATCGGCGCGGTGAGCAAACCGCTGCGCGTGGTCGCGCCGACGAGGGTAAATCGTGGTAATTGCAATTTCACGCTCCGGGCGTTCGGACCGGAATCAATCACAATATCCAGCCGGAAATCTTCCATCGCTGGGTAGAGATATTCCTCAACAGTTTTTTGGAGCCGGTGGATTTCATCAATGAAAAGTAAGTCACCAGCTTCAAGTTTGGTGAGAAGACCGGCGAGGTCACCGGCTTTTTCGATGACCGGACCACTGGTGACAATGAGATTGCCACCCATCGCTTTGGCGAGGATGTGCGCGAGCGTGGTTTTGCCGAGACCGGGCGGACCGCTGAGGAGAATGTGGTCGAGTGATTCGTGCCGGAGCTTGGCGGCTTCCACGGCGAGTTCGAGGCGCTCTTTAACTTTAGCCTGACCGGTAAAATCCTGAAAAATACTAGGACGAAGCGAGACATCCAACGTCCGGTCGTGGATGGTTTGAGTGACGAACCGGTCCGACATGGAACGATGTTACGGCGAGCCAGGCGGACGAAATCCACCGAGAGCGCCGGAGCCTTCCCAGCTTTGCGGACGGTTCCACGGAATGGTGCTGATTTTTTCTTCGCTGGAAGAAGTACTAGCGCAACCAGCACAAAAACTGGCCATCACGGCGAGTGTCAACAACAGCAGCCAGCGTTTCATAAAATCGACTTAGTGAACAACAATGTCGCCGACGCGTGGTTGGGCAAGCTGGAAACCCGGCAAGACTTCGGCGATGCAGGTGTTTTCGCCAACGGTTTGCGCTTGAACTTTCGCAACCATTTTGTCGGCGCGATAGACGATGAATTCGGTTTTGGGTTGGACGTGTTGATTACGACCGAGGTTGAGAACAATGAAATCCCAGTTGTCCTGCACGACTGCTACGCGACCACGTAAGTTGTTAGGAACAGCGACCACATTGTTCAGTTTCTGGGTGATTTCCGCATTGGCGTCGCGCGCCGCTGTGAGTTGCTTGCCAAGGAGTTGATTTTCTTCGGTCTGCGCCACAATCTTATCACGCAACTGGTCAATATTACCAACGTCAGCAACACCGGCAGCCGCTAAGCTGTCTTGGATTTTCTTAATGGTTTGCTGTGCAGTATCCCGGTCAGTTTTGATTTGGCTAAGTTCGGCAGTACTGGCGCTGAGCGAAGTTTGTAATTTTTCGGCTTCCTGAGTTTTTGTGGCAAGCGCACTCTTACTGGCTTCAACAGACTTTTGGGCTTCCGTCAAATTATCTTGGGCCTTGGTCAGGTTTTGCTTAGCGGTGGTCAGGTCGGTACGAGTATCGGCAAGGTCTTTGGTCAATTTAGTTTTCTGCGTGGTCAGGCTGGTGGCTTCGGTTTGTAATTCATCCCGCTTAGCTCCGAGCTGGCGCGCAAAATATCCAGCACCGATGCACGCCACAATCGTAATCACAAAGGCAATCCGAATCAGTAATTTCATAGTCAATTATTCTCCAAACGTTCCGGTAGTGTATGGCAAAGATTGCCAACCGTGTCAATCTCTCGCTTCATTCCTCAAAATGCCGGTGCAACGGATTCAACCGCCGGAGGCGGCTATGTTCCTGCACCAGCCGCTTCAATTCCCCTAACGCTTCCGTCACTTCCATCTCAAACAGCTCCGTCGAAACACTCTGCGCCCCTAACGCCTCGACTGTGCCGCGCTCCAAATTATCTGATGTCACCACGCGAATCTTCCCCGGCTCCGCCGCCGTGCCAATAAAACGCTCAATCATTTCGTCGGCAGTTTTTCCAGTATCGGAAAACAACACCTCGACACCGGGCGTCAATTCGTTGCGCTCAGGTTTATGTTTGGCCGCATAACCATCAAACACCACCGTCACCCGGCAATTCGTCGCGTCGCCATATTGCCGGAGGATGCCGATTAAAGCATCGCGCTGCACTTCCAACGATCGGCCCGCCAGCTTCCGCAAACGCGGCCAGAAATGCAGCACGTTATAACCATCCACTAAAATCCAGCGTTGGCTCATCGGTTACTCACGAGATTGAAAAATCAATTTCACCGGCGTACCCGCCGCTGGCACAAGTTTAGAATTCACCTCAAATCCTTGGTCGTCGCCCCGGTACGGATTCCCCCGGTCGCCGCGCACGTTGATTAACACCGCCGGCTGCCACCACAACGCCACGTGCGCTTGCTCGACATCGGCGTGGAAAACTTGATTACTACCGGTCAAGTCCGGACCGAAAAATGAACCAGAAAAAATAAACGGTACCGCTGCCGGTGACTTACCGGTGGCGCGGTCACGAAGTAATTTTTCCACCGGCACTCGGTGCGGCTTACCGGCGACATCCCATTCGACATCCAACCGCAATGGCGCGCCATTAGTCGCACCCTCCCGTAGACCGAGCAACAGAAGCGCATACTTCAAGGCCGAAGGCCGGCAAGTCAGCGTCAGCAAACTTTCGTAATCGCGACCACCGGTTTCGACGGCAATGAATTCGAGAATACCGTTGGTGAGTGAAATGGCTCCGGTGGCTTCGACGGTTTTTCCTTCGGCCTGCACTCGCAGTCCCGGCAACTGCACAACTTCGCCGCTCACCCGGCTGAGCATCAAGGCTAAGCCGATGACCAGCGCCAATCTCACCGGCCCACGTGCGCGACGTCCATGCCGAGCAGGCAAACGTCATCGCTGAATTCTGGTTCGGCCGCGAAGTTGTGAACTTCCGCGAGCAAGGCATCAAAAAGTTGCGCGGTGGGCAACTGCGCGCGTTGCCGGAAAGTTTCGAAGAGTCGTTCTTCGCCGAAGAGTTTGCCGTTTTTGTCCGCCACATCCACAATGCCATCCGTGTAAAGCACAAGCGTGTCACCGGCGGCTAGCGTCGTGGTGCAAACCGGAAATTCGGCGTTTTCAAATGCACCCAGTGCCGGACCGGGCTGAAAATTCGCGGCCGAAAGCGGCGCAACTTTACCGACTTTTCGTTGAAAGTGAATCGGCGTCGGATGACCGGCAATCGCAAATCGCGCTTGACCAGTTTGCGTGTCCATCACAAGGTAGCAAGCCGTGGCGAACATCGGCGACTTCGGATTCCGGAGAATGCCAAGCATCCGGCGGTTAATTTCCGTGAGAAACTTACCGGGATCCGTCGCGATTGTTTCCAATTCTCCCACCAGCGCACGAAGAATGGCGGTGACCAACGCCGCACGCACACCGTGCCCCATCACGTCAGTAATCAACAACCCGGCTTCATGGTCGCTCACCGGGAAGACATCGAAAAAGTCGCCACCGAGCACCGTCGTCGGAAGATACCGGTGGCAGAAATTTAACGCGCTTTTTTCCGCCGGCGTGTTCACCGGAAATGATGGGTAGACGTGCGGAAGGAACGCTTCCTGAATTTCCCGCGAAAGTTTGAGGTCAGTTTGCAGCTGGGTATTTCGCTCGCGCAATTCGGAGGCGTTTTGACGTAATTGAATCTCCAACCGCCGGCGTTCGAGCGCACTGCTGATGGCGCGCAGCAGCGAGGTGGTGTCGAGCGCATCTTTCGAAAGATAATCTTTTGCGCCGCGCTTCATCGCTTCGACGGCGACTTCTTCGCGCCCCATACCGGTGAGCATGATGACTGCCGGTTGGCGTTCTTCCGGTAAACTACGAATCCCCGCCAGCACCGTCAATCCATCGGCCGTCGGCAGACGATAATCCAGCAACGCCAACTCATAATTTTTTTGCTGGATGGCCGCCTGCGCTTTTTCGGCATTATCCACCCAGTCGATTTCAAACTGCAGATCGGCGCTGATGACGCCGAGAAGCTGCCGGAGGATTTCTGCGTAAATGGGATTGTCTTCAACGATGAGTAATGGAATCGAGTTCATGATAGAGAAGCACCGGTGGTTGTGGTTTCAACAAGTTTACGTTCGGCAGCCGTCGCCGGCATTTTCGTTTCGCGCTTCGGTAACGTGAAGTAAAACGTCGTGCCCTTACTTTCCGCGCTTTCCAACCAAATCCGTCCGCCATGCCATTCGACAATCCGGCGCACGAGCGTCAATCCTACGCCGGTGCCTTCACTGTCGGTTCCGATCCGCTGGAAGAGTTGGAAAATTTTATCGAAGTTTTCCGGTTTAATCCCGACGCCGTTGTCGCGAATGTAAAATTCATATTCGCTCTCACCCGTCTTCGGATGCGGTTTTTCCGTGTAGCCAATCTCCACCACCGGCTCTGGCTTATCGTTATACTTAATCGCGTTCGAAATCAGATTGTGAAAAACTTCCGTGATGGCCGTCGCGTCGCAAATAATCGTCGGCAACCGGTTCACGTGCAATTCCGCATGTTTCTGGTCGAGCGCATACTGGAGATTCAAGCGCACGTGAATCAACATCAAGTTCAGCCCCACCGGTAGCAGTGGTTGCTTCTGATGAGAAAGTCGGGAGAACTTCAAGAGATCGATAATCAATTGCTGCATCCGCAGCGTCGAGTTCCGAATCGTCTCGATATAATACCGGCCATTGTCATCCAACTTGTCCCGGTAGCCATCCAGCAACAACTTGCTGAAACCTTCAATCCCGCGCAACGGCTCCTTCAAATCGTGACTGATGGTGTAGGTGTATTCGTCCAAATCTTTCTGCGCGACCTTCAATTCCTGCTCGGCCGCCGCCAACTTCGTCTGATTTTTCTCCACCCGCCGCATCACATCGGTCAACGTCACCGCCGCTTGGTCCACTTCTTTCAAGCCACTCGAAAAAGTTTCCCCATGCGCCTCACCGCGCGCCACGCGCCCGACAAAATCATTTAACTCCTCCAACGCCCACCGCACCGGTCGCGACACCAACCCCGCCGTCGCCACAAACACGCCGGCCACCACCAAGCCGATTCCGCCGCCCAGCAAAACCCCGTGCCAATCCGCGCCAAGAATCACTTGCGCCACCGTCACCACTGCCACCGGAGTTAACGCCGCCGCAATCACCCAGGTCGCGTATTGTTTCTGAATCTTATATTTCCTCGGCATTTGAGTCTCTCCATTCTCGGATGTTGCTCGCAAAACGTCAAGTCTTCCCGGCATCTCGACAACCTTTCCAAACCGGGCTACCGTGACCGTAACTTGAAAAGTATCACACTTCAAATCGACGGCATGACCTGCGCCAACTGCGCCCGCGCTGTCCAAACCGCGCTCACCGGCACCGCCGGCGTCCAAACCGCTCACGTTAACTTCCTTTCCAAAACCGCGCAAATCACCGGCTCAACACCCGAAGCCGATTTGCTTCGCGTCATCCAAACCGCCGGCTACCAAGCTCGCCCACTTTCCAAGCAACGCGACCAAGATGAAACCAGCGCCGCCCGCCGGCACCTCCTCCAAACCGCCGGCATCGGCGCGCTCCTTTTCGGTGGTTGGATATTCCATTTCCAACCGGTCATCATCCTCGCCACCGCGCTCGGTGGTTGGCCGATTGTTTACCGGGCGTTCAAAGCGCTCCGCGCCAAACGTCTCGACGCCGATGTCCTCGTCGCCACCGCCATCATCGCTGCGTCCTCCGTCGGAGAATTCATCGCCGCCGGCGAAGTCGCCTTCATCATGCAGCTCGGCGAACAACTCGAAAACTTCACCACCCGCCGCGCCCGGCAATCTCTCGGAAGTTTGCTCGCACTCCTACCGGCCACCGCTCGCGTCCGGCGCGGCGAAACCGAAATCGAAATTCCCACCGCCGAATTACAAACCGGCGACACCATCATCGTCCGCGCCGGCGAACGCATTCCCGCCGACGGCATTGTCCGCGCCGGCACCGCCAGCGTCAACCAAGCACCCGTCACCGGTGAAAGCATGCCGGTCACCAAAACCACCGGTGCCGAAGTTTTCGTCGGCACCCTCGCCGAATCCGGCGCACTCATCGTCGAAGCCACCCGCGTCGGCGACGATACCACGCTCGCCGGTATCGCCCGCATCGTCACCGAAGCTCAACAAGGCGAAGCGCCCATCCAGCGCACGCTTGACCG
The DNA here is from genome assembly GCA_903847335.1 of uncultured Verrucomicrobiota bacterium. Classification (GTDB taxonomy): domain Bacteria; phylum Verrucomicrobiota; class Verrucomicrobiia; order Palsa-1439; family Palsa-1439; genus CAINDI01. The sequence continues at coordinate 1,245 of CAINDI010000143.1, read as the reverse complement.
GCTTGCCGGCTGGCTTGTGCCGGTTATGCTTGCGCTTGCGGCGCTGGTCTTCGCGCTCACGCACGATTGGCACCGCGCCATCACCGTGCTCATCGTCGCTTGTCCGTGCGCGTTGATTTTGGCGACGCCGACCGCCGTGATGGCCGGTATCGCTCGCGCCGCTCGCGCCGGCGTGCTCATCAAAGGCGGCCAATTTCTCGAAGCCACCGCCCGGCTCCACACCATCGTCTTCGACAAAACCGGCACCCTCACCCACGGCCAACCGGAAGTCACCGCCGTCCGCAGCAATTGTCATCACACCGATGCCGAACTCGTCGGCTTGGCGGCCGTCGCCGAGAAAATGAGCTCACATCCGGTCGCCCGCGCCATCGTCCGTAAATCCGGTCAGACACCCGCCGATCCAACTTCGTTTACTTCGCATCCGCGCGGCGTCGTCGCCGAACACGCTGGTCAAAAACTTGTGGTCGGTCGCTCTGAATTTCTGGCAGAACACGCCATCGACGTGACCGGCGACCATCACGACATTTTGTTCGCTCACGACGGCAAACTCTGCGGCAGCATCGCCATTGCCGACACCGTTCGCGCCGATGCCGGCGCAGCCATCCGTCAACTCCGGCAACTCGGCATCGAAAAAATCGTAATGCTCACCGGTGACCACCGGCGCGTGGCGCTCGATATTGCCGACGCACTCGGCATTGACGAAGTTCACGCCGAAGTTCTGCCGGAACAAAAAGCCGCGCACATTACGGAATTGAAAAAAGCTGGCCCGGTGGCGATGGTCGGCGACGGCGTCAACGACGCGCCGGCATTGGCCGTGGCCGATGTCGGCATGGCGATGGGCGTCACCGGTACCGATGTCGCGCACGAAGCCGCCGATATCGCGTTGCTGGCCGATGACCTGTCAAAAATTGCGTTCAGCGTTGGCCTGAGCCGGCACGCGCTGAAAATTATCCGGCAAGGCCTGTGGTTTGCGTTGGCCTACAACGTCACAATGGTCACGCTCGCCGGCACCGGTCACCTGCACATGATCGGCGGCGCAATCGCCCATCAATTCAGCAGCATCATCGTCATCCTAAATGCGATGCGCCTGCTGCGTTACCGGCAAAATAATTCGGCAGCGGCGACCTGACCGGGGGCGACCGGCGCGTCGAGGTAGCCGTAGGTAAGGCAGGAACCGAGTTGCGGTAATAATTTTCGACTCACCGGACCAAGCGCGCCCATGCCGAGCAGACAAACCGACGCGGA
>CAINDI010000142.1 GCA_903847335.1 uncultured Verrucomicrobiota bacterium | reverse complement strand
GGAGCTAAAAAGATTCACCGACAGCCGGGAACTCCTCCGGTCGGGATTAGTGGACGCGGTGTTAATTGCGACACCACATTACGATCACACCACGATTGGCATTGACGCACTCCAGCAAGGGTTGCATGTGCTCGTCGAGAAACCGATTTCGGTTCACAAAGCCGATTGCGACCTACTACTGGCGGCGCATACGAATCCCAGACAAATTTTTGTGGCGATGCTCAACCAGCGCACCAATCCTTGTTTTCAAAAAATCCGCGCGCTAGTGCAGACTGGCGAATTAGGCAAACTGCAACGGTTAAGCTGGACGATTACCGATTGGTTCCGGACTGATGCGTATTACACCTCCGGTAGTTGGCGCGCAACGTGGGCCGGTGAAGGCGGCGGCGTATTGCTCAATCAAGCCACGCACAATCTCGACCTCTGGCAATGGATGTTTGGAATGCCCGTCCGGGTGCGCGCTGTTTGTGGTCTCGGCCGGTATCACCCCATCGAAGTCGAAGACGATGTAACGGCAATTATGGAATACTCCAATGGCGCGACCGGAGTTTTCACCACTACCACCGGCGAAGCACCGGGAATCAACCGACTGGAGGTGGTTGGCGACCGCGGCCAGCTAGTGTCCGAAAACAATCGGGTTTGTTTCACGCAAACGGCTGAACCAGTCAGCGATTTTCGCCGGCAGTCGCCCAAACATTACGCGCGACCAAACCAGACAGAACAGATGTTTGAGTTTACCGATTGCGGAGGTCAACACGCCGCCGTGCTCCAGAATTTTGTGGATGCGATTTTGGATGGCAAAGCGTTAATTGCGCCGGCGGCGGAAAGCGTAGGCGCAGTGGAATTGGCGAACGCGATGTTGTGGTCGTCGCTCCGCAATGCGCCGGTCAGTCTGCCGCTAGATTCTGCTGGTTTCGCGCAAACGCTCCGGCAACTCTACGCGAATTCCCGGTTCAAAAAATCTACAACGCATAAACCACATGACGAAGTTGCGCCATATTTGGTAAAGGATAGCTAATATGAATCAAGTTCGAATTGGCATTGTCGGCGTCGGCGCCATGGGCGGAGCGCACGCCAGAAATATTCTGGAGAATAAAATTAACCGCTGCGTGCTCGGCGCAGTCTGCGACATTGATCCGGCGCGGTTGAAAGAGTTTACGACAGTGCCGCAATTCTCGACGCATCAAAAAATGCTGCGCTCCGGTAAGGTGGATGCCGTTCTGATTGCCACGCCGCACTATTCGCATGTGACCGTCGGACTGGCGGCGTTCAAAGCCGGCCGGCACGTGCTTTCCGAAAAACCGCTCGGTGTCCACAAAGCGGACTGCGAAAAATTTATTGCCGGGCACACGGATAAAAAACTCGTATTCGCTGAAATGTTCAACCAACGCACGAATCCGTATTACATCAAAATCCGTGAGATGGTTCGCGGTGGCGAACTCGGTGCAATCCGACGTATCAACTGGATTATCACGAATTGGTTCCGCAGCGAGGTGTATTACGCCTCCAGTGCTTGGCGGGCGACTTGGGTCGGCGAAGGCGGCGGAGTGCTCGTAAATCAGTGCCCGCACAATCTCGACCTCTTCCAGTGGATTTTTGGTATGCCACGCCGGGTTCGCGCCACTTGTCGCCTCGGTCACTATCACGCCATCGAAGTTGAAGACGACGTCACCGCTTACATGGAATATGACACCGGTACAACCGCAGTTTTTATTACCTCGACCGGCGAAGCTCCCGGCACCAATCGCCTCGAAATTGTCGGTGAAAACGGCAAGTTGGTGTATGAAAATAACGCGCTCACTTTCATCCGTAACGCAATTCCAACCACCGAATATAGCCGGACCACCGAAAAAATCTTCGGGCAGCCGGATACGACCATCGTGCCAATTTCTCTTGGCGACGATCAAGGTGGCCAGCACAATGCTGTCCTTCAAAATTTTATCGACGCCATTCTCGATGGCACACCGCTCATCGCGCAAGCCGCCGAAGGTCTAAACTCAGTTGAACTCGGCAACGCCATGCTGTATTCTTCGCTCAAGAATAAAACTGTCGAACTACCGCTCGACAGTGCCGCATACAAACGAACTCTCAAACAACTCATCAACAATTCAAAATTCACAAAAAAAGAAGTCCGCACCGGTACCACTTCCGCTGAAGATATGAATAAAGGATTCAACAAATGAAACTCAAACAACTCGCCGCGCAACTCTACACCATCCGTGATTTTCTCAAAACCTCGGCCGACATCGCTGCGAGCCTTAAAAAAATCCACGCCATCGGCTATCAATCCGTCCAGCTCAGCGGCCTCGGTCCTATCACCGAAAGTGAAATCGTCCAACTCTGCCGGGACAACGACCTCACCATCTGCGCCACTCACGAACCCGGCGATACAATCCTCAATCAACCACAAACGGTCGTGGACCGCCTTCAGAAACTGGGCTGCCGAATTACTGCCTATCCGTATCCGAATGGAATCAATCTCGGTACACTTGAAACCGTTAAAGAATTTTGCCGGCGCCTCAATGCCGCCGGTAAAGTCCTCCACGAAGCGGGTCAAACCCTCTGCTACCACAATCACCATCATGAATTTCAACGCATCGGCGGTACGCCAGTTTTAGAAATTCTCTATGCCGAAACCGATCCCCGCTATTTACAAGGCGAACCGGACACCTATTGGGTTCAACACGGCGGCGGCGACCCAGTCGCTTGGTGCACACGACTGAAAGGACGACTCCCCATCCTCCACCTCAAAGATTACACCGTCACGACGGACAGCAAAGTTACCTACGCCGAAATCGGAAATGGCAATCTCAATTGGGAAAAGATTCTGGCTGCCGCAGACGCCGCCGGCTGCCAATGGTACGTCGTCGAACAAGACGAATGCCCCGGTGATCCTTTCGATTCGCTCCGGCAAAGCTTTGATTATCTGAAAAAATTCTTTCAGTAAGTCAACTTGGCTTGCTGCCGGAGTTAATCGCCATCGCGCCGCCGAAAAATTCTTCGTAGCCGCAACTCCGGTACCCGATGGTGTCCATCAATTGCTGGACACCACGTTGCGCCGGATAATTTTCTAGCGACGCCAGAATATAATTATACGCATCCGGATCGCCACACGACCACCGGCCCATCCACGGCAAATGAAACCGGAGATGCGCGAAGAAAAGCTTCCGCCACCAAGCCGCGTCCGGTTTCCCAAAATCTAGCGACAAAAGTTTTCCGCCCGGCCGCAACACCCGGTACGCTTCGCGCAATCCAACTTCAAGGTCCGTCAGATTCCGCAAACCATAACCAACGCTGACTACATCAAACGAATTATCGGGAAATGGTAAGCCGAGTGCATCGGCGCGCAACCAAATGCCGTTCGGCTGACGCGTTTGGGCAATCTGCAACATTTCTGCCGTGAAATCTACACCGACCACCTGACACCGGAACCGTTGCGCGATGTCGCCGGTGCCGCAACACAAATCCAGCGCGGTACGCGGTTGCCCGGCTAATTTTATCAACCGACACTTCCAGTACCGGTGGCAACCGAGCGTCATCACATCGTTGAGCAAATCGTACCGGCGCGCAATCCGGGCAAAAAGCCGGTGCACTTGAGCGGCGCGTGAGTCGTTGGACATGCGGCCAAAATACCACAAGCTTGCCGGCAACGGAATCGGTTTGTATCTTACCGGCATGATGAATATCGGCGTTTTTGGTTTAGGAATCATCGGCCGGGTCTGGGCCGAAAATCTGCATCGTGACGGCGACACGGTGCGCGGGTGGAATCGAACGGCAAAACCGGAATTACCATTTTATACCAGTGACGCTCGCGCGGCGGCGGCACAATCGGATTTGCTCATCATCGTCGTCGCCGATCCACCGGCAGTGCAACAAGTGCTCGATCAAATTTTACCGGCACTGCGCACCGGTCAGATTGTCGTGCAATCGAGCACGATTTCACCGTCGGCAACGTTGCGATTTGCAGCACAAGTACAAACCACCGGCGCGGCATTTCTCGAAGCACCGTTTACCGGCAGCAAACCCGCCGCTGAACAACGCCAAATGGTTTTTTACATTGGCGGCAATCCAGAAAATTTAGAACGCGCCCGACCGGTTTTGAGTCGGCTGAGTCGCGCGATTGAATTCATCGGGCCACTCGGCAGCGCATCGGCATTGAAACTGGCGCTGAATATGAATCTCGCCTTGATGGCCGAATCGCTTGGCGAAAGCCTGACGTTTGCGCGCGCTACCGGAATTTCTGATGACCGGTTTTTCAGCGCACTCAAACTTAATGTCGGTCAATCTGGTTTAGCCACGCTCAAAGAACCGAAGCTGCGCACCGGTGATTGGTCGCCGCAATTTTCACTGAAACACATGGGTAAAGACTTGCGGTTGACAATTGAATCCGCCGGCCAGCAACCACTGCCACAGCTCCGCGCGCTGGTAAAGCTTTACGAGACCGGCCTGGCGCGCGGCTGGGGCGATGACGATTTTACCGGACTGACGCGGTTGCTGACAAAGCCAGTGTGATGCGAACTACCGGCCGCTCTGGCGGTCAATGCCGGTCTGCATTCTTTCCACAACCCGCCGCCGGAGATTGACCGGACCGCGGACCTGCACCTCCGGCATCCACGACAGAATCCACCGCATCAGTTCTTGGCGGCCGGTGGTTGTGAAGGCCAAATCAATCGAACCGTCGGATTGTTCCCGGATGGTTTGCGAGGGATGCCAGAGGCGCTCCTTGATGTAGGTCGCCACGCGCGGTGAAAACCGCAGCCGCACCGCCAGCGGATGTTCACTCCGGGAAATGCCAAAACCATCTTTGATGACTTCGCGCGGATCGAAATCCGCCGGCCGCACGAATCGCCCGCCATTCGGCGCAACCGGTAATATTGGGGACGGTTTTGGCTCTGCATTTTTCCTCCCACCTATGCCGTTAGATGGCACAGGTCCCTTCCTATACTCCGCCGCATGAACTCACTCCAGCTTTATCAGCCGCGCCAACCGCGCCGGTCGACGACGATCAGCCGTTCTGCCCCGACGAATCATTCGCCGAATAGAATCGGTCTTGCCCCGGTAGGGTAAGCTTCCAGCTTGCCCCGCACCTGCAAGTTGGCCCATCTGTTTTTTTGACTTGCGCTCCGCTGTCGGTGAGCGTAGATCATGCTTACGAAAGGAGCAAAATTGCATTTTGCGAATTGGAGTCAGGCCAGGCAGGTAATCGGCGCGGAATCCGTCGGATTTTTCCGTCCCCCTTAACTCCCCTGCGCAAGCGTGATTCGATACCACAAAAGCAATTTCCTATCAGTTTTCGATTCATCGGTTTTGTGGGTTAAGCGTGCGGGCAGTGTAAGTTTTTACCCCCGATTACTGCAACTTCAGTTTTTGAAGACGGTCGATGTGTCGAGTGGCAAGTTGACCCCATGACCGCTCAGCAGTAAAATGCCGCGCGAGAAGAACCGAGGCCAATAATGGATATTACCTTTGCATGTGAGAAGTGTGGTCAGCATATCGCGGTCGACGAAGCGGGGACCGGGCAACAACTGGCGTGCCCAAAGTGCGGAGAGCTAATCATAGTGCCGAGTAAACCGAGTGAAGTAACCGAACCTTCTGGCGTTCAATTCACGACCTGCCCGCGTTGTGGCAAGGATGTTTTTGCGACTGACACGCGTTGCGTGCATTGTAAGAAGCGTCTTTCCGAGCCAACAAGTCTTTCCGAGATATGGAAACCAATCTACGATAATCAACCAGTAAGAGAAATCGGCCTCACCTTGCGGTCGGGCACTCAGCTTCTTGTCGCAGAAATCACGCTCTATCCTAAAGACCTTGTTCGCAAAGCCCAAGGGCTGACAGCCGAAGCGAAAAAGAAATTTGGCGGATTTTCCACAGGTCTTGGCTTCTGGGGGTCAGCAGAGTGGGTTATCGGGGGAAGTTTGCTGCTGGGAGCGGCTGAGTCACTGGTGAGTGGTTCAATGGCGAACGAAGGTGTCGAACTTCTAAAACGCCTTGAGCAACTTCTGCAAGAAATCAGGAAATCTGCAAAGCCAATTCCCGTGTCCCAAATCGCAAATGTTGAATTGCTCACACCTTCCTATTGGATTGCCAGCTACAGACGTGATGTTGAGTATGAAGAAACTATCATGCTTCCGGATGGGTTTCTTGGCATCAAAACGAAGTTTGAAATAGAGAAGCACCAGAAAGTAGAAGAACAACATTACATTCACAATGGCGACCCATACGTAGTTGTCAAGACTGACCAAGGAAAAACCGTCACGGTCGTTTGGGAGAACGTAGAACAGTATTACACGATATGACCGGAAGCCGGAACGCGCGAATATTTTCATTGTTAGCAACACATGCCGCCAACTCAGCGTGATATTTAACTCCCCTGCGCAAGCGTGATTCGATACCACAAAAGCAATTTCCTATCAGTTATAATTCTGCCGGCGGCGGACCTTTGGGCGGCGCTTTCGCCTGCATGACGTGGAAGCGGCGTTCCAAAATCAACGCATCGGCACAGTAAAATTCTATTGCGTACAATCCCGGTTCCGGAAATTCTAAGCCGATGAAATTGAAAATCAGTTCGGCAACCGTGTGAACCTCCGGTAGCTGAATCTGACCGTTGACTTCGGTGACTTGCGTCTGAGTTTCTTCGTTCACCACTCGCAGCTTCGCTTGGTATGTGCCACGCCCTTCGGTAAGCGAGACAAAAACAGCGAGTGCTGGGTGCCGGCACGGAAATGTCTGGCTGGCGATGTTATTGAAAATGCCAATCAGCGATTTCTTGCCGGTGGCTTTGTCTTCAATAATTTGATCGCAAACGACAATGGCCAAACCAGAGGGATTCGGTTGTTGTGTCATGCGGTGATTCTATCGTAACTGGCCAACCGTTCAAATCGAATAATCTTCAGCGATATGACGGATTTTCAAATGGTCAATGATTTGCGCGACACATTCGGCAACGGATTGTTGGTCGGTGTGAATAGTTAGCTCCGGTTTTTCTGGGGCTTCGTACGGCGCGCTGATACCGGTGAAGTTCTCAATCTTTCCGGCACGCGCTTTTTTGTAGAGACCTTTCGGATCGCGCTGTTCGCAGACCGCCACCGGAGCATTGACGTAAACTTCAATGAAATCATTTTTCTCGACAAGCGAACGCGCCAACCGTCGATCATCCCGATACGGCGAGATAAACGCCGTGATGACCATGACGCCAGCATCCATCATCAGCTTCGCCATTTCGCCGACGCGCCGGATATTTTCCGTGCGGTCCTCCGGACTAAATCCGAGATTCGCGCTCAACCCGTGCCGGACATTGTCGCCATCGAGAATGTAGGTGTGCAAACCCATCGTAAATAATTCGCGCTCCAGTTCGGCGGCGATGGTGGACTTGCCGGCGCCACTAAGACCAGTTAGCCAGATGATTGCACCTTTGTGACGATTCCGTCGCTCACGAGCAGCCCGGTCGATATTACCTTTTGCCCAAGAAATATTCTGACTCTTCACGCCGGACAACACGTCGCGCCGGTCAGGATATTCGCCTTTGGGAATGACGCCGCCACCGCAAACCTGCCGGTTGTCCACGATGACGAAGCGGCCGGTGGGCACGATCCGGTCGTACCGGTCAAATGCGATGGGCGTTTTAGTGCGAATCGTGACTTCGGCAACGTCGTTACGCGCGATGTGCTGCCGGGTTTTGATATCCACTTCGGCCAGCGTCGAGGCGTCGATAATTTTTTCGATGGATTGAATGTGACATTCGACTTCGGTGCTGGTGAGTTTGAGTTTTACTTTGCGACCGATTTCGAGATTTTGCCGGCCAAGCCAGAAAAGTTTGGCGTTGAACACATCAGCTTCGATTGGCGCGTCAGCTTCATGCGAACCGACTTGACCACGAGCGACAAAAATTTGTTCAGCAAGCGTGATGCCGATGGATTCACCGGCACTGGCCGAGTCAGCGCCTTTGCCGGGCCAACTTTCGATGCTTTTGACGTGGCTGATTTTATTGCGCGGCGAAAAAAGAATCGTGTCGCCGACTTTTAGCGTCCCGGATTCAATGCGGCCGGCCAGAATCCGTCGGGCATCGAACCGATAAACATCTTGAATCGCAAATCGCAACGGCAGATTTTTCTCCGGTTGCGCGACTTCGAATTGGTCGAGCGCGGCCAGTACGGTTGGACCGCTGTACCAAGGCATTTGCTTGGATGGCTTCGCGATATTTTCACCGTGATAAGCGGCAATCGGGATGAAGAGTTGCGGCACAACACCGAGTTGGGTGAGGAACGCCCGGTATTCTGTTTCAATTTTTTGAAACACATCTTGCCGGTACCCTTGTAAATCCATTTTGTTAACGACGACGGCAACTTGTTTGACACCAAGCAATGAGAGTAGAAAACCGTGCCGACGCGATTGTTCTTGCACGCCTTCATTGGCATCGATGAGCAACAATGCGGCTTGGGCGTTGGCGGCACCGGTGACCATGTTTTTCAGAAATTCTTTGTGGCCGGGCGCGTCGATGATGACGTATTGACGCTTTGGTGTGCGGAACCAGATTTGCGCAGTGTCGATGGTGATGTTCTGGTCGCGTTCGGCTTGCAAGCCGTCCATCAAGAACGCCCACTCAAATGGCATGCCGCGTTTTTCGCACGAGGCTTTGATTTTATCGAGCTTGCCGTCCGGTAAGCTGCCGGTGTCGTGAAACAGCCGGCCAACAAGCGTGGATTTGCCGTGGTCGACGTGACCGACGATGACGATTTTAAGTTGTTCAGAGGGTTGCATGGAAATCACATGTAGCCGTCGCGCCGGAGTTTTTCGAAAGCGTCTTCACTTTCCTGGTCTTGGGCGCGAGCGCTGCGTTCAGTTTTCTTGGTGGTGCGTAATTCTTCCCGAATCTTGTCGTAGGTGTCGGCAACGGAATCGGTGTTAAACGTGCAAGGCACACAGCCGAGTGACCGGAACCGTTTGCCGTTTTTTGCGAAATAAAGTGGGACATTCGGAATGTTTTCGCGCTGGGCGTATTCCCAAATATTCATCTCCGTCCAGTGCAACAACGGATGAACGCGCAAGTGCGTGCCGCCGGCCATATCGGTGTTGAATTGATCCCAAAGCTCCGGTGGCTGGTCTTCGACATTCCACTCCATGTTTTTGTCGCGCGGACTGAAATAGCGTTCCTTGGCGCGAGTTGCATCTTCGTCGCGGCGAACACCGACGATGAGACCGCCATAGTTTTCTTTCTCGACGATTTTCTTGAGGTTTTCTTTCAACAAAGCGGAGCAACAGACGACGCGACCCTGTTTGTGATTCATACCGGCGGCGATGGCTTCGTCGTTGCGAGCGACGACGAGATTGAGTTGCCATTCTTTGGTGAGCCGGTC
>CAINDI010000141.1 GCA_903847335.1 uncultured Verrucomicrobiota bacterium | reverse complement strand
GAGGCGGGAAGTCCACTCGGATTTCCCGCCTCTTTTTTGGTGACAGCGCGAGTTTGACGCCACCGGTAAGAATCTCTACACTTACCGATACGAATGAGCCGCACTGTGCTAGTTGAAATTATCGGACTGGGAATGTTATTGGCCAGTTCCGCGTTTTTCTCAGCGACGGAGATTGCGTTATTTGCACTCAGCAAACTGCAAGTCCGCCGGCTCCGGCAAGACCAACCCGCGACCGGCCAACTCATCAGCGAACTACTCGACCGCCCCCAACGGCTGCTCTCAACTATTCTTTTCGGCAACACGCTCGTGAACATCGCCACCGCTGTGTTGGGTTATGATTTACTCCAACGGTTCGCGCCACAGCATGCCAATGTCATCGCCGTACCGGTGATGACGCTCTTGATTCTGTTGTGCGGTGAAGTCACACCCAAAGCGATTTTGATCCGGCGACCGGAATTCTTCGCGCCAAAATTGGTGCCGGTCATCAATGGTTTCGAGCGTGGCACCCGGCCGGTCCGCCGCGGGTTTGAGGCGCTTTCGGAAATGATTGTCCGACGGATTGAGCGGTCGCCATATTTTTCGGCGCGGCGGGCGCGCGACGAAACACCGACTTCTGACGAATACCGGACGTTGCTCACCGCGAGCGAACGCGCCGGCATTGTGCGCCGGGAAGAGCGCGATATGGTTCATAAAATTCTCGCGCTCGATAAAATGCTCGTCCGGGAAATCATGACGCCGCGCGTGGATATGCAATCAATCGAAGATACATTGACGCCGGAGGCAATGGCGGAAGCGTTGCGTAAGATTAAACACCGGCGCGTGCCAATCATCCATGATTCACCGGATACGATTGAAGGCATTTTGAATGTGAAGGAATTTTTGGCGAATCCGCACCGGGAGCTTGATGAAGTTATCGAGTTACCGAATTTTATTCCGGACACGATGCGCGTGGGCAAACTGCTAAAGACATTTCGCAAACAAGAACATCCAGTGGCCATCGTGATCGACGAATATGGCGGCACGCAAGGCATGGTGACGCTGGAAGATATTCTGGAAGAAATCATCGGTGAGATTGAAGACGAATTTGCTACACGCGAAATCATGGTTCAAAAAGTCGGCCCCGGCCATTGGCTGATTAACGGCAAGGCACGACTCGAAACCGTCAACAGTGAATGCAATCTCAACCTGCACGCCGCTGATAGTGAAACAATTGCCGGGTGGATCATCGCGCAACTCGGTTCACTGCCCAAAGATGGCGATGAAGTGCGGGTGGAAAACATCCGCGTCATCGCCTGCAAAGTCGTCAAGAACCGAATCCGCGAAGTTATGGTGGAGGTCGCGGACTAGATGGAGACCCTCTGGCTCAGTTTCACTATTGGCTTCGGGTTGATTGCCTGCGCATTTTTTGCCGGCATGGAAACTGGTTTAATTTCACTCAATAAAGTCCGGCTCCGGCACGAGGTGGAACGGAAAAATCGGCGCGCCATTTTGATTAACGGCTTTGTCGAAAATACCGAACGCCTGCTCGGCACCACGTTGGCCGGTTCGACACTTTGTAGCGTTCTCATCGCCGTTGCCGCCTCCGCATTAGCGGTGCGCTGGTTCGGTGAAGGATTTGCGATTGACCTGACCACAATGCTCGTCAGCTCGGCGGTGGTGCTGGTCGTGGCGGAAATCGCACCGAAATCTTTGTTCCGTCAATATCCCCACCGGCTGTGCCTCACCTTTGCCAATTTACTAAACGCTGCCGCTTGGCTGCTCGCACCCGTGGTGTGGTTGATTGGCGAGTTAATGCATTTACTGGCGCGACTCAGCGGTCACAACGGCGACCAACCGGCGAGCTTCTTTGTGACCCGGGAAGAACTGAAACATCTCGCGAAAGAAGGCGAAGCCGGCGGCGCGTTGACCGCCGAAGAACGCCGGATGATTCACGGCGTGTTTGATTTCCCCTACAAAACCGCGCATGAAATCATGACGCCGCTCGCGCGAACCGTCACCGTCGCGTCCACAACTGGTACGGCAGAACTATTTGATATTTCCCAGCGCACCGGCTACGCGCGCCTACCGGTCCGTGATGGCGACCGGATTCTCGGCGTCGTCAATGTCTATGAAATTTTGTTCAACGCCGTGATACCGGAAGGAAAAATCGCGCAAGATTTAATGCAAAAACCGCAATGCGTTCTTTCAACTGACCGAATCAATCGCGTTTTGCCGGTCTTACGCGCGAGCCGAAATCCGATGTGCATCGTCGTCAACCCGGAAGGTCGCGCCATCGGAATTATCACCATCGAAGACATCGTGGAAGAAATTGTGGGCGACGTGGAAGGCTAACTATGCAGGGAAGAATTTTAATCCCAACCGATTTATCGAATGAATCAAATTCCGTTTTTCCATGGGCGCTGACGATTGCTCAGGCGTTCCCGGAGAAACTGTATCTACCCAACGTCATGGATCCGGATTCCGTGAATCAACCCGAGCGACTCGAAGATTTTCCGTCACTCAATGAATTCTTTACCAAAGACCGCGACGGTTGGTTCAACCCGCCGTTGAAAGCATCCGTTCCAGTCACCAAACTCTATCTGTATAACGACGACCCGGCGAAAGTCGTTCTCGGCGTCGCGAAAGCCAAAGCCATCGACTTGATTTGCTTATCCGTCATCCGTCCCGGTGCCAATTTTGCTTGGTGGTCGGCCGGGAAAACCGTTGAGACCATTATCGAAAAAGCGCCGTGTTCCGTGTTATGTGCCGGCGGTCGAAACACTCAGTCGGAGCAATGGAACCGCCCGCACTTCCGCAATATTCTCCTCCTGACTGAACTCACCGCGACGAGCACCGTCCCGCTGGCCAAAGTCATGCCGTGGGTTCAACGTTTCAATGCCATGCTCCACGTCTTTCCGCTCGGCGACCTCGACCATCCGGCTGAACAAAAAACCCTCCGCGAGCTATACAATCAGAACAGCAATTCCACCAACGTCCTGATGTTCAAAGAGCCAAAAAACCGCACCGAAAATTTGATGAAATGCATCCGCCAAGAACCGATTGATTTGATTGTGATGACGCCGCGCGTTCGCGTTCGCTTTGCCAACCGGCTTTTTCACGATGTCTTCGTCCATCTGCTCCGCTCTACCAACGTGCCGATTCTAATCTTGCGCTGAAAGAATTTTCTCCAGCGCCCGCCGGTGCGCCGCCGGCATCGTAATCGCCGCCAATTGCCGTCGCGAAAACCACCGGCCTGTTCCGCAAGCCTTACCGGCAAACACTCGCAATGTGATTCGCCGATTCGTAATTACATGCCGGAGCGTCAGTAAAATTTTCTGAGACTCGCCCGCCGGTAATTCCCATAAACCCGCCAGCAATCCAGTCGCCGGTCGCTGTCGGAGAAAAACTTTACCGGCGCGTCGGACGAATACCGCCGACTCCGTCACCGGCCGAAGCGCGGGTTTGCGGCGTGCCGGTAACCTGCCGCGCCGGCACACATTGCGCAACGGACATTTTTCACAGCGCGGATTTACCGGCAGACAAACAAGTGCGCCGAGTTCCATCAACGCTTGATTGAAGTCACCGCAGTTCTTCTCCGGTAACAGCGCTTCCGCCAATTCCCAATGCTGCTGTGTTTTCGCAAAAACACGAGTGAAAACCCGCGTGACATTGCCATCCACCACCGGAGCACGTTGACCGAAGGCAATACTCGCAATCGCACCGGCAGTGTAGCGGCCGATGCCGGGAAGTTGCTGGAGTTTGGCAACCGTTTCCGGTACGCGGCCGTTCATTTGCCGGGCGGCGCGGTGTAAATTCCGGGCGCGTGAATAGTAACCGAGTCCTTCCCAAAGTTTTAGCACACGCGTCACCGGTGCTCGCGCCACGGCGGTTAATGTTGGAAATTCGCGGAGCCAGTGCCGGTAATAATCGCGGACGGTTTCGACGCGAGTTTGCTGGAGCATAATTTCACTCACCCAGATTCGGTATGGGTCGCGCGTGCCGCGCCACGGAAGTGACCGGCGGTGATTTCGATACCACCGGAGTAAGGTGCGTCGAAATGCGTTGACCGTTACCGGGGCAATATGGAATGGTTTCTGCATGGCCGAGCGCACATCCTACACGTGCCAGCTTCCTGCTGACAAGACTGCCCAATTCAAAGCGGATTTGGAGCAGCGCGGTTTTGTGTTTCGCGATGTGCCCTACGCACATTTCGGCGCAGAACACCGGGGCGAGAAAGTCAGCCTCGCGTTCTATCAATCCGGCAAGTTGGTAATCCAAGGCAAGGGCACGACAGATTTCATCCAGTTTTATTTAGAGCCGGTGTTGCTCGGTGAAGCCCGGCTCGGCTACGAACATATTCTTAATCCGGAAATGACGGCAGAGCGAATCGGTGTGGACGAATCCGGTAAAGGTGATTTTTTCGGACCGCTGGTGGTGGCCGGTGTTTATCTCGACGCCGATTCGGCAATGGCGATGCACGAGCTGGGTGTGAAAGATAGCAAGCAAATCACCAGTGCAAAACGAATCAGCGATTTGGCGAAGGAAATTCGCGCCGGAACAAAATGGGACGTTTTACCGATTGGCAACGAAGCCTACAACCGGTTGCAAGCCAAGATGGGCAACGTCAATAATCTCCTCGGCTGGGGTCATGCGCGAGTCATCGAAAATATGTTGGCGAAAGTGCCGGGCGCAACGAAGGCCATCTCCGATCAGTTCGGCAATAAGGTAATCATCCAACGCGCTTTGATGGAGCGCGGCAAGAAAATCGAACTCGTGCAACGTCACAAAGCGGAAAGCGATTTAGCGGTGGCGGCGGCTTCGATTTTGGCACGCGACGAGTTTGTCAACCGGTTGCGAGCGCTCGGCAAAACCGCCGGCATGGCGTTGCCGAAAGGCGCGTCACAAGCGGTAATTACCGCCGGAATTGAATTCGTAAGGAAACATGGCGCGGATGCGTTGGGAAAAGTTGCGAAGACTCATTTCCGTACTACACAAAAAGTTTTGCAGGGAACGACATGAAAAGCACCATCGTGATTGTGGTGGCATTGCTATTGGTCGTTTATGGTCTGGCACAAGTCGGAACGATGTACCGGGCGAAGAATGACTTGAAAATATTCGTTCAGCGCACACTTGATTTCGTCGATGAAACCACCAAAGAATCGGTGAAAACTGACATCGTCCAAGCCGCGCAAAAATTGCACGTCATTGTTTTAGCCGGCAACATTGATGTCGTGTATGAAGACGCCGACACGCCAACGATTCCATCGTCACCTGTCACACAGCTGACCAACAAACGCGTGGTCATTAGCCTCCGGTACGTGGCCTCCGCGATGGGCTTGCCGGTTCACCAACAGATTACCACCTCAAAATTCCGGCAAGTCGCCACTGGACAGTCCGCAAAAACCGAATAAAATTACGCCATGCCACTCTATGAATTTCATTGTCCGAAGTGCGTGAAAGATTTTGAGCAACTTGTCCGCTCCGCCAAATGGGAAGGTCAAGCCGCTTGTCCGCAGTGCGGCACAAAGAAATTGGTGAAGAAACTTTCCGTCTTCGCTTCCGCAGTCGCCACCGGCAACAGCGGTCCGATGCCATGCGATACCGGTAGTTGTCCTGCACCGGCACGCGCGAAACATCGCGGCGGTTGCGCCTGCTGCCGTTGACCTAATTTTAGGTCGCTAATAGTTTTAAGAATTCCGATTCAGTCAGAATTTTCACACCGAGTTTTTTAGCTTTGTCGAGCTTGCTACCGGCGTTCGCACCGACAATCAGGTAGTCGGTTTTTTTGCTGACGGATTCGCCTACAGTCGCGCCGGCGGAACAGAGTTTTTCCTTCGCAATATCACGGGAAAAATTTTCCAGCGTGCCGGTGACAACGACGATCTTCCCGGTAAAATACCCTTTGGCCTGCGGACGACTGATTTCTACTTTTGGTTTTATCCCGACTTGGCGGAGTCTGGCGAGGACTTCCTGATTGCGCGGATTGCTGAAGAAATCGTGGAGGCTTGCCGCCACTACCGGGCCGATGTCTTTGCATTTTTGCAATTCTTCTACGGTCGCACCGGCAATGGCTTGCAGACTTCCGAAATGCCCGGCCAATTTCCGGGCAGCTTCTTCGCCGACGTGCGTAATGCCGAGACCATGCAACAATCGCCAGAGTTCTCGATTTTTCGTACCGGCAATGGCGGTGATAACATTCGTGGCAGATTTCTCGGCCATTCGCTCAAGGCCAGCTAGTTGTTCAACGGTTAGCGCATAAAGATCGGCGACATCGCGAACTAATTTCTGCTCGACAAGTTGGTTGACGAGAACTTCGCCAAGACCTTCGATATCCATCGCATTGCGCATGGCAAAATGTTCGAGGCGGCGTTTGAGTTGCGCCGGACAGGCGATATTTTCACACCGCCACGCGACAAATTCAGGATCGCGATTGACTGGGCCGCCACACGCCGGACAGATGGCCGGCATTTGAAATATTTTCTCTGTACCGGTGCGTTTGCCGGTAACGGCTTCGACGACTTCGGGAATCACCATGCCAGCTTTGCGGATGATGACGGTGTCGCCGATGCGGATGTCTTTGCGTTTGATTTCTTCTTCGTTGTGGAGCGTGGCACGAGCGACGGTAGAGCCTTGAACGAAAACTGGCTCTAGCTCGGCCACCGGTGTGAGGACACCGGTGCGTCCGACTTGGATGGTAATGGCGAGGAGTTTGGTTTCGGCCGGTTTGATCCAATGCTCCGGTTTGAAGACGATGGCGTAACCGGGGGCACGAGCTTTGGCCGGGATGCGGCGCTGCTGGTCAAGCGAATTGACTTTGACGACGATGCCGTCGAGTTCGTAGGGGACTTTAGTGCGCAGGTCTTTAGTTTCGTCGTTACCGGCGACGATGTCACTTTTGTACCGGGCGAGAACTCCATCCATGTCCCAGCATTTCCACCAGAAATGCGCCGTGGGTAAACCGAGTTTTTTCAAAGCTTCCAAGGCTTCGGCGTGAGAGGTGAATTCACCGCCAGCCACCGCATAAAAAACTGCGCTTAACGGCCGGGCGGCGACGCTGCGCGAATCAAGTTGCTTCAGAGTGCCGGCGGTGGCATTGCGCGGATTCGGAAAAGTTTTTTCGTTGGCTTGCCGGAGTTTATCGTTGAGCTTTTCGAAGGCAACCACCGGAATATAAGCTTCGCCACGAACCTCCAGTGTGACCGGTTCGGAAAGTTTGAGCGGGATGGCTTTGATGGTTTTGACGTTGGCAGTGATGTCATCGCCGGTGGTGCCATCGCCGCGAGTGGCCGCTTGGACGAGCACTCCGTTTTCGTACCGGCAGGTAATGGAAACGCCGTCGATTTTAGGTTCGAGAACGTACTCGACGTTTTCCCCCGGTAATTGTTTGTGAATGTCGGCGTCGAATTTGCGAAGGCCATCGAGCGTGTCGGATTTTTCGAGGGAAAGCATTGGGCTGGTATGCCGGACACTCTGAAATTCTTTGAGCGGCGCGCCACCAACGCGTTGAGTCGGTGAGTCAGGCGTGACGAGGTCGGAATGTGCGGCTTCGAGTTTTTGAAGTTCGGCAAAAAGCTGGTCGTAGTCGTAATCGGAAATCTCCGGCCGTGCTTCGGTATAATAAAGCTGGTCGTGCCGGTGGATTTGCCGGCGCAGTTCAGTGATTTGTTTCTGAGTTTCGCGATGATTCATAAGCACGCAAACCGTCGGTCATGGCGACGGTGGGTTGCCAATTTAGGGTGTGCCGGAGTTTATCACTGTTGTAGCCGCGCCGGCCACCTAAGAGTAAGACGGCGAGGCGAGTCAGCGGCGGACAGACTTGAAAAGCGGTGGCGTGCGCGATGCATTCACTGAAAAATGCCAACCGGTCGGCGGTGGCGTAGGAAATACGTGAATTCGGAACTGCGGCGCCGGTGAGATGACAGAGTTGGTGAATGAATTCTTGCTGAGTCAGACATAACTCGTCGGCGGCGACATTGAAAATTTCACCGGTCACTTTTGGTTGGTGAACCGTAGCCGCGATGGCGTTGGCAACATCGGTGACGAAAATTAGACTGAGCCGATTGGTACCGTCGCCGATGAATTTGAGTCGGCGCGATTGGAGGGCGGCGACAATTCGCCCCAGCGTCCCGGCGTCACCGGGGCCATAGACGAGCGTGGGGCGCAAAATTGTGAAGGGTACGGAGGATTGGTGGACGAGTTGTTCGGCGAGAAGTTTGGCGCGCGAATAATAATTCCACCGGTGGAGTTGGCCGTATCCGTCGGTTTCCACGAACGGCCGGCCATCGGGTCGCGGCCAACCGTAGACACCAACGCTGCTGATGTGAATGAAATGCCGAATTTTGCTGGCGGCGGCAGCGGCCAGAACATTGCACGTACCAGTAACAGTGACATGGTAATAATCTGACCACAGGCCGGTCGTGTGAACTCGCGCGGCAGCATGAACAACGGCGTCCGTATTTCGCATCGCCGCAGTCAGGCTATCGATTTGGTCGAGCGGAATCGGAAGACATTGAACGCCGAGCTGCCGGAGCGATTCCGTGCGCGAAGTAGGCCGGACAATAGCCGTCACCGTGTCGCCGCGAGTGACAAGCACACGGGCGAGATGACTGCCGAGCAGGCCGGTGGCACCGGTAAGGAGAATGCGCATCTTTGACAATGTCCTTTTCTAAAACCACCGGGCTTATTATACTTTGCGCCGAAATACAAGGGGTAAGAATGCTCAAACCAAAAATTATCTTTTTCGCGGTGTTCATGGTTTTTGCGACGCTGTGGCGCGGCTGGGAAACGTTTCGTAAGCAAGGTAGCGCCCGCGGGCAAACCTCCATGCTGTGGTCGTTTTACCTGCTGTTTGTGATGAGCGTGATTATTTTTCTCGGAACGATTGTGGAGTTCTGTCTCGTGCCGCGCGAGTTTCACTGGACGCCGGCTATCATCGGCGCGGAGTTGTTTCTCGTGGCAAATGTGATTCGGATGGTGGCGATTCGGGAGTTGGGAAATTTTTGGAGTTTGCACATTGAGATTCGCGACCAACACCAATTTGTGCGGACAGGAATTTATGGATACATCCGGCATCCGGCCTATTTGTCGTTTGTGCTAGAGCATATTGCGGTGACATTGGCTGGGAATGCTTGGTGGGCACTGGCGATCACGCTGATGATATATGTGCCGCTGTTGGTGTGGCGTTGGCGCACGGAAGAACTGGCATTGTGCGCTAAGTTTGGTGAGAGTTACCGGACTTATCAACGCGAAGTAGGCGCTTGGTGGCCGCGCTGGACGGCGTGGCGGCAAAAAAATTGATCACGGTTTATTATTTTCTCGTACTGCTCAACGCGGCGCTGTTCTTCGGCGTAGCGGTCATTACTTATTTACGGAATCGGCAGAACCGGGCGGGGCTGTATGGTTCACTGGCGTTACTGGTTACCAGCCTGTGGTTAGTTGGGTTTGCACAATACTATCGACCGCTGCCGGACGATTCCGCTTTGATTTGGGCCAAAATCACACTGACTTTTGGCGTGGCGGCAACACCATTAATCATCCAACTTCTATTCGCGCTGACTGAACGGCAAGACCGCTGGCGGTGGGTGGCGATTGGGGCTTGCTACCTCACGAGTGCAATGTGTGTGTGGTTGATCTGGAATGATCAATTACTGACAGGGCTGCGATCTGCGCCGTACTTGGATCATTATGTGCACTACAACCGGGTTTGGTATCCGTTTTTGATTACGCACATCGCCGGGTGGCAATGGGCCGGCACGGGAATGTTGCTGTATTACGTTACCCGAACGGTTGGTTATAAACGCATGCAGTTGATCTACTATTCGGTCGCGTGGGTGGTGTGGTTGCTCGCCGGTAATGGCATCATTGTCCCCATCGAATACGAAGTCCATATCCCGCCCTTTGGTTTTTTGCTGATGCCGCTAAACACACTCCTACTCGGCTATGTCATGACCCGCGCCCGACTCGCAGATTTCAACGTGGTCGCCGCCCGCGCCTTGTTGTACCTCGTGATGTTATTACTGGTGGTTGCCGCTAGTTTACTCTTCATCGGAACCATCAGCCTATTGGCGCCAGGTTTTATGAACCAAAGACAAGTGCTGTTCACCGTCGGGTTGGTGATGGTGATCGGCTTAAGCCTGGCGACTGTCTTGCCGCGCTTTTTGCCATACGCCGAACACATCGTCCAAGAAAGATTTTTCGCCGGCCGGTTTAGTTACCAAGATATGCTGAGCGGTCTCATCCGGGAACTCAGCAATGAAAACACAGTGGAAACACTCCTCACTCGCGTAGTCACTACTCTCCAAAATCAGATGCAAGTCTCGCGAGCGCTGGTGTTTCTTCAAGACCCACTACTGAATGAATATCGGCTGCGCGCCCAAAGCGGCGTACCGGCAGAGGAACAGAAAAAAATCGCTAACTTAGCGACTGACAATCCGGTGATCCAATGGTTACAGACGAAACAAGATTCCTTGGTGCGAGAAGAACAGATGCGAACCTTGACGCCTCTCGTTTGGAAAAAGTTATCGGAGACCTTGAATCAACTGCACATCGTAGTCTGCGTTCCAATGTTGCGCGAAGGCAAGTTGACCGGCGTGTTGTGTCTCGGCGAAAAAACGAATCACGGAATATTTTTTGGCAGCGACTTGAAATTACTGACCACCTTAGCCACCGACTTGGCGCTCAGCGTTCATTACCGGCGCATTGAAGAACATGCCGTTCACCAGAATAAGTTAATTACGCTTGGCACACTCGCCGCCGGTATCGCGCATGAAGTCCGCAATCCATTGTCGTCGATTCGCACCTTCGCCCAACTCTTACCCACTAAAGGCGACGACCCAGATTTCACACATGAGTTTAGTAAAATTGTCATTCAAGACGTGGATCGCATCACACGCGTCATCCAAAGTATGCTCTCCTTTGCCCGACCCAGCACCGTGAACATCGGAAATCACACGGCTGCCGATTTAATTGACGAAGCCTTAGTGCTTGCCCAGTCGCGACTCAGCAGTAAACATATTCAAGTCACCAAAGCACTCCCAACCCCAGTCACGCTCTGCGTGGATAAACACCAAATCCTCCAGGTCCTGCTCAATATTCTCAACAATGCCGCTGATGCTTTACCGGAGAACGGCGTCATTCGGATTACCACCGGTACGCATCCGACCGAGGAACAAAGCGCCTTACCGTCAAAGAATTTTGGCGTCATTGAAATTGCCGATAACGGTCCCGGTATCCCAGCCGCCGTTCGCTCCCGGCTGTTTGACCCATTTTTCACCACGAAAAGCGAGGGAACCGGACTCGGCCTGTCCATCTCCCAAAAAATTGCCCGCGACCACAATGGCTATATCACCGTTTCCGGCTCGGAAGGAATGGGCGCGGCATTCCAACTCCACCTGCCGCTGGATTAGCCGATGCTTCTAGCTGAAAACAAACTATTTACATCCTCGATAGCCGGTGTATAATTTCTCCTATGGAAGTCGTTAATCGCTGACTGAGTTCTCAAGGAGGAACTTAGAATCTGAAGCCCACGATTCCCACAAAAAAATCGGCGTATGCGTCCCAAACATAGCCGGCGTGTTGTAATTACCGGCATCGGAGTCGTCAGCCCAGTCGGAATCGGCGTCGAGCCGTTCTGGAAAAACGTGGTCGCTGGCGTGTCCGTGGCTGCTCGGTCACCGGCGCTCGTCCAAGCCAAATGCCCCTGGCAAGTCGCTGCCGAAGTTTCTGATTTTCAACCCGACCGCTGGCTTGGTCGCAAAGAAGCCAAGCGCATGGATCGCCTCGCTCAATTCGGTCTCGTCTCCTCGCTACTCGCCGTCGAAGATGCGCGCCTTGATTTCACCAAAGAAAATCCTGAACGTTGCGGCGTCTCCGTCGGCACCGCGCAAGCCGGGATGCTTTACGGTGCAAAAGAATACGACGCTTACAAAGAAAAAGGCGTCAGCGCTGTCAGCCCCTATCTCGGCATCGCAGTTTTTACCGGCTCCACCGGTGGCCTCATCGCCATGCACCACAATCTCAAAGCGCCGTGCCTCACGATTTCCACCGGTTGCGATTGCTCCACTGCCGCCATCGCTCACGCGGCCGATCTCATCGCTCGCAGTGACGCCGATGTAATGCTCGCCGGTGGTTCCGACGCGCCGATTCATCCAATTATCGTTGTCTCCTTCGGCACCGTCTACGCGCTCACCTCCCGAAACAACGAACCGAAAAAAGCTTCGCGTCCATTCGACGCCAAACGCGATGGTTTTGTCATCGGCGAAGGGGGCGTCATTCTCGCACTCGAAGAATTGGAACACGCCCGGCAACGCGGCGCGCGAATTTACTCTGAAATAATCGGCTGGGCTGGCACCTGCGACGCCCATCACATGTGTCATCCCGATCCCACCGGTGAACAAGGTGCTCGCGCCATGCAACTCGCGTTGACTCACGCCGGTATCCGGCCGGAGCAAGTGGATTATCTCAACGCCCACGGCACTTCCACACCGCTCGGCGACAAAGCGGAAACTGTCGTCATCAAAAAAGTTTTCGGCCCACACGCCTACAAAGTGCCGGTCAGTTCCACCAAATCGACACTCGGTCATTTGCAAGGTGCGTGCGGCGCCTCGGAAATTGCTGCCTGTTGTCTTTCCATTCGCGACAACGTTTTACCACCGACCATCAATTACGAATTCCCGGATCCCGATTGCGATCTCGACTATGTTCCGAATGTTGCGCGTCGCCGACGCGTCAACATCGCCGCTAGCAATTCCTTTAGCTTCGGCGGGCGCAATACCGCCATCGTACTCCAGCGCTACACCGGTCCCGCAAGTACCACCAACTCCAGCCCCGGTAAAAGTCTCCAACGCGATCTCGACTTACCACCGGTAAAAGGCGAATCATGAAAACCGCTTTACTCCTTGCGGACGGCGCGGACATCCGGCACTTCTTCACCGAGGCTCTCGGTTCGCAAGTCAATCTCGTCCCGGTCGACGCGCCGACCGAACCGAATCGCGCTGGCTTCGATGCGCTATTTTCCACTTGGTTACGCCTTGTGGATATCGTGATTATCGACGCCATATCACTCAACGAATCCACTCGTTGGGCATTGGAATCACTCGCCGCCACAACCTTCGCTGACCATCAAGCTGTCGTCGTTCGCCTCAACGTCGACCAGCGAACACATTATCATTTGGAACCCACGTGGTTGCTTTTAGCCGGCACCGAAGACCTCGACCAAACCCGACGCAACCTCAGTACATTCCTCGAATTGCGCGACACGCAAGCCCAGTTGAAACGCGCGCACGCCGTTCTCAGCCGGCAACCGGCTAAAACCGGCAGCACCACTCATAACACCGGCGCGCCACTTGTACCGGCGGCAGATTTGCTACGCTACCGGGACGCACTTCGCAACATCGGCCAAGTGCTTGGAAAAAATCTCAACGAACGCGAATTACTGGCGGAGTTCTTAAATTTCGTTCACGAACTACTCGGCGTCGGCAAACTGGCGCTGTTCACACGCCGGTATCACAACGATCTTTTTACCGAACGTCTCACGTTGGAAGACCGGCAACTTTCCATTGCCAGCAGTCACGGCATCGCGCCGAACGTCGTCGAACATCTCCGGTTGAATCTTGATTTCGGTGTGGCCGGCCGGCTCAGTCGCGAAACCGCTTTACTCCGGCGCACCACCGACGCCGACCCGCTGGCGCCGAATCACGATCCGCAAGTTGCCCGCGAACTGGATTTACTCGGCGCAGAAGTTGCCGTGCCGATGTTCGACAACGACCAATTGCTCGGCGTGCTCACATTCAGCGGCAAGGTTACCGGTGAGTCGCTCGCCAACGAGGAACTGGAACTCGTTTATCATTTGATGGCGCAACTCGCGCAAGCCATTCGCAATCTCCACCTGCAAGCCAAGCTCGTCGGCCAGCAGCGATTCATGGGCGAAGTGCTGGCGCACGCACAAAGCGCCGTAATTGTCGTCGGACAAGACGACCGGATTTTGTGCGCGAATCGCCGGGCGCGCCGGTTATTGGAACTCGGCGAAGGCGAATTGATTGGCCGCAAGACAAACTGCCTACCGCCGTGCGTCGGCGACGTATTATTTCAAGTGTTGCAGACCGGCGAGGAAATTACGCAACACGAAGTTAGCCTGCCGCGCAATCACCGGCCGTTGAGCGTGAGCGCCACGCGATTTTCGATGAGCCTCGGCGATTCCGAAGGACTGGTGGCGGTGGCGTTGTTGGAGGATTTGACGGAAGCGAAACTCCAGCAAGCACACGAACGCGAATTGGCCGACAAGGAATTTTTCACGCGGCTATCGGCCCGGTTGTCGCATGAACTGAAAAACTCGCTTGTCTCGATTAAAATTTACGCGCAGTTACTACCGGAGCGTTACGATGATCCGGAGTTCCGGGGACAATTCCGGCATATCGTCGCCAGCGAAGTCAACCGGGTGGATTTGCTGGTGCAGAACCTGACATTCTTCACGCGTCCGCTGGTGCTGGTGTATGAAGAAATTAACGCCGAGGAATTGCTCGACACTTGCCTCCGCAACATCACCACGGAATTTACACAGAAGGGATTGCTCCAAGTCGTCGCCTTCGGCCAGAAAGCCACCGGTGACCAAGCCATTCCAGTCGCGACCATCAAGAAGACTTTCAGCGTGCCAAACGGAATTGAAGGCGATGTCATCCGTTTGGAACAAGCTTTCGAGCATATTTCTCGTAACGCACTGCAATCCATGCCACAAGGTGGCCGGCTGACCATCAGCGCGGCGGAAGCTGAAGCGAAAGATTTTCCGGAGAACAAACTACCGGAAGGCGGCGGACTCCGTCTCGAATGGCAAGACAACGGCGAAGGCATCGCGCTCGACAATTTGCCGCATGTGACCGAACCATTTGTCACCACGCGCAACATCGGCGTCGGTCTCGGTTTAACAATCGTAAAGCGCATCGTCGAACGGCATGGCGGCCGACTGATAGTTGACAGCACGCAAGGTGTCAGCACCAAAGTAACACTCGTGTTACCGCGTAAAGCGCAGCCGCAACTCGAAGACCATTTGGTTGAAGAATCCGCACCGGCGGTGGAGAATTTCAACGTTCCCAATTTCACACCACCACGACCGAAAGCAACGACCCATGTCGCGTCCTAAAATTTTGTGTATTGACGACGAGGATAGTCCGCGTGAATCATTGCGGCACATTCTCAAGGACCGGTATCAAGTCGCGACCGCCGCCACCGGCCAAGCTGGACTGACTGCCTTACAGACGAACGGCCCATTTGACCTCGTACTACTCGACATGATGCTGCCGGATTTCAATGGTTTGGATTTGCTCGCACGCATCCGCAAAGAAATGCCGGCGACACCGGTGGTCATGGTCACTGCAATTTCAGAATCCAAACCAGCCGTCCAAGCTATCAAGCTCGGCGCGGCGGATTATCTGACCAAACCGTTCGATGTAGATGAAATTCGCCTAGTCGTCGCCCGGATTCTCCGCGAACGCGCTTTACCGGCAGCAACAGTCACACCGGCAGCGGATGCCGACATGATTGGCGCGAGTACCGGCATGCGAGACGTGTTCACGTTAATCGACCGGATTAAAAATGCTGATGCCACCGTTTTGATTACCGGTGAGACAGGGACCGGTAAAGAATTAGTAGCGCGAGCACTGCATTTTCGCAGTTGCCGGAAAGAAGGCCCGTTCGTCCCGGTGCATTGCGCGGCAATTCCGAACGAATTACTCGAGAGTGAATTATTCGGTCACGAAAAAGGCGCGTTTACCGGTGCAGTGCAACAGCGCATCGGCATGTTTGAGGCGGCAGACGGTGGCACTTTATTCCTCGATGAAATCGGCGAGATGCCGTTGGCGACGCAAAGCAAATTGCTCCGGGCCATTCAGGAACGTGAAATCCGGCGCGTCGGCAGCCAGCAAACTATTCATGTGAATGTCCGGATGGTTTGCGCGACCAATCGCGATCTCGAAGCGGCTGTCAAAAATGGAACTTTTCGCGAAGATTTGTTTTACCGGATTAATGTCGTACCGGTGAAGTTACCGGCGTTGCGCGAACGGCGCGAAGACATTCCGACGTTGGTACTACATTTCGCCCAGCGGTTTGCCGGTGAATTGAAACGGTCAACTCCACAATTCACACCGCAAGCGATGGAGCGGTTTGTCCATTTCGACTGGCCCGGCAACGTCCGCGAATTGGAACACGCGCTGGAACGGTTGCTGATTACTTGCGATGCGGCATTGATTGATGTGGTGCATTTGCCGCCATTGATTGCCACGGCTGAGATTTCGACGGCAACCGATTTGGCGGCAGATGAATTAGACCTACCAAAGCTGACAGCACACCTCGAACGGCAAGCCATCGAAAGGGCGTTGCAACGCAGCGGTGGCGTACTGACCGAAGCCGCGCAGATGTTGCACGTGACCCGCCGCATCTTGCGGTATAAAATGGACCAACTCGGCATTACCACCGATACGACGGAAACTGATGTTCAAAAATGAATCTGGTCGGTCGGTTTTGTTCAATTCTGTACGCTAATTATTAAGGTTGTGCTGGAATTGCTGGTTGGCATAAGGCCTGCTATTGTTAGGAAGCGAATGAAAACTCGCTTGATTAAAATCGTCCTAGTGGCAATCGCTATCAGCGTTGCCGGAACTCATGCGGTCTGGGCACTCGGCTTCCGCAATCCTGATCAAAATGCGCGAGCCACCGGTCAAGGCGAAGCCTTCACCGCACAAGCGGATGATGCGTCAGCGATTTATTACAACCCAGCCGGATTGACGCAGCAGACCGGTTCACAGTTAACCAGCGGCGGATATTTGGATTTTGCCGGTAGTCAATTTCGCGGCGCGGCGAATGTGAACAATACGTCCACAAGTTTTTTGCCGCAGTTTTATTTCGCCACGGATTTCGGACGGACGAATTCACCGTGGCGCGTTGGTTTAGGCTTTAACGTTCCGTTTGGTAGTCAATCGGACTTGGGAGCGAATGGATACTTCAAGAATCTCGTTACGAAAAGCAGCCTCGCGGTTTACAACATCGCGCCATCGGTCGCCTACCGGTTCAATGACCACTTTTCGCTGGGTGTGGATTTGAATGTCTACCACGGTGATAGCATGTTTGAACAAGAGGTCGCGGCATATGGCAATGCGGTTTATCATTTTCAAGGCAGCGGCGATGCGGTCGGCGCAACTGTCGGCGCACTCTATAAGTTCAATGACCAACACACCCTCGGCGCGGTCTATCGCAGCCCGTTCACAATTAACTTCACCGACTATGCGGTTCTGCATGGCGTACTCCCAGCTTCGCCGGCGCACGCATCGATCAATTTTCCGCAATCCGTTGCCCTCGGTTACGCGTACCGGCCAATTCCAAAATTGAAACTCGAAGTAGATGTGGAATGGACCAACTGGGATCCGCTGAACACTGTCCAAGTCAAAGCTAACAATCCGTTTCTGAGCGCCGCGTCCCCGTACAATTGGAAGGATAGTTTTTTTTACGAGTTCGGCACACAGTATGAATTGAATGACCGTTGGACGGTGCGTGCGGGTTATATTTTCTCTGAAAACTCCGTACCGGATAGCACCTATTCGCCAACATTACCGGACGCAGATCGGCATGTGCTCAGCGCCGGCTTGGGCTATAAAATCAAGTGGCTGCAAATTGACGTGGCCTACCAATATAGCTTCACCACAGCGCACACCGTCACCGGCTCGCCGTACGGATTAAGCGATGGGCGCTGGACCAGCGACGGTCACGCTCTTTGCGCCTCCAGCACCATTCACTTCTAATGACTATGGTTACTCCACTTGAACCACTTTCGACCGCCGCCACCGGTAAGCCCGTCCTGCTAATTGTTGACGATGAAGCCGGACCGCGCGAGGCGTTGCGATTTGTTTTCAAAGACCGGTTTAACTGCGTCACCACCACCGGTGGCCGCCAAGGTATCGAATACGCCAAGTCGAATCCCATCGACATTGCGATTCTCGATATCCGGATGCCGGACATGTCAGGCGTGGATGTCTTGCGCGAATTAAAAGCGCACAACCCAGACATCGAATGCGTGCTGTTGACCGGCTACGAAACATTGGAAACCGCCCGGGCCGCAGTGCATTACGGTGCCGCTGAATATCTCAACAAGCCGTTTGATGTCTTCAATATTCGGGAAATCGTGGATCGTTGCCTCGCCCGCCGGCAACAAAAAACTAAAGCCAATGAAAATCTCCGGTCCATTGAAAAACTGAATAAAGATTTGACTGTCACCGTGACCGAACAGTCACGCACCGCGACCGCCAGCGTCCTCTCGGCTGGTGTTGTCCACGAGTTGAATAATCCGCTCAGCATCATTTCCGGTTACATTCAACTTCTTGATAATGACCTGACCAAACTCAGCCAAGGTGACGTCACTACCACTCAAAACATCCAACACCGGCTCACCACCATTCAACGCGAAATCCAGCGTTGCAAAGAAATCGCCGCGCGCTTTCTCCGCTTCTCTCGCGCACCTCGGTCACAAACCGAAGTCATCAATGTCACGCCATTACTGGAAGACACCGCCTTACTTTTGCGCGCTCATCCGGCGCACAGCCAGTCGCGAATTATTGCCCACGCCATTGAGCCAGTCTTGACAGTGAAAGCCAGTCCAGTAGAACTCGTACAGGTGCTGATTAATATTGGCGTCAACGCGCTTCAAGCCATGACCGGCCAAGGCACGCTCCTCTTTACTGCTGAACGCGCCACCGCGCCGGTCAATCCAATCTTCCGTTCTCAGAATTACGAATCGCAACAACCGCTCATCCGCATTTCCGCCACGGATACCGGCTGTGGAATTTCACCGGAGAATATTCAGAAGCTATTCACCCCGCACTTCACTACGAAAGCTGACGGCAACGGCCTTGGTTTAACCATCGTCGCCGAAATTGTTGGAAGATATAACGGCGCGATTGAAATTCTCAGTGCCACCGGCAAGGGTACAAACTTCAATATTTACCTGCCACACGCCGTCTAACACTCGTCACTGCCCGACAATTTTCACCGGCACAAACTGACCGTTTTTGATTTCCTCAACGACCATGACTTTTACTGACGTATCGCCGTTCGCATCGAAACTCCACTTCCCAAGCGCGCCATCCATATCGCGCAGACTGGCCACTGCGGCGCGAATGGCTTCCCGGTCCTTCTTACCGGCGCGTTGAATTCCAGTAAGCGCAACCAAACCCGATTCATAACCGTACACGGCATAAGCCTCCGGTTCGGCGTTATATTTTTTCTTGTATGCTTCGTAAAACTCCCGGCCTTTGCCGCGCAACTGACTCGGCGGTAAACCACCAAACGTGACGTACGCCCGGCCTTCGAGATTTTCCTGACCAGCGGATTCGATGAGCGCAGTTTCCCGGCAACCATCCGGCATCATGATTTTGACCTTTGCGCCACCGGCCACCAAATCTTTCGCAAGCTGACCGGCACCGCTCTGCGTGGTGCCGCCAAAATAAACCAGATCGGCACCGGTGCTTTTGATTTTGGTCACGAGCGACCGGAAGTTGGCCGCTTTGGCGTCGATGCCTTCATGACCAGCGACTGTCATGCCCAGTTTTTTCGCAACGCGCTCAAAAACTCCGGCCACGCCTTTACCGTAAAGTTCGCGGTCATCGAGAATGAAAACTTTTTTGAAACCGGTTTCTTTCGCAAATGTCGCGGCGACATCGCCTTGAATATCGTCCGCCGGCACGACCCGAAAATAATTAATCTTACCGGACGGCCGGTACACCGCCGGTTCATTGGCTTCGCCGGTACCGGGCTTGGTGAGACCGGGATAGGTGTTCGCCGGGCTAACCATCACAATCCCGGCTTGATTAAGAATCGGCATGGAAATTTTTGCCGCACCGGAATTGTACGTGCCGATGTACGCCATTACGTCGGTATCTTTGACCGCGTGTTGCGCATTGGCGGCTTCGAGCGCCGGATCCCACTGACCACGCTCCGGCGACGCATCGTCCCAATCTTCATAGGCAATGGTGTAATCGCCAATCTTGCCGCCAACTTCGGCAATGGCCATCTTAATTCCGTTTACCATCGATGTGGTTTGGCCATTGGCACTACCGGTACGCGGCAAACTGGAGACAATCTTAATGACGTCAGCACCGGCGGTCAGTTCAATCAGCAGAAACGCGAAAAGTACGAGGAAGAATTTCATACGGCGACTATTGCCACAACTGCGCGGCAGCTTCAATCTTAAAGCCAACTAGAGTTTCAATAAATCCGCAGGAGTTGCAATGACCTCGACCGCGCCGCTCGTTAGCAATTCTTCCCGGTCGCGAAATCCCCACAACACACCCACCGGTACCATTCCAGCAGCGCGCGCCGTTTGCATATCGGTATTTGTGTCACCAAGATACAACCATTCCGAAACCGGGATATTGAGTTGCCGGGCAATCTCCAATGCGCTCGTCGGATCCGGTTTCAATGGCACACCGGCCCGACTTCCATAAACAATCTGAAACGGATTCGGCTGAAAATAATGTGCCATCATCCGTTGAGTAAAATCATCCGGTTTATTCGAGAGCACCGCCAGCTTGCAACCGCGTTCCGCCAGTGTCCGCACTAAATCAAGAATACCGGGATAAAGTTTTGTTTCATCAAAACAATGTGCGTCGTAATGCGCTCGCATTCGCTTCAGAGTTTCCTCAACCAAATCTTGTCGGTCCATCGGCAGTGCGCGCGTACAAAGTTGTCGC
Organism: uncultured Verrucomicrobiota bacterium; assembly: GCA_903847335.1. GTDB lineage: Bacteria > Verrucomicrobiota > Verrucomicrobiia > Palsa-1439 > Palsa-1439 > CAINDI01. The sequence goes on along the minus strand of CAINDI010000141.1, from coordinate 2,079 downwards.
GCACCATCGCCAACCATCATCCGATAGCGTTTCCGTGGATGCGGCGCACAACCCACCGCCATCAGCGCGACATTGGTCGCATTGGCCAGATCCGCGAGCGAGTCCGCCAACGTCCCGTCGAGGTCAAATAACACGGCGCGATAAGTAAAACGCATGCCGGCACCTCTACCAGACTCCGCTGCCGCCGGCAACTCTCTGCATTGAAAGACTTGATTCCCGCGCGTATTTGTCCACAATCACCGGCATGAAGAATTCGGCGCAACGCACCTGGGGCGGCCGGTTTACCACCGGACCAACCGCAGCAGTTCAACAATTCACCGAAAGCGTCAGCTTCGACTGGCGACTCTACCGGCAAGACATCGCCGGCTCCATCGCCCACGCGCAAGGTTTAGCCAAAGCCGGTCTCATCACCAAAGCTGAAGCTGCAAAAATTACGCGCGGCCTCAACGCCATCCAGCGAGAAATTGATACCGGAAAATTTCATTGGGATTCGGCGCTCGAAGATGTTCACATGAACATCGAAACTGCGCTCGTAAAAAAAATCGGCGCCGCCGGAAAGAAATTGCACACCGCCCGAAGCCGAAACGATCAAGTCGCGACAGATTTATCCCTCTGGGTTTGTGATACCGCCGTCGATCTCATTGAGCAACTCGGCCAACTTCAGCTCGCACTGGTTAATCTTGCCGAAGCTAATCAGAACGTAATTATTCCCGGCTACACCCACCTGCAACGCGCGCAACCGGTCGCTTTCGCCCATCATTGTCTTGCGTACGTCGAAATGTTTGAACGCGATCTTCTCCGGTTCGCCATGACGTGCGGCAATGCCGGTCGAAACAGTCCACTCGGCTCCGGCGCCATCGCCGGTAGCACCTTGCGACTCGACCGAGCTGCCATCGCTAAACAACTCGGTTTCTCCGGCGTCACACAAAATTCCATGGATGCCGTCAGCAACCGGGATTTTGTTTTAGATTTTCTCTACGCAGCGGCGGTCACCGGTACTCATCTCTCCCGGCTCGCGGAAGATTTGATTTTGTGGTCGAGCGCTGAGTTCGGTTTCATCACCATCAGCGATGCGTACACCACCGGCTCGTCGTTGATGCCGCAAAAGAAAAATCCCGACATCTGCGAACTCACTCGCGGAAAGACCGGCCGGCTCTACGGCAATCTCGTTGCAGTCTTAACGATGCTGAAGGGTTTGCCGCTGACTTATAACCGGGACATGCAAGAAGACAAAGAACCGCTCTTCGATTCCGCCGACACATTACTCGCCACGCTCCGCGTCGTCGCGGATATGCTCCGGCATATTAAAGTCAACCGGTCACGCTGCGAAACCGCCGCCGGTGATCCATTGTTACTAGCAACCGACCTCGTCGATTTCCTCGTCAAAAACGGCACGCCGTTCCGGGAAGCGCATCACATCATCGGCGCGCTGGTGGCGGAATCTGAAAAAACGGGTATCGCTTTGCCGAAATTAGCCGGTAAGAAATATGGCCGCGCCGCCGAAAAAGTTTTTGATGTACACCGGGCGCTCGCCGCCCGAAAAACCGTCGGTGCACCATCTCCGGAAAACATTCGAGCGCAAATCACCCGGTGGAAGAAATTACTCCGTTAACCGAAGACCGCACGGAACCGGTCGCAATAGTAGCGCACCAAATCCCATTCGGCATCCGGTGGAATCCGATGATCGGGACAAGGCAGATAACCACCGAGTTCAACCAACGGACGCAAACGCTCAATCTCGGCATCTACCGCCGCACGATCACGGGCGAAGACGACTTTATTCATACCGCCGACACCACGCAGTTCTCGGCCGTATTTCTCGCGCCACGGTGCGATGCTGGCGTTCCAGGTGCCGACTTCAATCGGGAACATCGTGTTGACGCCGTTCTCCAGCCAAATCGGGAGTAACGAATCAATCATTCCATCGCAATCTAGCGAGATGATTTCGATTCCGTGGGCACGAACTAAATCGGTAATCCGCCGATAATGCGGACCAACTTTTTCTGCAAATACCGCCGGTGAGATTAGCGGGCCATTTTTGAAACAGATGTCTTCCCAGAAATGCGCGAAGTCAAATTT
>CAINDI010000140.1 GCA_903847335.1 uncultured Verrucomicrobiota bacterium | reverse complement strand
ATTACCTAACGGTGGCGAACGCCAAGATTTCACCGCGTCGCATTCCACGCCGCGCATGATTGCCTCGGCCTTGCCGGCTAAGTCAACGGAGACACCGGTGCTCGCGCAAGTCGCGTTGAACGCTCCGCGCTATGTACTCGACCGTCTTGCCGCCACGACGCCTGCCAGTTATGAGGTGGCCAGTCTCCATTTCTAACCGGCGACTCTACGTCTTCGCCGCGTGTCTACTTGTGGCTTTCTCAACCACCGGTCGGGCTAGTTCACCATTAGAAACCATCGACGCCGAAGTCACCGGTCTCTACGAACGCTCCAAATCTGCCGTCGTAAAAATCCACGCCGAAGGCGATGCAACGATGGCTCGTTCGCCTCTCGGCCCATCGCACCGGGTCAGTTCCGGATTTTTCATCGATGCCGAAGGTCGATTCGTCACCGCTGACACGCTAGTCGAAAATGCCGCCGTCATTTGGATTGACTGGCAAGGCCGACACGTCTTCGCCAAATTGCTCGGTCGCGATCCGATTACCCGCCTCGCCTTGCTCCAGCTCGACACCGGCGAGCCAACGCCGTATTTGCCGCTCGGCAACTCCGACGATTTGCGCGTCGGCTCCATGGTAGTCGCGATTGGTTTTCCCTATGAACTACCGAGTGCACCGGTGGTCGGTTTTGTGGCCGGACTCGACATCCATTGTGGCCGGCGCGTCTTTCCGGTGAATCACATTCGTGCCAATTGCCGACTCAGTCCCGGTCAAGGCGGCGGCCCGCTGCTCAATGCGCGAGGCGAAGTCATTGGTCTTGTCGTCGCCGCGCACGGGGACGACCAATGCTATAGCTTGCCGGTCAACGCCGTGAAAAAAATCTGTGCCGATATCATCAAAACCGGTTCCCCGCAATACCCGTGGGTCGGTCTCGACGTCGCCGAACATCAGTTCACGAATCAACTTGCTGGCGTACCGGATTGGCAAGTTTTCATTCGCGAAGTTTTAGCGAACACACCGGCGGAGGTGGCTGGTTTTCAAGCGCGCGACATTTTACTTCGCATCGCCACCAACGAAATTCACCGCGCCGCCGACGTCTTGAATACAATGTTTTACCGGCACAGCGGCGACACCTTACAAATCGCTGTCTTCCGCACCGGTGATACGCAGACAATCAAAATCGTCATCGGCACCCGACCTACCGAACCTTCGCCTATCGTGCCCGTCCCGGTCATGCCGGTGCCTCAAATCCTTCCGGTCTCCGCCACGCGCTAAGTTTGATGTTTAATCCAATTTCAAACCGTGACTGACTTTATAGTTGAACGCCAACTGCGCCTACCTATAATTTGGGGAACTATATACTTGACAAACAATGCTTCCGGGCGTAGATTTGAACCATGAAAAAGAAATACGTCGCAATCAACCAGCCGAGCGCAATGGAGTTTTTCAGTCGCATCCCGGACGAAGACGCAGCGCGGAAATATCTGGCAAGCGGTCGCTGGCCGAATGGCGTCAAGTGTCACCACTGCGGACACGGCGAGATTTGGACGATCAAGGGCGGTATGCTCTACCGTTGCAAGGGCTGCGGCAAACAATTCACGGTGCGGACTGGTACGGTTATGGAAGATTCCCATATCCCGCTTCGCAAGTGGGTTTATGCGATGTATTTGATGACCATTTCGCGCAAAAGCATTTCGTCGGTGCAACTGGCGAAAGAGCTTGGCATCACGCAAAAATCCGCTTGGTTTATGGCGCACCGGTTGCGCGAGTCCTGCGAGTCCAAGGCGATGCTGTCCGGCACTTGCGAGGCCGACGAAACCTACATTGGCGGCAAAGAGAAAAACAAACACGCCAGCAAGCGGACGCACGCGGGGCGCGGTGGAGTCGGCAAGACGATTGTGTTTGGCATCAAAAGCCGGGACGGCGGCACGCGGGCGAAAGTGTTGCCAGTAGCCAACCGGAAAGAATTACACGCGGCGGTCAAAGAGGCGGTCGCATCCGGCGCAATCCTCTACACCGATGACCACCGGGGCTACTACGGCTTGAAGGATTACCGGCGCACAGCGGTCAACCACAGCAAGGGCGAATATGTTGACGGCGACGCGCACACGAACACGATTGAAAGCTTTTGGGCGGTTCTAAAACGCGCCCACTACGGCACGTTCCACCACTGGAGCAAGAAACACTTGGCACGATACGTCAACGAGTTCGTGTTCAAGGCAAACACAAATGGCTTGCCAGCGTTCGACAAAACCGGTAATGACTGCGGCATCACAACGGTACGCGCACATATGGCCGGTATGGAAGGCAAGAGGTTGACGTATCAGGGGTTAATCGCATGAAAAACAATCCTCTTTTTGGCAAGTTCGACGATGTAATGAAATCCGCTTTGCGGGTTCCAACCGACAACAAACCCGGCAGCTTTTTCGGCGGCAAGGCCAAGCTTAAATTCGCGGATATGTTTTGCGGCATTGGCGGATTTCACACGGCGGGCGCGGCACTGGGAATGGAGTGCGTGTTCGCGTGCGATATTGACGCGGACTGCCGGAAAATCTACGAGCACAACTACGGCATCAAACCGGAGTCCGATATTTGCCGTATTGACCCCGCCAGTGTACCCGATCACGATGTTTTGTTCGCGGGATTCCCCTGCCAGCCGTTTTCAATTATCGGCAACCGTGGCGGGTTTTCCGATGCACGCGGCACACTGTTTTTTGAACTGGCAAAGGTTATTGAGGCGAAACAGCCGCCGGCATTGGTGCTGGAAAATGTTCGCCTGTTGGCATCACACAACGAAGGCAAGACGCTCCAGCGGATCACAGAAGTTTTGACGGAACTTGGCTACCATGTTGAGCACAAGATTTTGAACGCGCTGGATTTCGGATTGCCACAGAAGCGCGAGCGGATTCTGATTGTCGGATTCAAGGGCGGTGCCTCCGGGTTCAACTGGCCTGATCGGGTGTTGCCGATGATTCCGTTGAAAGAATTGCTGGAAGCGAAACCCGACCCTCGTTTTTTTGTCAGCGAACGCATCCGTCGCAAGCGGCACGCCGAGCACAAGGCGAAAGTCACCCCGTCAATCTGGCACGAAAACAAAGCCGGCCACATCTCCAGCTATCCGTATTCGTGCGCCTTACGGGCTGGCGCGTCCTACAATTATCTGTTGGTTGACGGCGACCGCCGTTTGACTCCCCGCGAATTGCTGAGGCTACAGGGCTTCCCTGACAGCTTTGAGATTATCGGCAACGATAGCACCATCCGCAAACAGGCCGGAAATTCCGTGCCCGTGCCGATGGTCAAGGCCGTGATAGAAAGAGTGATTCATGCCCGACAAGCCGAAGCTCAAACTCAAAGGCACAGCAAAGCGGCGTAATGCTCCGCACCCACTTGGCGAACTGCCGCCGTCATTGGCGGTGGAGATCGGCAAGCGTATTTGTCACCGGCTGGCCGTTGGCAATGCCGACATTACCGGTGACGATTTCGGAGGCATCTTTGCCGCGTCTATCAGTGGTGACCACCGGCAAAAGCCGCTTGGCGTTGCTGACGTAACGTGGGAGGGGTGCGCTTGGTCGGTCAAAACCGTACAGGATAAAAGCCCGTTCAATCAAACCCGCATCCGCGTTATCTCGGGGCGCAACTCTCCAAAGTATTCCGCTGGCATCCAAAACGCACTTGCGGACATACAGGCTACGGGCAAGGCCGTGCTGGACGTTTGGAACGCTCGCGTCAACGAAGCATTGGACGAATACGACGACTTGCGGATTTTTATCATGGTTCGCAACATGAGTGCGCTGGAGTTCACTTTGATCGAATTGGAGGCCGTCCGCTATGTCGCATCGGAATATCTGTGGAAGCTAAACAAAGAGGAAAATCTTGAAGGGTTTGACAAGGAAACCGACACGCACCGGTTTACTTGGCAGCCGCATGGTTCGCAGTTCACGGTTTTACATCACGTACCGGCATCGGCTTACCGGTTCCGAATCACGCACACGCCCGGCACGATTGAGGAGCGGCACGTCTTGAACCTGATACATTTCGAGGATAGCTGGATTCAGCCGGTAAAACCGACAGCGGCGCATTGTTTATGAAGTATATAGTTCCCATAATTTGTGTCTATGAATAATAACATTGTTCCCGCCCTAATCATCGGTATCGCAATCGTTGGCACATCGTTACTCCCGAAGATCACAGCCTCACATACAATCGACAATGCTCTTGACCAACTGGAACGGTCAGTCGAAACAAAAGACAAAAGCGGTTCCACTCGAATCGAGCGGATCATAAAGGGTATCTCCAAATCCGCCTCAACTGGCTTCAAATCTGGCTTCGAAGGTGACCGAAATGAGACCAATATCAAGAAAATTGCTGTCAAAGATAAGATAACAATTTCACAGGTTAAGGTTGTGCATGGGCGTATGAAAACTGAAGAAAAAATAATCGGCATAATTAAGAACGAAAGTGATAAGGATATCGCTGATGTTTCCTTAAATGTGGCTTTCAAAGATAAGAATGGCATCCTTCTAGATGTAAATGCCACTTTTGTTTCGGTTCGTGGGACGCTGAAGCCAGGTCAAGAATTAGGATTTGAAGTCCAACGCCAGCTTGGAGATTTTAACGAAAAAGAAGAAGTACTCAATGGACAACGATCTACATCTGCCGTAATTTCAATCACTGACTTACGCATCATCGAATCAATAAAGACTAAATAGTGCGTTAAAAAGTTGCGCTCCAAATCAAGTTTCCACAGCGACCCAGTGACCGGGGCGGGCTTCGCGTAATTCAGTCGGCTGGTCTTGGATTTGACGGCGGGCTTCTTCCGGCGAAATATCGTCGAGCACAATCCGTTGCCGGCGGCGCGCCGGGTCAACGTCCGGCACCGCTGAGAGCAAGGCTTGCGTGTACCGGTGGGTTGGATGGTCGTAAATTTCCGTGGCGCTAGCCGACTCGACGATTTTTCCGAAATACATCACCAGCACCCGGTCGCTGATGTGTTCGACTACCGCCAGATCGTGCGCGATGAACAGATACGTCAGCTTGAATTTTTCCTGTAGTTCGCTGAGCAAATTAATAATTTGCGCCTGCACACTCACGTCGAGCGCACTGACCGGTTCGTCGCAGACGATGAATTTCGGTTGCACCGCCAATGCTCGCGCGATGCCGATGCGTTGCCGTTGACCGCCGCTGAATTCGTGCGGATACCGGCGTGCGTGTTCCGGTGCTAGTCCGACTGACTTCAGTAACTCCGCAACCCGGTCACGTTCATCCGCCGGTCCGGTACAGAGTTTATGGATGCGCAACGGTTCACCAATAATCTTGCCGACAGTCATGCGCGGATTCAGCGAGCCGTACGGGTCTTGAAAAATCATCTGCGCTTGCCGGCGAAACGTGCGGAGGTCGGTAATCTCCTGACCAGCAAACTGAATCGTTCCCGCCGTCGGCTCAATCAGCCGGAGCAATGTCCGGCCCAGAGTCGTCTTGCCGCAACCGCTCTCACCGACAAGACCCACACATTCACCTTCATTGATTGTAAACGAAACGCCATCCACCGCCCGCACCCAACCGACCGGTTTTTGCAAAACGCCGGCCCGGATCGGGAAATGCGTTTTGAGATTGTTGACTTCGACGAGACTCATGGTTTGTCCCAATACGGGCAACGTACGAGTCGTTCACCGGTGAGTTGCGGTTCTGGTTCTTGACTGCATGCCGGTTGCACTCGGTCGCAGCGCGGATGAAATTTACAGCCAGCCGGTAAGCGAGCAGCACTCGGCACGGTTCCGGGGATGGAATAGAGCCGTTCCGCTCGCACACCGAGGCGCGGAATTGACCGGAGCAACGCTGTCGTGTACGGATGCCGGGGTTCGCGTAGTAAATCAACCGCCGGTGCGTATTCAACAATGCGCCCGGCATACATCACCGCCACGTTGTCAGCGATTTCTCCGACGATGCCGAGGTTGTGCGTGATGAGCAAAATGCTCAGGCCAATTTCGCGTTTTAAATCTTTCAACAAATCCAGAATCTGAGCTTGAATGGTCACGTCGAGCGCGGTCGTCGGCTCGTCAGCGATCAGTAGAGTCGGATTGCCGGCGAGCGCCATCGCAATCATCACACGTTGTTGCATGCCGCCACTGAGTTGGTGCGGATAATCCTGTTGCCGGCGCTCGGCGTCCGGCAGGCGAACGAGTTTCAGAAGTCGGACTACTTCCGCATCCGTCGCGGCATCGGGCCGGTGAAGCTGGAGAACTTCCTTGATTTGTGCGCCGATGCGGAAGACTGGGTTCAGCGAGGTAGCTGGCTCTTGAAAAATGTACGCGACTTTCGCGCCGCGCATGGCACGGAGTTGGGCGTTGCTCATTTTCAAAACGTCTTCGCCTTCAAATAAAATTTCGCCGCCCTTGTAAAATCCCGGCGGCGTAGCGACCAACCGCGCCAGTGCCAACGCCGTGGCACTTTTGCCGCAACCGGATTCACCGACGAGCGCCAGCGTTTCGCCTTTTTGGATTGCGAACGAAACGCCATCCACCGCGCGCACTTCACCTTCATCGGTGAGGAAGCTAATCTGTAAATTTCGCACATCGAGAAATGCACTCATGCCGTTTTCGTCTCTGCAGTCCGGAGTTTTGGGTCGAGCGCGTCACGGAGGGCATCGCCGAACAGGTTCAAAGCGAGTACGAGAAAAAACATCGCGGCAGTTGCGCCGGCGAGTTCCCACCAGTTGCCGAGCCAGAGGCGTTGCTTGGCATCGTTGATGATTGCGCCCCAACTTGGTTCATTAGCGATGCCGACGCCGAGATAGCTCAGCACTGCCTCGGTCAGGATTAAGCCCGGAAAGCTCAGCGAGAAGTTGATGATAATTAAGTGCGCGACGTTGGGCGCGATATGGCGAAACATAATCGCAGCCGGGCGCACGCCGATGGCGCGGGCAGCAAGCACGTATTGCCGCTCCCGGTGTTTCAGATATTCCGCGCGAATCAGCCGGCAGAGGCCAACCCAACCGGTAAAGCCCATGCCGATACACACGGCGAGCAAGCCGCTGTCCGCATACCGGGTCACGGTTTGCATAGCCGGACTGCGTTCGACAGCACCGCGCACGACGTAGGAAATCGCAGTAATCAGTAGGATGCCGGGCACGCTGCCGACCACGCTGTAGAGATAGACAATTCCGGTATCAATCTTGCGTCCAAAAAAACCGGCCAGCGCGCCGAGGGCAAAACCGATTGGGATGACAATGCACGAGGTCAGTAGCGCGATTTCAAACGCGATGCGCGTGCCTTGAACGATTTGACTGACGTTGTCGCGGCCGGCGTAGTTGGTACCGAGCCAGTGTGTCGCGCTCGGTGGTTGGTTGCGAATCGCGTAATTGGAAATCCGGTAATTCGGCGTCACGCCACGTAGTTTGGCCGACCAGAAATTTCCCTCGGCGTATAACCAGATACCGGCGTACGCGACTAGAATTGCGAGGCAAATCATCGCGATTTGTTTCCGGCGCAACTGTTGCCAGGCGATTGCCCAGAGACTTTCCGGACGGTTGGTGCTGGCGTCGTTCATTTGATTCGAATTCGTGGGTCGGCCCAAGTGTAAGCGATGTCAGTCAGTGTGTTGGCGAGCACAAACAACACCGCGCCAATGAAGGTTTCCGCAAAAATTACATCCTCGTCTCCATTGGAAATTGCTGACACAAGTAATCGTCCTAAGCCGGGAATTCCAAAAAAACTTTCTAGGAGTAACGAGCCGGTATACAAAAACGGTAGCGCTACGATCACGTTCGTCAAAATCGGAATCAGCGCATTCCGTAATACATGGCTGAATAGAATTTTTGCAGGTGACACGCCTTTAGCCCGCGCGGTGCGGACGTAATCCTGATACATTTCGTCGAGCATCACGGTCCGGTAAAATCGCAATGTGCCACCGGTGCCGGCCACCGTACCGATGAGCACCGGTAGGATGAGATACTGCGGCCCTTCAAAGCCCCAGACCGGAAACAACCGCCATTCACTAGCCAACCAGTACTGCGCAACCATGATGTACACGAGCGAACTGATGCTCATCGCCATGACTGCCAGCACGACCAGCGACCGGTCAATCCAAGTGTCCCGGTAATACGCCGCCAGCAAAGCCAGCGCCACTGCCAGAATCAGTTCGATGAAAAATAACGGTGTAGTTACGCACAACGACGGCAATACGCCGTCGCGCAACAGCTGGCTGACACGCATTTTGCTCGTGAGCGACTCGCCGAAATCGCCACGCAGGATGTTGCGGGCGAGCCGGGGAAATTGCGCGTGAAAAAGTTGCTGGGGAAATTTTTCAAAATTTAAAAAATAGGGCAGGTCGTAACCGCGAGCGTGGCTGATTTGCGCGATTTTAGCCGGCGTGGCGTTCTTACCGGCGATCCGGTAGGCCGGGTTGCCGCCGATAACGCGGAACAACAAAAACGTCACCAGCAATACGCCGAGCGCAATCGGCGCGACAGAAATGATTCGGCGTAGAATGTAGGCAATCAATGCGGCTTTACCTTGTAAAATTTCGCGTTCGGATAAGGAAACGCGTGCGGTTTGTAATTCTGAAACCACGGCTGAAATAATCCGTATGACAGCGAGTAAGTCATCAACGCCCACGGGCAATCGGCAATTGCGATGTCCGACATTTGCGCGTAAAGCGCCGACCGTTCAGGGCAGTCTTGCATCGTCAACACTTTCTCATAAAGCCGGTCAAATTCAGGATTTTGGTAATTGCAGAAATTAACGCCGGGCGCTTTGTTTGGGCCGTAGAGCAATTGCATAAAGTTTTGACCGTCAGGATAATCAATAATCCAACCGGCATAAACGATTTGCGCTTCACCGTCGTGTTCGCGCCGCAAATACTCGGCGAAACTCAATTGCTGTACCACTAAATCCACGCCGATGGCGCGCAATTGTTCGGCGAAAAACTCCGCTTGTTGTCGGGCATCGGTACTACCGGCACCGGCGCTAATCATCGTCAGGCGCAATGGATGACCGGTGGCATCTTTGCCGTTTGGATAACCGGCTTCTGCAATTAATTTTTTCGCGCGTTGCCGGTCGAATTGATAGGCGTACGGTTTGGTCGTGTAGCCAGCCACGCCCGGCGGAAGAATCGTGTTGGCCGGTGTGTCGCGATTGTTGTGGATGACCGTGCAATAGGTCGGCACGTCAATCGCGGACGCAAACGCTTGCCGGAGCTTCCGGTGCTTTGCCGCCACCGCTGGGTCAGTCGAATCGCCGATGGTCGGGTCTTTCATGTTGAACGCGATGTACCACAAATCCATGTTTGGCGTTTTGTAAAGACGAACGCCGCGCTTCTGCAGCGCATCGGATAATTCAAATTGCGGATTGATGACCTTTTCAAAATAATCTTTGCTGATGCCGGTACTCGCCAGTTGGCCGCCGAGAAACATTTGCCAGACCGTATAGAACTCCGAGATTTCGTAATCCACAATCCGGTCCAGTAACGGCAACGGTTTACCGGCATCTTCCAGCAAACCGGCGGCGCGGTCGTCGAGTTCGCCGGTGGCCGGATAGGTTTGTCCGCTGAACGTCGGATTCTTCACGAATTCTACTCGGTAATTGAATCGCCAATCTTTCAAGACATACGGTCCGGTGCCGACTGGGTGCCGGCGGAATTCTCTGCCGTAATATTCGATTGCTTCATGCGGAACCACAAATGCGTAAGGCATCGTCAGTACCCAAATCAGTTGCGGATACGGCTGACGGAGTTTGATTTGTAAAGTGTACCGGTCCACGGCGACGAAACCGGGAATCTTTACTGTCAGATTACCAGCTTGAACCCATTCTTTTGCGCCGGCAACGTGGTTGATAAAAATCCAGTCACCGGTCGATTCCAATTTTGGATTCAGAATTCGGGTGAAAGAATAAACGAAATCTTCCGCCGTTACTTCGCGGCCTTTGCCGGAGGGAAAACAAAGGTCGTCGCTGAAGTGCACGCCTTTCTTGAGGTGAAACGTGTAAGTCAATCCATCGGCGGAAACTTCCGGTAAAGCTTCGGCAAGTCGCGGTTCCGCCCGGTATGGATGGTCGAGGTAGGCGTATTCGAGTAAACCTTCGTACACCCGGCTAATCATTGCCGCCGAAACTGTGTCACCGGAATCAGCGGGATCAAAGCCTTTGAAATCCGCGCCGACGGAATAGAGCGTGTTGTCGCGCAACTGTGCGCCGCTGGCGGACGCTCCGGCAAACGTTGCGGCCATGACCGCGATTGTGAGCCACCGGAGAACAGACATCGGGAAAATTACCGGCTACGGTTTTGCGGCCGGCGTAACTGAAGCCGGGGCAGGGGACGCATCCGGTTTAGTTTCCGTTGTCGGCGGCAACACCGAGGGAACTGCTGCCGGCGCTTGTTGCATCGGTATGGCCGGTGCGCTTTGCTGAAGTTTCTGTGAAATGGTGCCGGTCTCACTGCTACGTCGAGAGTGCAACACCGCCAATAGCAATGTCGTCCCGAGCATGATGCAGGCGCACCAAATCGTCATCCGCACCAACGCCGTCGTGGTGCCAGCGCCGAACACCGAGTCCGTCACGCCGCCGCCAAACGCCGCGCCGACACCTTGGTCTTGCGACTTTTGCATCAGCACCAATACAACTAAAAACAACGCCACGGTGATGTGCACCGCGGTTAAAATCCAAATCAATACATTCATAATTTTCCTTCTGAGATTACACCGTTGCCTTGACGATAGCGGCAAAGTCACCGGCCTTCAAGCTTGCACCACCAACCAGCGCGCCGTCAATATCCGACTGACCGAGCAATTCCTTCGCGTTGTCTGCCTTCACGCTGCCACCATATTGGATCCGCACTTTTCCCGCGACATCCGCGCCGAACAATTCACCGAGTAACCGGCGAATCAACGCATGCACTTCTTGCGCCTGCGCCGGCGACGCTGTTTTGCCGGTGCCAATCGCCCAGACTGGTTCGTAAGCGATGACGGTTTCGAGAATCTGATTTTTATCAAACCCGGCCAAACTCCCGCGCACTTGACCGGTCACCACCGCTTCGGTCTTGCCAGCTTCGCGTTCCGCCAACATTTCGCCAACGCAAACAATCGGACGCAGACCGTTGGCTAACGCCGCTTTCGCGCGCTTATTCACACCAGCATCGGTCTCGCCAAAAAATTGACGACGTTCGCTGTGGCCGACGATGGCGTACCGGACGCACAAATCCTTGAGCATCGCCGGTGCAATTTCGCCGGTGAATGCACCTTCTTTTTCCCAGTGCACATTTTGCGCACCGAGTTGGATATTCGAACCGGCCAACGCGCCGGCGACCGCCGCCAACGCCGTGAACGGCGGGCAGACGACGATTTCCGATTTCGTGATTCCGGCGACTTCATTTTTCAAAGCCCCGACAAGCGCAACGGCGTCCGCCGTTGTCTTATACATTTTCCAGTTACCGGCAATAATGGATTTACGATTTGGGTTCATAATTTTTCCTTATTTGTCACTTAACGCGGCGACGCCGGGCAGTGGTTTACCTTCGAGAAATTCTAGCGATGCGCCGCCACCGGTGCTCACGAAACTCATTTCTTTGACTAAGCCGGCTTGCTTCACGGCTTTCGCGCTGTCGCCGCCGCCGATGACGGTGGTCGCGCCGTTTTTCGTCGCTTGCGCGACAGCCTTAGCGACTTCAAATGTGCCTTTGGAGAAATCTGGAATTTCAAACACGCCCATCGGGCCGTTCCAGACGATAGTTTTCGCTTTGGCGATTTCGGTTTTATAGGTCTCGATGGTTTTCGCGCCGATATCCACGCCTTCCCAACCTTCCGCAATGGTCGGACCGGTGGTGTTGCGGGTCGGAGCGCCGGCTTTGAACTCAGTGGTTTCTAATTGGTCATCCGGCAGGAAAAACTTTTTGCCCTTGGCTTTTTCGAGGAGCGATTTAGCGAGGTCAAGTTTGTCGTTTTCGCAAAGTGACAGTCCAACATTGTAACCTTGCGCCTTCCGGAAGGTGTACGCCATCGCGCCGCCAATCAAAATCACGTCGGCGAGGTTGAGCAAGTTTTCGATAACTTTAATTTTATCGGAAACTTTCGCGCCGCCGAGAATGCAGAGGAGTGGCCGGGCTGGATTGGAAACAACGCCGCCGAGGTATTTCAATTCTTTTTCCATCAAAAAGCCAGCCGCCGCTTTGCCGCCGCGTTGTTTGATGAGTTCGGCCACTGCTGCCGTCGAAGCGTGAGCGCGGTGCGCCGTGCCGAAAGCGTCGTTGACGTAAATATCCATACCGGTGGCAAGTTTTGCGGCAAAACCGGCATCGTTTTTTTCTTCTTCGGCGTAAAACCGGAGATTTTCGAGGAGTAATACCTGACCAGCTTGCAGCCCGGCTACCAACTTCGCGACGCCCGCACCGATGCAATCGTCGGCGAACGCGACTGGCTGATTGATGAGTTTTGCCAAACCCTCGGCGCACGGCTTGAGGCTTTGTTTCGGATCGCGCTTGCCTTTGGGGCGGCCGAGGTGTGAGGCGAGGACGATTTTTGCGCCACCTTTAATGAGATATTCCAATGTCGGTAGCGTGGCTTTGATGCGCTTGTCGTCGGTGATTTTACCGGCGTCGTCGAGCGGCACGTTGTAGTCCATGCGGACGAAAACCGTCTTGCCGTAGAAGTCTTTCAAGTCAGTCAGTGATAATTTTACCATGGTCTTGCTCCAGTTTACAAACGAGGTTCGCAGAGACTACCGAAACCCGTGCGGCAGTCAATCGCAAAAGCCGCGGCTGCATTTGACAGGTCATGCGGAACTGTTAGCTTCAACTCATGTTTAACAGGTTTAGCCGTGTAGTGTTGATGACAAGTGTGCTGATCGGAATATGCGAGCCGAGCTTTGTTTATGCCTGTGCTTGTGGGTGTAGCGTGTTTGATGTTGGTACGAGTTACATGTTTCCCAATGGAGAAGGCGGGATGGCCTTTGTACAATATGGCTATCAAGATCAGAATCGGAACTGGAGCGACTCATCGCCGGCGGCAGTAGCGAAAAATGACGACAAGGAAATTCAAACGCACTTTGTTACACTTGGTTTGCAATATATGTTTAGCCAGAGTTGGGGAATTCAAGCGGAGTTGCCCTACGACTTTCGCTATTTCAAAGCGAAAGATTCCGGTGGCAATGTCGTGGCGCAAAGCTGGAGTCAACTCGGCGACCTTCGGGTTGAAGGTATCTACGCGGGATTTCTTTCCGATCAGTCGGCGGGTTTAACGTTTGGACTAAAATTACCGACGGGTAGTCACAATTTTGACCCAAGCTTTGTGGATCGTGATACCCAAATTGGCACCGGTAGCACCGATGCTTTGCTGGGTGGATTTTATCACGGTAATCTTACTAGGGACAATCGTTGGGGCTGGTTTACGCAATTGCAACTCGATGTGCCTTTGCTGATTCAATCCGCTTACCGCCCCGGTATTGAACTCGATGCTGCTGCCGGTATTGATTTGAAAGGGCTTGCGCTTAGACGAGTAAAAATCGTGCCCTTGGCACAGGTGATTTTTTCTGAGCGCACCAGCGACAGCGGCGCAGCGGCGAATCCTCAGAATTCCGGTTACCAACGGATCTTGCTCTCGCCGGGAGTCGAATTCGACATTCATCCGATAAAAATCAACGCGGATATCGAAGTTCCGGTTTTTCAAAATGTTACCGGTAATCAATTAGTTGCGCCGGTGCTCGTTAAGATGAGCCTGAGTTACATGTTTTAATTCGGATAACAATTCCTGTCGAAACTTGACCGGCGATTCAGTAAGATACTAGCCATCGGTATGAAAACGCTCCGGTACGACCAATCGAATTTCGCCGCCGCGCTCACCAGCGCGCTGGCCGTCAACAGTCTCTTTGATTCGCAAATCGAAGAACGCGTCCGCCTTGTCATTCAAGCCGTGCAAACTCGCGGGGATGCCGCCGTATTGGAGTTCGCCGAGCGCTTCGACAAAATTAAACTCACCACCGGCAAATTGCGCATCACACCGCCGCGCACCACCGGTAACGTCGCTCTCCGGAAAGCCATTGCAGTAGCGAACCGGAATATTGCCGACTTCGCTCGTCGCGGGCTACCGGTGGCGTGGACGATGCGCAATGCTCAAGGTGCACGCATCGGAGAAAAATTTGACCCAATCCGGCGTGTCGGCATTTACATCCCCGGCGGTTCTGCGCCGCTGGCGTCCACCGCGTTGATGACGATTACACTCGCAAAAGTTGCCGGCTGCAAGGAAATCGTGGCCTGCACACCGAGCACAAATCCGGACTTGCTCTATGCAATCGGTATTGCCGGTGCGACGGAAGTTTACCGGGTCGGCGGTGCACAAGCCATT
>CAINDI010000139.1 GCA_903847335.1 uncultured Verrucomicrobiota bacterium | reverse complement strand
TAATTCTGAGCAACCCACTGCTGATAATTACCCTGACTACTAATCGCCGCCACCCAATCCCGATGCGCGAGATACCACTGGACCGTTTTTCGCAAGCCGGTCGCCAGCGTATATTGGGGACGCCAGCCTAACTCCCGGCGGATTTTGGTAATATCCATGGCGTAGCGCCGGTCATGGCCGGGGCGGTCAGTCACATACGTAATGAGTTTTTCATGCGGAGTGATCGGCGACTGCGGATGCAACTCGTCGAGTAGGGTGCAGATGGACTTCACGATTTCAAGATTCGTCGGCTGGTTTTCACCCCCGACATTGTAGGTTTCGCCCAGCTTCCCATTCTGCAAAACCTGCCAGATCGCCTCACAGTGATCTTCCACGTATAGCCAATCCCGAACCTGTAAGCCATCGCCGTAGACCGGCAACGGTTTCCCGGCAATGGCATTGAGAATGATCAGCGGGATGAGTTTTTCCGGAAACTGATACGGGCCATAGTTATTCGAACAATTGGTCAGCGTCGCCGGCAGGCCATAGGTGTGGGCATACACTCGCACTAAATGATCGCTAGCGGCCTTCGAAGCCGAGTAGGGCGAACTGGGGGCGTACGGAGTGTTTTCCGTAAACGCGGGATCCTGCGCCTGCAGCGAGCCAAAGACTTCATCCGTGGAAATGTGATGGAACCGAACGGCCGGCTGCTGGCGCCCCACCGCACGACAAGCCTCCAAGAGATTGAATGTGCCGACAATGTTAGTTTGAACAAACTGTCCGGGCCCCAGGATCGACCGATCGACATGGGACTCGGCCGCAAAGTGGACAAGGGTCTCAATCTGGTACTCCTGCAAAACACGCTGCACCAGTGCCCCATCACAAATATCCCCCCGGATGAATTCGTGGCGGCTGGTATTATTCAGTGAGGTAAGATTCTGTTCACTGCCGGCATAGGTCAAGGCATCGAAGCTCACCACGGTCACCGGCGGTTCCTTCTGCAAAAGGTGCCGGACAAAATTACAGCCGATAAACCCAGCGGCGCCAGTTACCAGAATGCGTTTCATTGGAGAATCAGCTTTCAAACTTCCAAAATAACTCCCGGTAGTCTCGCCGCTCCTGTAACTGACGAATCCACTTGTGGCACTCCGCGGAGATAATGATTTGCAGTGGTCTGAATTAGTTTTACTCCGGTGCGATGAAAATTTTCACACCGCAATTTTTTCTAATTTTTCGCGGGAAATTTGAACGCGAGTGCTAGTGGCTAAGGTATCTAACAGGACTACCACCCGCTCCTGATCGCTCATCTCGCGCTCGAACACCCCTTGGAAACCGCGCAACGGACCAGCTTGAATCTCCACGACATCCCCCGGCTTAAACTGCAACGGTGAGACGGTCACCACATCATCCTCGGCATGGTGCTGGATGGCTGCAATAATCGCATCCTCCACGATCGCCGGTTGGTCCCCAAAGCTGACCACTTTGATGACGCCGGTGGCGTAGCGCACCAGCCGAGCATCGCGCTGCGCATCAAACCGCGCAAAGAAATAACCCGGAAACAACGGCCCGGTCACCCACTTGCGTACCCGGCGAATGGTTCGCTTCCGGCGGAGCTGCGGGAAGAAGGTTTCGACTTTTTCCCGCTGTAAACTCAAGACCGCCACTGATTCCTGACGGGGTTTGGCATGGATGGCGTACCAGTTCATCGGATCTGGGCAAGCTGCCGCCCTTCCGGTGCCGGTTCAACCTTGAACCACTCACCGACTGCCTCTCTCCCTCCCACTGGCGAAGGTCGCTTCATTTTTCCGCAGCGCTGCCGCCGCTTACGATTCCTACAACAAATGCTCGATCAACGGATTGCCGAGTAACCCTTGAATCTGTCCATGAAACTGTTTGGCTTTCTTCAGCCGCGCCACGATGATTTCCGAATCCGGATTCCGACTCCCATTCGCATGCGCCGCCTGCAGTGCTGTCTCCACTTTCGCAATTTGCACACCGGCGGTTTCCAGCTTCTTGCGCAAGGTCGCCAAGACCCCCTGTTTTAAGAGCAGGTTAAAATCGGTTTCCGCCTCATAGAAATCCCGCCGATCCCCCCGAACCCACACCTTCTTGACCGCCGTCCAGCGCTCCAATTGCCGGACCGTCGTACTGACGCTGGCTTTGCTCACCTTGAGTTCGTGGACCATTTCATCCAGACACAGAGGCCGGGGGCTGAGATAGAGTAACCCATAGAGTTGGCCGAGAATCCGACCGAGTCCGAACAATTGAGTGGTGTGCCCGCCGGCTTCAATAAAGCTCCGGCACGCCGCGCTCCACTCCGACGTTTGCTTGCGAGTCATAAAATCGTTCAGTGAAAACTGAATACAGTTAACGACAGCCGCCGCCGTTTGTCAAACACAGAAATCGGCGGGAAAGAAAAACGCTGCATTTCAAGATCGGGTGATTCACGGCCACACTGGTGTTACACACTTATGCAGGCAAAAAACCGTCAGATAGTTTCTGGTCATCGACAGAAATTTCGTAGTTCTGACCGCGGCGAGTGACAACAATCTCCAGCGTTCGACCGGCATATCCAATCTGGGCTGAAATTTGCCGCCATGGTTTCGGTAAACACGGGCGGATGGATAGGCCGGTGGGTTCCGCTTGCACGCCCAGTAGTCCTTGGTAGATATTGCGTAACGCTACGTCAATCGTACCGGAGAAAAAAGTATCGCCACCTTCACTGTCACAATCGGGCGCGCTCCGGTAGACATTCACAATCGCATAGGGCGCAGTTTTCGCTTGGCGCACCGGATGATTTTTCTGGTCGTATGGAAACAAGCACTGCATGACATCCAGCCAGAGATCACCGGCGTTGATGGTGGCTAGCGCGCGCGCCAAAAATCCGTGGCAGCCGTGGTTATAGCAAGTGCCGTTCTCGCCCAATCCCGGTCGCAAATCGCCACTGCCGATGCGTCCTAATCCTTCCATCGGTGGTTCGCCAATCGCCGGGGAAAACAGCGGATAGCCATAGGCGCGCCGCATTTTTCGGATGCGGGTAATCAGCCGGCGAGTTTCGTCAGGTTCGAATATGCCGGCAATAATGCCAAAGGCGTTGACCGGCATATTGAATCGGGCGTGACCATCCGGGTCGCGCGGGCTGAAGAACCACTTGCCGTTGTCGGCGAATACACCGTTGAGATAGCCGAGTGAATTTAACGCCGAAGCACGAATGCGTTCGCGCAATTCTCCGGTCTTTGTCACGAAGGTTTCGGCACCGGCAATGCCATCGTGACCACCGGCAACCAGGAATTGGTGCAATTTCAGAGCTTCGCGCAAACAGTAAATCAGATGGCAAGTGACCATCACACTTTCGCCGCGACCTGCGAGACCGGCGCGATTGACGGAATCGTTCCAGTCGCCTTCGAGAATTTTACATAAGCCGTGTTCACCGACATTTTTAGGTGATAGAAAATAACCAAGCAGCCGGGCGAGATGGTCGCGTACGGAAGTCAGCTCGTCGCTATCGAGGAACGGAACTTTTTCTTCCAGCAAGCCGAAGTCGCGCGTCTGGCAAACGTATTCGTAAACTAGCTCCCAGACCCAAAGTCCGGAATCAACATACGGCCGAGCATCGTGCCGACCGCGCCGGCCATCGGTGGAAAACTGCCGGAGGAACCAACCATCGGTGCGTTCGGTTTCGAGAATGGTCAAAATCATTTTGCGCGACGCTTCAGGATTCCACGCGACGCCGCCGGTAAAATCCTGCGCCGTGTCACGCACACCCATCATGTTGCAGGGCCAACCGCGATGCAGCACGAGTTGTTGTTGCAAGCTGAGAAATTCGTTCACATACCGAGTGAAAGCCGGATCGGGTGTTTCGATTTTGAAGCGTTGAAGAAGCGCAAGTTTCTGCTCGCGGACGAGGCGAAATTCGTTTTCCGGATCAGCCAGCACCGCGCGGAATTCAGCTTCACCCGTCCGGTCGTCGCCAAGTATCATGGTAAATGAATGCGAGGCGCCGGGTTTGAGGGTGACAGTTCCGGCAAAAGCGCCGAAAACCGGTTTTCCATAAATTTGTTGATCGCCCCGCCGCGACCAGCGTTTCCAATCCGTCAACGCCGCCGGTGTGAAGCGCGTGCCGTGGCCGCGAAACTGTGTATCGGAAAGACAAATGCGATCTAATTTTTTGTCCAGCATCCACCGGAGTTGCCGGCGGTGTTTTTGTCCGCGACCGACTGGATCGCGCATCTCAAAACGGATGCTGTTGGTCGCTTCGTCGTAGGTCGAGGACTGATAAAGCCACGGCATATCCCACGCCGCCGGTTGTGCAGCGGTGAGCCACGGTTGAATCTGCGGCATCACGGTCACTGATTGTTGCCGGCGACCGGTATTGGTAATCGTGACGCGCATCACGGCCAACGGATGTGTGGCGGTCACGCCAAGTTCTGTTTCCACGCGCAAGCCATCGCGCTTCACACACATCGCGGCGCGCTCCGGTAACCAGCGGCAGGTGTATTCCCCCGGTGTTTCGGCTTTTGTTAAATCTTCAGCCAATGGGCCGCGGAAATTTGTGAACGCGCGCCGGTGGTCGTTACCGGGAATAATCCAAACCTGCCACGGCGGTGTGTCTTGTTCGCTGTCGGCGCGTAGCCAGTAGGTGCCACCGGGCGGCAATTCCTGTAAATACGCTTTGCCGTTATGATGCACGCGCCAGAAAAGACGTTCATCGCCGAGAATGTGATCCCAAGCGCGCGGCAAGTGGTAGCGCGTCACAGTAAATTCGCCGAAACCGGTGCCGAATTTTCCCCAGCCGTTGAGTTTTAAATCTTCGAGTCGTTGTTGTGTATTCACGCGCGAAAGGTAGCTGGCACAGAAATTCATGTCAAACATCTGTTGCGGCTACCGGAGCATTGACCGCACACCAGTGGTGCGATATACACAATTGTAATATATGAATGGTTTGCGTCTATCCAGTTTTGGTCTGCGCGGATTCGTCGGTGAATCGTTAACACCGGAAGTCGTGATGGATTTTGCCACGGCGTTCGGCACTTTTACCGATGGTGGGCTGGTGCTGGTGGGGCGTGATACGCGACTTTCCAGTCCGATGGTGCAGGCGAGCGTCATCGCCGGCTTGATGGCGGCGGGTTGTGAAGTGCTCGACCTCGGAATTTGTCCCACGCCAATTCTTCAATTCACTGTGCCGCGCCGGAAAGCCGCCGGTGCGATTGCCATCTCCGGTGGTCATATGCGGACCGGTTGGAACGCGCTGACATTAATCAGCGCCGATGGCGGATTTGTCGATCCGGTCAGCGGTGAAGCTGTATTGGACGTTTACCACGCCCGTGACTTCCGGCGCGCCGATTGGCAACATCTCGGAACCGCGACTCAAATCAACGATTTCGCTACGCCGTATTTCGCCGCACTCGAAGAACATCTGGACGTTGCCGCGATCCGGCGCGCGAATTTGACGGTGGTGATTGATGTCGCTAATGGTGCCGGCTGCCGGTACTTGGAACCATTCGCGCAATGCTTGGGATTTCGGCTAGTGGCCGTCAATGCCGAGGAGTCGGGCTACATGGCGCACGATCCGGAACCGCGTCCGCGCAATGCACGGCAGGTGGCGTCGATTATGCCGCTGGCCAAAGCGCACGCCGGATTTGTGACCAGCAGCGATCTCGGTCGCGTCTCGTTGGTGGCGGAGGACTGTGAAACTGCTAGCGAAGAATATACTTTTCCACTCGTCGCCGATCACGTGCTGGCGCGAACTCCCGGTACCGTAGTTGCCAACTGCTGCACCACTCGTACCGTGGACGATATTGCTCGCACGCACGGCTGCCGGATTGTGAAAGCCGCTGTCGGACAAGCTTTCGTAATCTCAACATTAACTGACGAACAAGGTGCTGTGGGCGGCGAAGGCAACGGCAGCGTGGCCGTGCCGCGTTTTAGTCGCGCCTTCGATGGTCTTCTCACAATTGGACTGGTGCTAGAAGATTTAGCGCAACGGGGCGGCACGCTTTCCCAGCGATTACGCGAATTGCCGCGTTATCACATCGTCAAGCGACAAGTCTACGGCGAGCCGCGACACTGCTACAGCGCGCTTGATAGTTTACAGCACGATCCCGAGTGGTCTGCCGGCGCGATACTCGATCACACCGATGGTTTGCGCGCGGATTGGGCCGATGGCTGGGTACATGTGCGCGCCTCGCGAACGGAACCGATGGTGCGTATTATTTCAGAATCGCGGCTCCGGTCGCAGGTTGAAGCGAGAGTGGCCGACATCGCACGACGATTGGAGCGGGAGCTGTGAAAGATTTTCTAAAGGTCGGTATTTCTGGCGTACGCGGTGTTATCGGTGAAACGTTTACGCCGCAGCTCGCGACTTCATTTGCGCGCGCCTTCGGAGTTTTCGTCGGACGCGGCGGCGTGGTTGTGGGGCGTGACACGCGACCGAGTGGCGATATGATTGAACGTGCCGTCGTGGCCGGTCTTCAGAGTGTGGGCTGTCAACCATTGCTGGCCGGGATTGTTCCGACACCAACCGTTGGCATTCTTGTTCGTGATCTCGCAGCGCGCGGCGGCATCACCATCACGGCGAGTCATAATCCGGCGCCGTGGAACGCGCTGAAATTTATGGGACGCGACGGTCTCTTCCTCGACCGGACGCGCGCCGAGGAGCTTTTAGATATTTACCATCAAGGCCGGTTTGACTTGGTGAATGAAGAAGGCCTGCCGGTTACTGAAATTATTTCTGACCCCACCGGTACGCATTTCAAGCGGGTAATTGATTATGTTGATTCCGCTGCAATCCGACAGCGTCGCTTCCGCGTGGCGGTCGATGCTTGTAATGGCGTCGGGGCGGTTCACACGCGCCGGTTTCTGGAACAACTGGGTTGTGTCGTCACGATGTGCCACGATTTGCCCACCGGTATTTTTGAACGCGAAGCCGAGCCGTTACCGGAAAATTTGGGAGCACTTTCTGCTTTAGTGAGTGCACAACATTGTGACGTTGGTTTCGCGCAAGATCCTGACGGCGACCGGCTAGCGGTGACCGACGAACACGGTTTGCCGATTGGGGAAGATTTGACTGTCGCGCTGGCTGTGCAGGCGGTACTCGACCGGCACGCACGCGGACCGGTGGCCATTCACCTTTCAACCAGTCGAGCCGTGCAAGACGTCGCCGAAAAACGCGGCGCAGAAGTGACGCGAACGCGGATCGGTGAAGTCAATGTCGTCCAAGCGATGTTGGCTCTGAATTCACCGGTGGGTGGCGAAGGCAACGGCGGTGTGATCGTGCCGGCAGTTCTTCCCGGTCGCGACAGTTATATCGCCATGGCACTCGTTCTCGAATTGCTTGCAAAAGAAAACCAGACTCTTTCGCAATTACGCCAAGGTATCCCGCGCTATGTGGTGCTCAAGGAAAAAATCCGCGTCCGACCAGAACAGGTTCCAGAAATTCTACGCTTACTCCGCCGCCGTCACGAACACGATAAAATCAATCTACTGGATGGAGTTTTTGTAGAATTTGACGGTGCTTGGGTGCATGTGCGTCCATCGAATACCGAGCCAGTCATTCGCATGAGTGCCGAAGCTCCTACCCGCGAGGCTGCCGCACTCCTCTTACAAGAAACCCGCGCCGCGCTGTCACCGGTGCTGGGAAATTAATTCGGATTTAACGCGCTATGTTTGGAGCGGGCGAAGGGAATCGAACCCTCCTCACCAGCTTGGAAGGCTGGCGCATTACCACTATGCTACGCCCGCGTAAAACTATTTACTTTCGTCGTGCGTGACTGCGCGTGATATTCAGACACATAAGAGACGAAACACAATGACCGTTAAAATCGAGTCACGCATGAATCTCCGATTTAAGGTAAAGCCTCTATGCCTAGAAATTCTATCACGCTCCCTTCCGTCTGGCAATACTCAATGGACAATTAGCTGGTCTGCTTCGTCAAGATACCAGCCGCACGTTGCATCCGATCGCGCACCGCTAAACCGATGCCTTCCGCCGGTGGTAAAACGCACAAAATCACTATCGCACCTTGCGAATCAAAGACTCGAAACGCTGCAAACAAACGTTGCGCTAATTTTTCCCAATCGCCCCACACGCCAAAACTCGCCACCAATTCCGTCACCGGCTCGACCACCGGTAACATCTCATCACTAACGAGTGCCGCCACGCAATGCCCGCGTTGCCGGAGTTCGGCGGCGCGGGCGCTCAACCGTTCGATAACTATTTGCCGGTCGCCTTCGAATAATTCCACTCGACCGCGCGGCGCATAATGCTGTTGAGTCATTCCCGGTCCAGCGAGACCTTGGCGAGCCAGCTCGTCGGCCACACTCGGCGCCAACGTGACCGGGCCGAGAAGCGCTTCCAATTGTTCGCGCGTCACACCACCGGGCCGCAGAATTGCCGGCGGCGATTGCGTCAAGTCGAGCACCGTGGACTCGACGCCGAGCTGTGTTGGCCCGGCATCCAGAATCAAATCCACTCGCTTGCCTAAATCTGTGACGACATGTTCCGCGCGAGTCGGACTTGGCCGGCCAAATTGATTCGCGCTCGGAGCGGCAATCGGTAAACCGGCTTCCATCAGTAACGTCATCGCCACCGGATGCTTCGGCATTCGCAGCGCCACATTCGGACGACCGGCTGTGACGGCATCTGGCACGCGCGGATTTTTTTTCACGACCAACGTCAACGGTCCCGGCCAAAATTTCTCCGCCAGTGGCCGGAAGTTTGCTGGCAATTCAGACGCCAGCGATTCGGCCATCGCCAAATCGCGAACGTGAACAATGAGCGGATCCCAACCGGGACGTTGTTTCGCGGCGAAAATTTTCTCGACTGCCGCTGGGTTCAAAGCGTCGGCACCCAAGCCGTACACAGTTTCAGTCGGAAACGCGACGAGACCACCGGTGCGCAAAATCGTCGCGGCTTTCTGCAACCAATGGCGCTGTGGAAAACTGGGATTAATTTTGACGAGGTTGTTCATCGGATTGGAAGTTTCCGAACCGCGGCGGCCAAAAGTTCCGGTGCTTGTCGCATCGCCGTATCGGTGTCGAGCGTGGCCGGCGTAATCGCTTGCGCGATGGAAATACCGGCCCGTTGCCATTCGGTCTCGCTGAGTTTAACGCGACCAGCCAACACTGCCACTTTCACGCCGTGCCGGCGCGCGAGTGCGGTCACACCGGCCACCACTTTGCCGCG
>CAINDI010000138.1 GCA_903847335.1 uncultured Verrucomicrobiota bacterium | reverse complement strand
TGCGGCGGCACTTGGTTCGCTTGCAAACTGAACCGGCCGAACTCGTCGTCACCGGCAATCGCTGTCACCGGTAATCGCAACGCGATTGACTCATCGCTGCGTCCAGACAACGGCGTGTCATGTGACACCAGTGACGGCTGTTCGACACGCACAAGAATCGTATCACCGACATGTACACCGAGTTGCTCGGCTAATCGCGCGTTCACGGTAACTCCGTGATTACTCGTACCGCCGAGCTGCCAGAACCGGTCATCAACGCCGAGCACTTGGACATCATTGGCTCGCGCCCGGCCGTCCGGCAACGCAGCGGAACCGCGTAGCAATAACACCGGCGCAACCGGCGAATGAATTTCAGCGGCGAGATCGTCGGCGAGTTGCGAACGGCAGAAATGCTCCGGTAGCGTCAGCGCCTGTTCCACACGACCGAGCCGGGCCAGCGCGAGTTGCTTTAGTGTGAATCGAATCGAATCGCCCACCGTCAGCGCGCCGGTCAGAATCGCACTGGTAACCGCCACACCCGCCAACACACCGAGATGCGTTCGCCAGTAAAATCGCAGACTGCGCCGGATGAGCGTGACGAAAGTCATATCAGTGAAGTTCGCCATCACGGAGTTCGAGCACCCGCGGCATCTGGCGAGCGAGTTCAAGCGAATGAGTTACAAGCACGAGCGCGACACCTTCCTCCTTATTCAACTCCGTCAACAACTGACCGAGGTTCGTCGCACTAGCGTGATCAAGCGAACCGGTCGGTTCGTCGGCGAGCAAAAGTTTTGGTTGATTGATTAAAGCGCGAACAACTGCGACACGCTGACATTCACCACCGGAAAGCTCACCGGGACGATGCGTGAGCCGGTGTTTGAGACCAACGCGCTCCAGTAAACGCTCGGCGCGAGCATAGTCGGCATCGGTGGTGTGACCAGTTAGCGTCGGAATCAAAACATTTTCCAAAACGGTGCATTGCGGTAGGAGATGATGGAGTTGAAAAATAAAACCGATTTGCCGATTGCGAATACCGGCGAGTTCGTTTTCGGTTAAATGACTCAGGTCGCGGCCATCGAGATTCATCGTGCCGCGCGTCGGCACATCGAGCGCGCCCATGAGGTTGAGCAACGTGCTTTTACCGGAACCGCTCGGACCGATAATCGCCATTCGTTCACCGGCGGTGAGCTGCAGGTTGACGTCGCGCAACACCTCGACCGCGCCGTAACTTTTAGAAACGTGAGTGAGTTCAAGTAGCATGGATTACCTGTTGGAGAATAGTTTCAGTTTTTTGCGTCATCGCTTCGACGCTGAATTCGGCGCGCACAACTTGCCGACCGGCTTCACCGAGTTGCCGGGCGCGCACTGGATCGAGTAATAATTCACGAAGTCCGGCGGCGAGCGCCGCTGGATTATTTGGTTCGCAGAGCAGACCGCCGCCGGTTTTGGCGAGCACTTCCGGAAATGCGCTGTGCCGAGGTTGCACCACCGGCACACCGGCGGCTAACGCTTCGATGACATACAAACCAAATGCTTCGCCCGGCAGCGCCGGCACCGACAGCACGCTGAGACTGCGGAGGAAATCGAGTTTGGCGGCGTGGTCGAGATTTGTCAGAAATTCCGCACGGTCACCAAGTTTACGCTGGAGCATTTTCACCAACGGCTTGTCACTACCGGTCATGGCGCCGGCAATCCGGAGACGCGCACCGGGAACATTCAATTGCAAAAATGCCTCCGCCAACAAATCAACTCCTTTGGCGTGATGGAGTCGCGCGAGATAACCAACGGTCGGTGTCGTTGCGATGGTCGGTTTGAATTCGTGCGTCGTAATACCGGGATGTACAAATGAAACTCGCTCCACCGGTAAACCGAGCCGGTCGCGCATCCGATCGCCGAAATATTGACTGACGGCAATGAAATGGTTGATACCGGCACAACGCTCGGCGAGTAATTCCCACGCTTGGCTCCGGTACGGTTCCGGTAGGCCGTCGAGAAAACCGTCTTCCCCTTGCAAAGTGCAGACGACCGGTATTTGAAAATGTCGAGCGAGTCCGCTGAGGAGTGAATTGGAGAGACAAACCAAATCGAATTCCGGTTGAGTGCGCAACCAGGCATGCAGCCGGTCGACTTCCCGAGATTCGCCGCGCAACATTTCGACAGCGGCAATGCCGAGGTCTTTCGCGCGAGTCATGCCGGTGAGTCGCGAGGCCTGCCGGAGCAACGCAGGCGAACTCAAAACGTGATTCAACCAACTCGGCACCGGAAAATTACGACCGAGAAAAACACTGAGACCGCTGAGAAAAATCGGCGTCGTGCCAGCTTCCGATGGTTCGTCGGTGACGAATGGCAGGTAAAGCGGAACCATTAAGACATCATGACCGCGAGCCCGGAGGCCGCGTACCAGCGCATTGTCGCGAAGACAACTGCCACAGTAAAAGTTTCCAGCGCCGGGAGTGAGTTGGAGAATTCTCATCAGCGAACTTTCTTCGCACCAAAGGCATACACGACGCCGTCGTCGCCGGCAATAATGACTAATCCGTTGGCAACCGCTGGCGAGGTGCTGACCGGTTTACCGATGTCGTACGACCAAATCAGTTTACCGGTGTCGAGGTTGACGAGATACAATTTGCCGTCGTTGGAACCGAAAATGACTTTATCGCCACAGACGACCGGCGAGCCATCCACGTCGCCTTGCGTGGAAAATACCCAGCGCACCTCGCCCGTTTCGCGGTCGAAACAATGGAGGCGTTTGTCGCGTGCGCCGATGAGAACGCGATTCGTGGTAACGGCGGGTGACGAAAAGAATTGGGCGTTGTTGGTTTTGGTGCGCCAGATGATTTTGCCGGTGTCAATTTCGATGCAGAGAACTTCATTACCAAAATCGCCGACGTAGGCGCGATTGCCGACAAGCGCCGGCGAGGACGGAATATAAGCGCCGGCACCCACGGCGAATAATTCTTCACCGTCCTTGACGGAAAGAATGTGTAGCTGGCCGTCGCAACCACCGAAAACTACCTTACCGGCGGTGACGGCGGGCGCGCCGTTGATGTAGTTACCGGTGGTAAACGACCAGAGCGATGTGCCGGTAGCGGCGTCAAGGCAGTACATTTTAGAATCGTAACTACCGACGAGAATCCGGAGCGGATCGCTCGCAAAATTGGCGGCACCGAGAATTTTGTCTTCGGCTTGAAACGTCCAATTTGTTTTACCGGTAATGGTGTTGAAGGAATACAGGTTGCCGTCACTGCTGCCGACATAAACGGCATCCAACACCAACGGCGTGGCGTCGATACTTTCACCGGCGGTAGCGGTCCAGAGCAACTTACCGGTATTGAGATCCAGCGCGATGAGCTTACCGGCGCTGTTCCCAATGAAAACTTTACCGGCGCTAATCGCTGGTGAAGATTTAACGGGTGCACCGGTATTAAAACTCCACCGAAGCTCGAGTTGAGCCGGCAAACTGCCGGGCGCGACACCGGTGAGAGCTGGTTCACCGCGAAACATTGGCCAACTAGCCAGCGTAGCGCAAACGAGAATGGCGACATTCGTCATGGCGACATTAAACCACCAGACGAGAGCGGACGCAACTCTGAGGAGAATAGTTGACATGCGACTCAAAAATGGGAAATCTGTAATCCATGAAACGAGCAATTAGCATTTTGAGTTTGGTGATAGCAACTACGGCGTTCACTGAAGATTGGCCGCAGTGGCGCGGAGTGTTGCGTGATGGGAACTCGACAGAGACGAACTGGTCAACGCAATGGCCGGCGGGCGGGCCGAAGCAACTTTGGCGAGCGGATGTCGGTACCGGTTGTTCCGCAGTGTCAGTCAGTGGTGGACGCGTGTTTGCGATTGGCAATACAAATGAGACGGATACAGTGACATGTCTCGACGCAGCGACCGGTAAAGTGTTGTGGACGTACGGTTATCCTTGTCCGCTGGAAGCGAAGATGTTTGAAGGTGGACCGGGCGCTTCACCGACGGTGGATAAAAACCGGGTGTACGCATTGAGCCGGCCGGGCCAACTGAACTGTTTGGATGTCGCCACTGGTAAAGTGATTTGGGCGAAGCATCTGCATAACGATTTTGGCGGGAAGTTGCCAATGTGGGGCTACGCCGGTTCACCGCTCATCTCGGGTCCGGGAGTAGTTTGCGAAGTCGGCGCGACGAACGCTTCAGTGGTGGCGTTTGATAAGCTAACCGGCGATGTTCTTTGGAAAGACGGCAATGATGCGCTGGGTTATGGGTCGTTAGTTGACTTCTGCATTGGTCGGTTCTGTTTAGCTGAATTCAATGCATTCGGCTTGATTGTACGCGATGCACCCACCGGTAAAGAAATCACCCGGTACGTGTGGACAACCAAATATAACGGCAATATCACCACTCCAATTGTAGAGCAAAAAAACGGTCACACGCCAACAAAGATTTTTATTTCGTCGGGTTACGACAAAGGTTGCGCGCTCGTGGAATTTACCGGCACAGAATTAAAGGAAGTCTGGAGCAATACCGCGATGCGGAATCACATGAATAGCAGCGTGCTTCACCAAGGTAATTTGTATGGTTTTGACGAAAGCACACTGACTTGTCTCGATTTCGCCACCGGCGCAACGAAGTGGAAACAAGACGGCTTAGGCAAAGGCGCGTTGATCGTCGCCGGTGATAAACTAATCATTCAATCTGAAACCGGCGACCTCGTCGTGGCGGCGGCAGCACCGGAAAGTTATAAAGAATTGGCGCGCGCCAAAGTTCTCACCGGTCACTGCTGGGTCATGCCGGTGCTGGCGAATGGCCGGCTGTATGCGCGCAACAATACCGGCGACCTCGTTTGCCTTGATCTATCGAACCTAAAATAAGTGGAGCCTAAAATGATGATTCGTAAATGCACCGCAGCTTGTTTGTTATTCACATTGACGACATTCGGTTGGGCGGCCGATTGGCCGCAGTGGCATGGATCGAACCGCGATAATATTTCAACTGAAACCGGTTTACTGGCGACATGGCCAACTGATGGCCCGCCGTTGGTCTGGACCGCAACTGAGCTCGGCGGTGGATTCGCGAGCGTCGCGGTTGTCGGCGATAAAATCTTTACTACCGGTGACTTCACAAATGAAGCTTGCGTGTTAGCGCTCAATGTCAAAACCGGTAAACAACTCTGGCAATCCCCTCTCGGCAAACGCGGCGGCGGTAATGGCTTTCCCGGTCCGCGCGCAACACCGACCGTGGACGGTGCATTCGTTTTTGCACTCGGCCAATACGGTGATTTGGTCTGTTTGCACACCACTGACGGCAAAGAAGTTTGGCGGAAAAATCTAGCGACTGATTTCGGCGGCAAGATGATGTCGGATTGGGGCTACAGCGATTCACCGTTGGTGCTCGGTGACAAGCTGCTCTGCACTCCCGGCGGTAAAGACGGCACGGTCATCGCGCTCAACAAAAATACTGGCGCAGTAATTTGGCGGAGTAGCGAGTTGACCGACAAGGCTGCTTATTCTTCATTAGTCATTGCAAAACTCGCCGGCGTTTCACAGGTGGTCGTCTTGACCGGTGAACACTTGGCCGGAATTGATCCAGACACCGGCAAGCTACTTTGGTCCGCACCACGCACCGGGGCGACGGCGGTTGCGCCAACACCGGTTTGCAAAGATGATTGTGTATTTGTGACCTCCGGTTACAAAATCGGCTGCAATCTTTTCAAAATTACGCGCGCCGGCAAAGAGTTTCAGGCGACTGAAATGTACACAAATACGGAAATGATCAACCACCATGGCGGCGTGGTCCTGGTCGGTGAAAATGTTTACGGCTTTAGCGACGGCAAAGGCTGGACTTGTTTGAATTTCAAAACCGGCGAAAGCGTTTGGAACTCGAAAGATTTTGGCAAAGGTACATTGCTTTGCGCCGACGGCCATTTGTATTTGCGCAGCGAAACCGGTGGGACGATGGCATTGATCGAAGCCACACCAACGGGTTGGAAAGAAACCGGCCGTTTCACACCACCGGACAGCAGTGCTAAAAATACGTGGGCACATTTGGTCGTGAGCAACGGACAGCTTTTCATTCGCGATAAAGACAAGTTGTTTTGTTACAACATCAAAAAGTAGCTCGCGCAGATTCGGAGCTTCGGCTACAACACCACCATGCGCTACGCTTTGATTATGGCTGGTGGATCCGGCACGCGATTGTGGCCGATGAGCCGCACCGCGCTGCCGAAGCAACTGATTCCGTTCATCAATGGCAAAAGCCTACTGCAATTGGCTTATGACCGACTCGACGGATTAGTACCGGCGGAAAATCGTTTCATCTGCGCCGGCCAGCACCACGCGGATTTGATTTGCCGGACTCTCGGCTTACCGGTGGAACAGTTTATCGGCGAACCCATCGGCCGCGACACGCTGAACGCCGTCGGTCTCAGTGCCGCCGTCATTGCGCAACGCGATCCGGACGCCGTCATTGCCGTCTTCACCGCTGATCATGTGATTCAGCCAGTGGATCAATTTCAGAAAATTGTGGAGCATGGTTACCGACTCGTCGAACAAACACCAAATACACTCGTCACCTTCGGCATCACGCCGACTCTTGCCGCGACGAGCTACGGTTATCTCCAACTCGGTCAAGCGATTGATGAGTCGGCGCACATTGTTAAGCAATTTCGGGAAAAACCCGATAGCGCAACGGCGCAGGAATATTTTGCGGCAGGAGCAAACCGGTACCTCTGGAACAGCGGTATGTTTGTCTGGCGCGCCTCGACGTTACTCGATTGTATCCACCGGTACGAACCGTCCAATCATCTCGGACTAATGAAAATCGGCACCGCTTGGTCGACGCCGCAACGGAATACCGTCCTCAGCGAAATCTTCCCATCATTAAAAAAAATCAGCGTCGATTTTGCCGTGATGGAGCCAGCCGGTCGTGACCCGCAAGTGCGCGTTGCCGCCGTACCGATGCCGTTGCAATGGCTCGATGTCGGCTCATGGCCAATGTTCGCCGAAACTTGCCGGCACGATGCCGCCGGTAATGCGCTCGGCACCGACCGGGTACTTTTACTCGAAACGCGAGGCTCGGTTGTGGCTTCGAATGATCCAAAACATCTGATTACCACCATCGGCTGTGATGATTTAATTATTATTCACACGCCGGACGCCACGCTAGTCTGCCGGAAGGATTGCGCGGAATCAATCAAGGAACTTCACCGGCAAATCGGCCAACAATTCGGTCCAGAAATAATTTGAAATGAAGCTCTGGAAAACCGTCTCCCGTAAAGTTGTACAAAAGTTCGATACGTTTCTGACTGTGGAAGTCCATGAGATTGAGTTGCCAGATGGCCGACGGATTTCTAATTGGCCGTGGCTGGTGTCACCCGACTTCGTATTGGTACTGGCGCGAACTACCACCGGTAAATTCCTGTGCTTTCGCCAGACAAAATATGCCGTCAAGGAAATTACGCTCGCACCGGTAGGCGGACATATTGAAAAAGGCGAAAAGCCATTACCGGCGGCAAAACGTGAGCTGTTAGAAGAAACCGGCTATGCAGCTGCAAAATGGATTTCGCTCGGTAGTTATGCGGCTCACGCCAATCGCGGCGGCGGCCAAGGCTATTTGTATTTGGCGTTAGACGCGAGCTATCGTTGCGAGCCATTTGCTGATGACCTGGAAGAGCAAGAGCTACTATTGCTCACCCGCCGGCAACTTGAAAACGCTCTCGACCGTGGGAAATTTAAGGCGCTCGGATGGAACGCGCTAATTGCCCAAGCATTACGCCGGCTTGATCAACGAACAAAATCCTTGCAAAAGGCGAAAAGATGACTACCTTAGCCTTGCAATCGAAGTAACCGCCGCGATGCGGAAAGATTTACCTGCCATGTCGCATACACGAAATTAGTTTTTGGGTATTACTTTAATGTTAACAACTATGAGTAAAATGCGAGGCAGCGCAAAATGAGACGTATCTTTGATGCGACTCCGCGTTTCATGGTGTACTTAATCGGCATCGTTGCGGTGTCGTTTTTGTCTTTGCCGTACTTATTAGATTGGCTACCTAGCCTTCAAGAAAAAGCGCATTTTATACTCGCCAGCGATCTGTCGGATACGATAACCATTCCAGATAAAAGACCGGCGCGATTAATTGCGTCTGCATCGGAATCGGCTGCAAGTCCGCTAAGTCATTTTGGCGAGATCCGGCTCAATGCTTCTCGAGAAGAAATGCTCCGAGCCGCAAGTATGCGCCTGCTCACAACTTATGGCGCCGCTCCGGAAATTTATGAATCATCGACAATCAACGATGTCGACCATTTCACCGGTTGCTTCTCCGGTGGCTTACTCAAAGAAGCATTTGTCTTCCAACACGAAACCCAATGCAGCGCTGAAAAATTACAACAAGATTTGGAAAAAAAGTTTGGCTCGCCAATGAATCAAATCGATAGTACCGGCGCGACAGCGATGCCCGCATTGGTTAATCCTGATACTGCCAAAGACTGGATTTCGCGAGTTGCCACACTCCCGCTGCATCGAAGTTTAGTGTGGAGTGATGCCAATTATCGGATTGAGGCTACCATTTATTATAGCTCCGCTGATCCCGCTCAATCCCGTTCAATCATGGTAGTTCACATGCACGCCACGACCTCACCCTCAAACCAGACTCTGAGCCAGTACACAACTCACACCATCAGTTCTCAACCAGCTTTCGAATAAGCTGGATCGCACTGGAGAATTTTATCCGCCGCCACCTGTTCGAATTGCCGGCAAAGTCTTGCGTATTCGAACTCCGATAACTGGACCACTGGTTTCGTCAATTCAATCTCTGTCGTTCTTGGGTTGGTACTCGCCACTCCTGCTGTTTACTAATTAAAAAATCCGCCACAGCTTTACCGCCTCTGAGTGGTTCCGTATCCGGGAAATGTGCGTGGGCGGTGGTAAAGAGAATAGTTTAATTCAAGGTGTAAAATTGGAGCCGGCAATCGGACTTGAACCGATAACCTTCTGATTACAAATCAGATGCTCTGCCAATTGAGCTATGCCGGCAAACCCTTGTAAACATTGGTGTTTTTGACTTGTTTTGAAACTGCAATTATCGACTTGCTATCCTCTTTTGTAACCTTTAAGCTGTGGGCATGAAAACCCCCACTCTTGAAGCTCAAAAAGTTCAAATTTTGGTGCATGTTGGTGATTGCCTTTATCGTTCTAGTATCACGAATATTTACTACGGCATTTTTAAACGAGACGGGCGACAAGTCAAGCGCAGTCTAAAAACAGCCGATCGGGAGTTAGCCAAGCGACGGCTAGAGGAATTGCGGCGGAAAGTTGAGCGCCTGACAAGCGATAACGCAAAATCTCTCCCCTTTGCTGAATATCGGCGCGACGAAAAGACTGGCACAATCACGACTGAGTTAATTGGTGGCGTTGCTAAGCGTTGGTTTGACGCGGCAGCAGTTTCCATAAAACCCAAGACCGTGACCATGTACCTGAATTCAATCAAAATGTTATCTCGGCATTTTGGGAGCACCACCATTGGCAATATCGGACTACGCCAAATTGAGCAATGGGCTACCTTGCGTAGTAGTGAGTGTGCAGCACGAACCTATAATGCAGACTTGGAAGTCTTGCGGCGTATTCTGGACTACGCCTGCAAGCATGGTCTCATTCTGGAGAATCCAGCGAAGGAAATTAACCGCCGGAAGCTCAGCAAAGAAAAGCTCCTCGTTCCGACTCAAGAGCAATTTCGCGAGCTACTCGACACGATGCGCAAGAACAACGGCAAAGATAGTGCCGATCTTGTCGAATTTCTTGGCTATAGCGGCTGTCGACTCGCGGAGGTTGTGGGCGATAGCGAACACGGAAAACCACCCCTGCTTTGGGGAGATATAAATTTGAAGCTCAAGACTTTCACCGTCGCCGGCAAGGGCACTGGCGAGCTTGGCAAGAGCCGTACCGTGCCACTGTTTCATCCATTGGAGCGCTTACTCCGGACGCTTAAGGCTAAACTTCCGAAAGCCCCCCACCCCAGCGACAGAGTTTTTCAGATTGAATCTGCAATGACTAGCATCATCAACGCGTGTCGAAAACTGGAAATTAAACCGCACTACACACACCACGCCATGCGCCATTTCTTTTGTTCTAACTGCATTGAGGCCGGTGTCGATTTCAAAGTGATTGCGAGCTGGCTCGGTCACGTTGATGGCGGCGTATTAGTCGCGAAGACTTACGGCCATTTACGAGATGTCCATAGCCGGGAGATGGCAAAAAGGATTACATTTGACGCGGAGGCCGAGCAACCGGAGAACATAGTTCCCATGCCAGTCCGAGCGTAAGGGTCACAATGGCTGGCGAACTCACTGAAAAAGACAAAATCGAATGGGAGCGTTTGTCCGCGCCGATGCAATGGCCAGCGACATGGCCGGCCTGGGTTGTCGAGAGCTTTACAAAATTCGAGGCCGTGGAATCGCCGATGTTCAAGTGGATTCCAGTCGCCTCACGGTTTTGGGTTTCCAAATTATGTTCCTTTATTATCGCGGAAAGTTTCCCACTCATTAAACAGGCAGATTCGAAGGTATCTGGGTCCCGCGTTTTAGGGCGTGCGGTTGGTCAGCAATTGGAGTGTTTACAGGTACTGGAGGAGTCTTGGAAAAAAGCGGAGCAAACACTCGCAGAGATTGACGCTCGGCTCCAGCAACGAATCTCGCCGAAAACATATGCGCGCTTGCAGAAAAAAGGCCAGAAATATCAAGCCGACCTTGAAAAGTTGGTGCAAGATTTTACTGCGGTGGCCGAAAAGAAACTGGAGTTATGCAACGCAATCCAAGTCCTCGCCCAACAACAACCACGGGCCGAGTCCGCCGAATTCTCCATTGGACTAGGCGAAGCCCGAGCCAATCCGTTTGCCGGGGAGAACGGCGAGTTAATTGTGGGCGGCTATCGTCTCAAGCTCTATTTACTGTTGCTGGTGTTCTGGCGGTTCGTCGAGAAGTTCAATTCGAGTATTGAATTATACCACTGGAGTTGTCGCTGGCTTGGGAAAAACGCAGTTGGCGATATTTTTACGTTCCAACGCCTCTGTCGGAGTCACAGCATCCGCCTTGGTGTTCGTGGTAAACGAGTCAGCAAGAGACCGATGCGACGACGAAAGCGGATGCACTAACAAAATTCAGCGACCTCCTGCCTCGGTTATGTTGCGCCGTATTCTCGGTGGCATGATCAATCAAAAAAATTCGTGCAATAATCCGCCACGGCTGGCATTCACACGGACTGAAGTCGCAGCGGCTTTAGGTGTGAAGCCCGTCACGGTTGATCGGCTTACCAAGCGAGGGCTGCTTCGGCCTTCGCGGGCGACACGTCGTCCACTGTATCCAGTTTGGGAGATTGAGCGGTTTTTGCGCGAAACATCCAAGGAGGTCAGTCGATGAAGACTGAATCAGTAATAGAAGTACCTGTCGAAACCTTCGCCCGGCGGATTGTGACCGAGGGCGGTCACTTCCTCGTCGGCGAGTACCGGGGATCGGCAGTGGCAGTCGTGGAATACCTAGACAAGGAGTCTGGGAAAAAGGAGTCCTACGTGAAAGTCACGCATTCCGTCGAAGTGCGGGGCCCGTTGGGATTAGAAACCGTCCATCTCCAAGAGCGGATCGATCGGACGATTAGCACCCCGGAACAGTACAAGAGTCAGTGTTGGCTGATTCCCGGAATGCGGATCGTGGTGGAACCGCGGGGAGTGGAGATTGACAAAGGCATCAAGAAGTTTGCCTGCGGAACCGCAGATATGTGGTTACTGCGTGGCCAGGCCTTAGTCGAAAGCGGTGGGACAAAGTGAGTCCGGGGGCAGCGGCGGCAGCGGGGCGCTTCAGCGCCCTGCGCCGTCGCGCCCCACTAACCTTGTGGGCTTCGTGCACCACTTCGCAGGCGTGGGATAGAGGTCACCGAATTCCGCTTTGCCTTGAAAGAATGGCATCCCCTCGCCGTTTGTGTTGTAGGTGTCTCCGGGAGGAGACTGGCCTTGAATGATTTCGCAGACTTCATCCAGTCGGGAAATTGACCAGTCAGCCGGTAACGACAGAGATTCTTCACTGCGCTCAGAATGACAGCGCGGGGAAGCGGGATGACGGACTGGAGGGGCGGCGGTCATGCGGCGAGCACGGTGTTGAGTTCGTTGAGCAGTGCCGGCAGTTCAGGGAAGAGTTGCCGGGCTTTGCCGAGGCCGCCGGCTTGGACGAATGGCGCAAAATCGAAATCGTCTTCCTCGATGCTGCAACTGGTGGCGATGTGGTCGCGGATGAGATTGAGCCAGGCGAGTTGGTCGCCGGCAAAGTTCACGCCGCCTTTTGCTTTGTCCATGAGCCATTCGTTGAAACGTTCGTGGACGGAGTCGGCGAACGGTTTCAGGACGGGTTGTTGTTCGAGGGCGAAGCGGACGAGGGCGACGAGATCAGCGAAGCGACCGGCTTGGGAGCGGCCTTTGACTTTGCCGGGTTTGGCTTGGGCGAAGGCGTCCCAGAGGCGGTCTTCGGTCCACGCGGCGTGGTTGTCGCGGAGTTTCTTTTCCAATTCCTTGAGCATCGGTTCGGTGAGGCGTTGCCGGTAGGGGCGGCTGTAGAGGATTTGGAGGGCGGTGATCTCGGCTTGGTGTTGCTGGATGTACTCGGCAAAGGATTTCAGGAGGTTCAACGCCTTTTCCTTGGCGGCGGGATCGAAGCCTTGGGAGACGACCTTGTCAATGGTGACGGTGTCAATGGTCTGTTCGGCGTCCTGCTTGGCCTTGGTGAGGGCATCGCGCAAGGCCGGGAGGTCGAACGGGGCGCAGGCGGCGGTGATGAGTTGTTGCCGGGCTTGTTCCAGCGCGGCGGGCGCAACCTCGGCCGGTGAGGCACCGGGTTTGCCGGTCGCGTAGGCGGCGATGCTGTCGGGGTCAACGGCACGGAGTAACGCGGCGGAGAGGTCGCTGAGGGATTTGCCGCCGGCAAGGTCGCGCAGTTGTTTGGCTTCGGTGGCCGGCAACTCGCGTTGGAGTCGGGCGAGGCGACCGGCCAGCGTGGTGAGGGTGTCTTCGTCCCGTTTGCCAAGCGCCACACCGAGTAGCAATTTATCGAACGCAACCGTGCGCTGGCGTTCCAGTGGCCGGGAATCGGTCTTATCGCTTTCGCACACGCCGACGGCGTCAATGATGTAGAAATGGGTCTTGGCTCGAGCATCGGCACCACTGACGGCCTGCAAATCAGTTGACGTCAAAACCCGAGTTCCTCGCCCTTTCATCTGCTCGAAATAAGTCCGGCTCCGGACATCGCGGAGAAATAACAAGCATTCGAGCGGCTTGATATCGGTGCCGGTGGCGATCATATCCACCGTTACAGCGATGCGAAGTTGTGGTGAGGTGCGAAATTCTTGGATGAGTGTTTCGGATTTTTCGTAGCGCTTCGTTTCTGGATTGTAAGTTTTGTAGGTAATTTTCTTGGCGAAGTCGTTGCCTTTGCCAAACACCTCGCGCACGAGATGGACGGTGTCCTCAGCATGGGAGTCGTCCTTGCAGAAGATGAGGGTTTTAGGGACGAGTGTTCGACCGGGAAACAGATCGGTGAAGATGGCCTCTTTGTAGGCTTTCAACACGGTCCGAATTTGCGACTCTACGACCACTGACCGATCAAGTTCCTGAGCCGTGTATTCGA
Source organism: uncultured Verrucomicrobiota bacterium (assembly GCA_903847335.1). Taxonomy (GTDB): domain Bacteria; phylum Verrucomicrobiota; class Verrucomicrobiia; order Palsa-1439; family Palsa-1439; genus CAINDI01. Next base: position 3,111 of record CAINDI010000138.1, on the reverse strand, counting down.
GGTCTTCATCAAGCTGCAACCAACGCCGGGCGCGAGTTTCTTTAGAACGCTTGTCGATGTAGAATCCCTTTTCCACCTTGCCGCCGCGCTCAGTCACGTCGGTTTTAATCCGGTAGACTTCGTACCCGACGTTCACGCCATCAGCCACAGCCCGCTCGTGATTGTATTCCATCACGAGGTTCTGATTAAAGAAACCGATGGTCTGCTTCGATGGTGTGGCTGTGAGTCCAACCAGAAAACTGTCGAAGTAATCAAGTACCTGCCGCCAAGCTTTGTAGATGGACCGGTGACATTCATCAGTCACGATCACATCAAACGCTTCAATCGGAATCGCCGGGTTATAGTGTGCCTCTCGCTCCCGGTCATCCGCCGCCATAATTTCAAAACCGGATTTCTCGTCCAAGTCTTCTTCAAGTTCCTTTCCACAGAGAATCGAGTACAGCCGCTGGATGGTGCAGATCGTCACCCGGGCGCAGGAATCAAGCTGGCTGGAGGTGAGATGCTGGACGTTGTACAGCTCGGTGAACTTGCGGCCGGTATCGGGACAGACAAATTGTTGAAACTCGGCGAGGGCTTGCCGTCCGAGGTTGGCGCGGTCAACGAGGAATAGTACACGTTTGGCGCCGGCGTGTTTAATGAGCCGGTACGTGAACGCGCAAGCCGTGTAGGTTTTACCGGCACCGGTCGCCATCTGAATCAAGGCGCGGGGATGCGCGGCAGTGAAGGATTTTTCGAGATTGGTAATCCCTTCGACCTGACAAGTGCGCAAACCGGCAGTTGCAAGCGGATATGTCGCCGGCATGGTTGCCAACCGGCCGCGCAGTGTTAGCGAGTCTTTTACCAATTCAGCCAGCGTCACCGGTTGATGGAACGTGAAGACACGGCGGGAACGAGGTTCGGGATCCCGTTCGTCACGGAAGAAGGTCTCGACACCGGTGGATTCATACAGGAACGGGAGCGGGCCCTTGGGCTGGAGAAAGTCTGGGAGGTTTGCGGCATAGTGGCCGGATTGTTCCGCCACACCGGAGAGCAACGTGCCTTCCTTTTTGGCCTCGACCACGCCAACGGGTTGACGATCGACCAACAACAGATAATCACACGTGCCGGATTTCAGGGGCACTTCCCGCAAGGCGATTCCGCGGGCCGCTGCAAGATTCAGGTGTTTGAAATCCTGAATGACCCAGCCGGCCTCGATCAAGAGGCGATCAATGGTCTGGCGTGCTTGCTCCTCCGGCGTCATCGTAAGTGTTCCCAATGTATGACCGGAGGAATACTAGCGAGAGCAGAGAACAACAGCAAGCTTGAGATTACAAACGCGCAGTTAGTCGGCATGGTGGAGCGGTTGGTGCTGGTGTGTAGCACCGTTCGCGGAGTCCAAGCCGATCCATCTGCGTCCAAACTACCGGGAGAGAGGAAAAGGTTCCAAGGAAAAACTGAGGGAGGCAACCTCCTGAGTTTTCCATTGGTCGCACCGTGAAGCTCAGTTGGCTGGCTAGCGATCTGAGTAGGAGCGAACTGGGTGTGGGAAGGTTAAGGAAACTGGACGGCAGCCGTCCGGTGTCATTACCGAAATTACGCGGCTTTTCCCGGATAAATGACGATGCCTTCGCGAGCGATTTTTTCCTTGAGGCGAGGGTTGGCTGTCCACTCAGGGCGTACCACATCTAACTCGTAAATCAGTGGGGCGTTTTCAATCGCGTCACAAATGTCTGTCCATTCCGACACCGTGGCGTTAGGCGCTGAAATGGCAAGGTCAAGGTCGGATGCCCGACGTGCGGTGTCGAGTGCTCGTGAACCAAACACTTTGACTTCTCGTACGGCAGGAAATCGCCCAAACGTGGCGCGCAGAACGTTGATATCTTTGGCACGGAGTTTCATGTCTTAATCCCACGCGAGCGTCTGAATGTGTTTGGCCATCTGGCTCAAAAGTGGGGTGTAATTTTGGACAATGTGTTGATAGATGCGCTGCGCGAGTGCTTCATCATACGCATGGCTCGTGAGATTGCGGTCATCGAGCATCTGTAGCCAAGCGTCAGCATCTTCGGGCGTCTGGATCAGCCCTTCAGAAAAAGATTTCTTCAGTGTGGCGCGGGGGCTACCACATTCCAAGCCGCGATGCTCCAAGTAAAGTTGCAGGGACTTCCAAACGAGTTCGAAAGTGAACTCGAAACGCTGAATGACCGCATCACGTAGAATCGGTGTCTCCGGTTGCGCAACAGCTTCCTGCAACCGGACTATGGCGTTACGAACTTCAGTTTGGCGCTCTGTGAAGCGTTCCTTGCTCATTGCTTTAGTGCCTCCAGATTCATGCGGCCAAATGTAGCTGAGTTTTGCCGGTTTGGAAGACAAAATCTCACAGGCAACCAGTCGATTAGAAATCTGTCTCGTAGTCGTTGTAGGTATGCCTCCGGAAAAGTTGTAACCTTTATTTGTAACCTTTCGGTCAAAAACAAGCTGTTTTGAGTCGGAGCAAGATTACGTGAGATAAAATCCATGACATCGAGTTTAGTCAATGTTTACAAGGGTTTGCTGCGTGTGGATGGCATAGGATGAAGTGAGATGAAATGGGATGAAAAACGGGCAAAGGCGCTTACAAATCAGATGCTCTGCCAATTGAGCTATGCCGGCATCAACGACTTACAGAAGTTTGTTACGCACTTTTCCCCTCTTTCTGGGGAGAGACCCCCACCACACGATTGATTTCACGGGCCAGATATTCCGGTGAGAGCGTGGTGTAGATCATTTCAGTCGAAATATTACTATGCTCGAGCAGTTCCATCAAGGTTCTAATGTCACCTCCAGTTTCGATGTAGGATAAGCCGAATGAGTGTCGGAGATGATGCAGGTGCAGATTAGGGAAGCCGCCTTCGACCGACGCCTTCTTCACGAGATGACTGATCGTGTCCCCGCTCTTCCATGGAAAGATTGGGCTTGCTTCGAATTGACGAACAGCGAATTGCGTGTTGACCAGACTGACGTGACCTCGCTTTTTAGAGCCACCTGTGGTGTTAGTCTGCGGCGGAGAGAAAGGACTCAGAATGAAAGGCAAGCGGTATACCACGGAAGACAAGATTCGGATCTTCCGAGCGGTGGACAGTGGCCAAGCGATCT
>CAINDI010000137.1 GCA_903847335.1 uncultured Verrucomicrobiota bacterium | reverse complement strand
GGCATAACGAATCCTATTGGCTTCAGCAATCCGCCCACGGTGAAGCTGAACTTCAGCAACTGCTTGACCGTGTCGAGCAACGATTGGAAAACCTCCGGAGCTTTATCTTGCCGGCAAACTGGGATTCCGAAAAACACCGGCTCATCGCGCTCGGTGTTCAGCCGCCAACTTACCGCTTCCAGCGGGGTCCGGTCACTTTTGCGACGTCTGTCTATGGTTCGGAAGATTTGGTTTTCCTCATCATGGATAATCCCGATCTTGCTGTGCGTTTTCGGGATTTGATGATTCGTGCCATGCTGGAACGGGCGCGCATCCTGGATGAAGAAAGCGGTCAGTTCCCACACGGCTTCCAATTCAACGATGACAACTGTTGTCTGCTCACCGCTGATATGTACGAATTGTTTGCCTATCCGATTTTGAAAACAATGTTCGGCCATTTTTCACCTACCCCCGGTGACCGTCGGTACCAACATTCTGACTCCGCGATGGGACATCTTCTGCCGGTGCTTTCGCGTTTGAATTTCACCGGCGTAAACTTCGGTCCGACATTGCCGGTTTCGTTGATTCGCCAGCACATGCCGGGCGCGGTAATTGAGGGACAGCTTGCGCCATTTACTTTTAGTCGCAATGAAGAAGAAAATATCGTCCGCGAATTTCTCCGGGATTTCGAGCAAGCTCGCGCCCAACGTGGACTGCTCTTCGCCACCGCCGGTTCGATTAACAACGGTTCACGCTTAACCGGGATGCGCCTCATCATGGCAGCGATTCAAGAATTTGGCCGGTACGCTTAATTGACGCGGGTAAAACCGAGCGCTCAGGAGTGGTGTGTTTTTCGGCGCTGCCACAAGAGCAGGAAACCACCACCCAAGCTTAATAAACCAATCAAGCCCGGTTCAGGAACAGGCGATGGAGATGTGGTCAGGCGGACATTGTCAAAAAAGACTTCGGCACCATATTCCGATGCAAAAGCATTTTGTTCGAGTAAAACCGCAATTTGTTCCCCGACTAGTGACGGATGGAGCGCAGTATTCAAAACCACAGTTACATCTGTGAAGGTCGTAGAAAGATTAGTAAAATTCAGACTCGTGGAAGCAGCCGTATATGCGGGTGAGCTACCGGAGGAGGGAATGCTGCTTTGAGCGGCCAGCGCAATGGTAGTGCCGCGTGCAGGATTATTGTGTTGGCTCGCTTCAGCAACCGTTAATGTGTAGACGGTATTAGACTGGTAGACGCCAAGTGATTTAGTCGAAACCCAAGAAGTCCCTGAAGCCCCAGAAATTCCTCCCACATCTAAATTGATATCCAAAACATTAGCCCCATTAAAACCAGTTAATCCGGCGGATGTCCCATTGACAACTTGGGCGTTCATTGAATCTCCAGGCGTATTACCGGAAAAGTTAGCCGCCCAGCTTGTTGGATCATTGAACAAAGCCCAGTAGCCGGTGCCAGCTTCAAACGAATTATTTGTAATAACAATGGAATCCGCTAGCGTTGTCTGACTGGTCAAGCAAGTCAAAATGCTCAGTAGTGATGCCAAGATTACACTGGAGTTGAACCGTACAAGCGGCTGATGATTATGAGTCCGTAGGGCTAACGTCTGGTCATTTCTGGTGGTGAAACCACCGTCAGGAATCAAACTTCTCACCATAAATGCGAATTGCAGATTCATCCAAAACTCGCTCATAACTACCGAATAATACACTGACAGAACTTGCGTGTCAATATGAGTTTAGCTACACTAAACGCACTACGCTGCGCGACCGGCGACGCCTTTGGTGCCGGCAGTAATGACTTTTGCTTTTTCCGTTGGACGCAGAGAGCGCACGGCTGCACCGGCGCGCCACATTTCGCTGTTACGGAGAGTGGTGAGTTCTTTGGCGATTTGCTTCGGATAATTCTTGGCGCCACAAACTTTAATGACGCGTTCGGCTTCTGCACCGGAGGCAACGCGTTGGTAGAGTTTTTTGAATACCGGCAGCGAAGCTTTCTTGAAGTGCGGTTTCCAGTCAAGCGCGCCGCGTTGGGCGGTGGCGCTGCAATTGGAATACATCCAGTCCATGCCGTTTTCATCCACCAGACGAATAAGTGACTGCGTCAGTTCTTCGACGGTTTCGTTGAAAGCTTCACTTGGGCTATGGCCGTGAGCGCGGAGTACTTCGTATTGCGCTTCCATCACGCCAGCCAAACAGCCCATCAACACGCCGCGTTCGCCGGTGAGATCGCTGTTGGTCTCGTGTGGGAATGTGGTGGGAAACAGGTAGCCAGAACCGATGCCGACGCCAAGCGCGATGCAACGTTCTTTGGCGTGACCGGTGGCGTCTTGATAAATCGCGTAGCTAGAATTGATACCGGCACCGCTGAGAAAGTTCCGGCGGACATTCAGGCCGGAACCTTTCGGCGCGACCATGATGACATCCACGTTCTTCGGTGGAACAATGCCAGTCTTTTTGCGGTAGGTAATCGGAAAGCCGTGGGAGAAATAAAGCGCGGCACCGGGCTTGAGGTTCGGTTTCACGAGGGGCCAAATGTCTCGTTGCGCGGCGTCAGAAACCAGCATTTGCACCACGGTGGCGCGTTGGACGGCCTCGGCGTAATCGAACAATGTTTTGCCGGGAATCCAGCCGTCGGCAACGGCGCGCTTCCAACTCTTGCCGGGGCGCTGACCGATGATGACTTTAAAACCGTTATCTTTGAGATTCAGCGCCTGCGCCGGGCCTTGGACGCCGTAGCCGATGATGGCGATGACTTCGTTTTTCAAAACTTTGTGCGCCTTTGCGAGTGAAAACTCTTTGCGAGTGACGACGGTTTCTTTGGTGCCGCCGAAATTAATGAGTGCCATGGTGTTTTTCCTTTTGCTTGGGTTGGGTGAAATTATTTACGCGGCATCGCGACTTTGCCGGTGCGTGTGAGGTCACAGATTCCGAACTGTTCCATGAGTTCGAGAAATGCGCTAATCTTCGATTCGTCACCGGTAATCTCGATGGTCAATGTCTGGTGCGCCACGTCTACAATTTTGGCGCGGAAGATGTCACAAATCTGCATGACTTCCGGTCGCGCTTTGGCAGTGGCGTTAATTTTCAACAGCACCAATTCGCGATCCACATATTCATCATCGCGGAAATCTTGAACCTTGATGACTTCAACGAGCTTGTTGAGTTGCTTGGTGATTTGCTCTAACACGGCGTCATCGCCTTTGACGACGATGGTCATCCGCGAAGTCGTGGCGTCTTGGGTCGGCGCGACATTCAATGTTTCTATATTGAATCCGCGACCGCTGAATAGGCCGCTGATTCTCGTTAAAACACCGAATTTGTTTTCCACCAAAACTGAAAGCGTATGTCTCATAAAAGCGGCGTATTTGTACGGCAAAACTCGCCGCCACGCAACTGCATTGTTATTCCTCCGGTAGAGTTTCCGTTTGACGACTGTCCGAGTTTTCCGTAGTCTCCGCGCACGTTTCACCCAAAACATTCGAAGGAGAATAAAAAACATGGCAATCAAAGTTGGTATTAATGGATTCGGCCGCATCGGCCGGTTAGTGTTCCGCGCAATCTGCGATCAAGGTCTGCTCGGTAAAGAAGTCGAAGTCGTCGCCGTCAACGATCTCGTCCCAGCGGACAACCTCGCGTACTTGGTTAAGTATGACTCGACGCAAGGCCGCTTCCCCGGCACCGTGACGAGCGAGAAATCCTCGCCGACCGTCGCCGAGGATGATGTCCTCGTCGTCAACGGTAACAAAATCAAATGCCTCGCTGTCAAAGAAGGTCCGGCCGCGTTGCCGTGGAAAGCACTCGGCGTTGACATCGTCATCGAGAGCACCGGTCTTTTCACCGACGCGACCAAAGCCAAAGGTCACATTGACGCCGGCGCAAAGAAAGTCATCATCAGCGCTCCCGGTAAGAACGAAGACATCACCATCGTCATGGGCGTCAACGACCAGAAGTACGATGCCGCCAAGCACCACATCATCTCCAATGCGAGCTGCACCACGAACTGCCTCGCGCCGGTGATTCACGTATTGCTGAAGGAAGGTTTCGGCGTCGAAGAAGGTTTGATGACCACCATTCACAGCTATACTTCCACACAGAAAACCGTGGACGGCCCATCGAAGAAAGATTGGAAAGGTGGCCGCACCGCCGCGCAGAACATTATCCCATCCACCACCGGCGCCGCGAAAGCCGTTGGCCTCGCGATTCCGGAAGTCAAAGGCAAACTCACCGGTATGTCCTTCCGCGTTCCGACGCCGACCGTTAGCGTTGTTGATTTGACCTTCAAGACCACGAAGGAAACCAGCTACGCTGAGATTTGTGCAGCCATGAAGAAAGCCAGCGAGACCTATCTCAAAGGCATTCTTGGTTACACCAGCGACGAAGTCGTCAGCAGCGACTTCATCCACTGCCAACTGTCGAGCATCTTCGACGCCGGCAGCGGCATCGAGCTGAACAAGAAATTCTTCAAGCTCGTGAGCTGGTACGACAACGAATGGGGCTATTCCTGCCGCACCGTTGACCTGCTCAAGAAGATCGCCAAGAGTCTGTAAGCGAACATTCGCAATCAGAGCCGGGCATTCCTCACGGAGTGCCCGGCTTTTTTTATACTTGTCAGAGAAGTGATAAGAATACACTCTTGTGTAGTTCGTAGGAGCTATAACAATTACAGAAGGTTAAACTATGCGTTACCGCAATTGCTTTAAAATCGCTTCCAGTATTTTTTTGGCCATCTTCATTGAAAGCAGTGCCTCCGGTCAAAAAACGGAGATTCAATTCGGAGACTCTGCTTTCCAGCCGACGACTGAGCATCCCTTTGGCTGGCGCGGAGACGGCAATGGTCGGTTCCCTGCGGCGAATCCACCACTGACGTGGGGTCGGTTGGCGCAATCGGTTAAAGAATTGGTTGCGCAATCCAAAACGCCAAAACCGGGTGACAAAGGCGCGCCGCTGTCCGAAGGTCTGATTCGAGATTGGCTCACGCTGGGACCGGTTCCGATTCCGGAAGGGAAAACCGCAAAAGATGATTTTGGGACTGATGAGGCTAAATTCGCGCCCACGACCGGTGATAAAGTCGGTAGCTTAGAATGGAAAGCGATCACACTGGATACGGCTTGGCTAGATTTTTGGCCGATGTACAACAATGCCACCAAAGATGGAAAAGGGCTTGTCGCTTACGCGCATACTTGGATTTATTCCGCTGAAGGCAAGCCGGTATTTCTGAACCTCATGCTGAGTGGCTCGGCGAAAGTTTGGGTGAATGGAAATGACTTGGGCAGTTTCGTTGTCAAAGGTTTACAAGATGGCCAGCACCTTCTGGTGCCTCTCCAAAAAGGTTGGAACCGGCTTCTGTTGCGGGTGGCGCCTTTGGACGATGTCGGTTGGAGCAAAGGTGTGATTCAATGGCATTTCAATGCCGCTTTCTTTGGGACGGATAAGAGCGATTACGAGAGTCGAAATATTATTTGGTCCACTCCCATGCCGGATAATGGTCCCGGTGTCGGTTCGCCAATCAGTGTCGGCGATAAACTTTTTGTGCCGGTAGAAGCGGCGACGTTGCTCTGTGTTTCCGCCAAGGATGGCAAGGTGTTATGGGCGCGTTCCAGCACGTATGCTGACGCCGCCACACCCAAGGAGCGTCAAGAACATCCAGAGGTCTTTGCCGAAATCGATCCACTCCAAGCCAAGATTAAAGACACACTTCAAGCCTACTGTAATACTCCGGAGAAGTATTTCCCGAACGTGAATTTACTCAGTCGGGAGCAGGTAGAGAACACCCAAAAAATTACCCAACTGCTGAAGAAAATGGATTCTGGCAAATATCCCGGGCAGAGCTATCCGGCGGAAGCCGGTGAGTCCGGTCCGACACCTGTGAGTGATGGTCAAAATGTATATGTCCTTTATGGGTCCGGACTTGTTGCCTGCTTCGACTTGAGTGGAACTCGCATCTGGACAACGATCGTTGATATTCAGCATCGAGAACATGGGTACAGTGCGTCGCCATGCTTGGTGAATGATAAACTAATTATCAAAGCATCGAGTCAGCTTGGGGCGGTCATTTTGAATAGTAAAACTGGCGCAGTTGTTACGCCAGTCCCTCTATGGAAATCCAAGGGACTACATTCGATGTCATCCCCGTTATCGATCTCTGTTGGCAGTGAGCGATTAATCGTGCAATCTTTTGGCGTTATCACTCAAGTCAAGGACGGTAAAATCCTCGCGCAACGTTTTACGCCTCCATACTACAACATCGCCGATTATGTCTCGCCGGCCACTGAAGGTCGAACAGTCTGTAGCTATATCCTCGCTGAAAACGCTGGCGGGATTCGGTTTGCCTTTCAAACATTGCCGGACTCGATCACAGATCCGCTGGTCATGAAAGATACCAAGGAATGCGAGTATAACCTGAAGGCCTTCCCGTGCTGGTTTAGTTACGACCATTGTGCCGCGCCGCTTTTATATCAGGGGCTGGCCTATATCCTGAGCGTCGACGGTGTTTTGACTGTGATTGACGCCACAAAAGGCGAACTGGTCTATCAGAAGCTGCTCGACCTCAGTCCGTTCATGAAGCACCACGGTATTATCCGGGCGGGTTGCAGTTCAAGCCCGACGCTGGGCGGCAAGTACATCTACATTTGGGACAATCAAGGCAGCACAATCGTCATCGAGCCGGGCCGGCAGTTCAAACAAGTCGCTAAGAATCGTATTGAGCAGTTGTATTTCCGGTACGGTCCAGAGCGCAATGAAAGCACCATCAGTAATCCGATTTTTTCTGGCAACCGGATTTTTTACAGGGGTGAAGTTAATCTCTACTGTATCGGCCCCAAAGATAAATAACCGATTACAACGCGAAATGCTGAATAACGTAGAACCACAGTGGCACCGTCAGTAGACTAAAAAACGTGCTGTAGAAAATCCCCTGCGCCGACAGACCAGCGTCGCCGCCGAACCGTTCGGCCATCACGCTGCAACTAATCGCCACCGGCATCGTCGCAATCAAAAATCCAACCATTCGCAGTGTGACCGGAATGTGAATGCCAACCAGCGTCAGCACCCAAACTAGCACCAGCGTCGCCAGTGGTCCGACAATCAGTCGCGCCAACAACACGCCCCAAACCGGTCGCGACAAGCGATGCACCGGTCCGGCTAATCCGCCGAGTTGTGCGCCGATGGCTAACAGCGACATCGGAATTGTCAGGTTGCCAATCATCGTCAACGCTTGCACTAACATTCCACCGGCGAGCGCGATACCGGAAGCTTGCCGGGGATTCAATGTTTCCAAACCGCGCAATGCCGGGAACGTCAGCGCCAGCGCAATGCCGATCCCGGTCGCCCACAGGCCGCCGTTGCATGCCAGTTGCCGGAGCGCCGGGCCGAGCGCTTTACCGCCGCTGAGCACCCAGACGCCGAGCGTCCACAACACCAGTTGCGCGCCGACATTGTAAAACAAGGTCGCGCGCACACCGGCATCGCCATATAATCCTTCCGCAATCGGGAGCGGTAGAAAAATCCAGTTTGCAATCGCCGCTAAAAATAAAAACGTATGCTTTTGTTCGCCCCGGCAAAACAACGGTGCCACCGGCAATGCCACCAAATATGCCACCACAATCAGCACGCCACCGAACACCGGGCAGAGCCAGTTTTCGCGCAAGGCCGGCAGGTCCACTGTCCGGAGCATTTGCGTTACCACCATCGCCGGGAAGGCGACATCCACCACCAGCCGGCTGAGAATACCGGTGGTTTCAGCGGCCAGATAATTCCGGCGGCGCGCAATCCAGCCGAGACAAATCACTAGAAACATCGCGCCGATACGCAGGAGCACCACTTGCCAATCGTTCATGCCGGCAATCTACCGAGACCGGGCGAAATCGTCGATGAAAGATTGTAGTAACGGGTTGACTCGCTCCGGTAAGAAGTTAAATTGTCGTCATGAAACACTTCCTTTTGTTCAGCATCTGCTTGGCGAGTGCATTTACGGTTGAAGCGGCGAAGGTCAAGTTGCTCAGTCCCGACACAGCGCACACCTACGCCGTCGAATTTTTAGTGGATCACAGTTTTACTTGGAACGCTCAGACGCAACAATTCGGAGCCGACCTGCGGTTTGATGGACGTTCGGCAACGGGCTGGCAAGAGGAAGAATCGTTCCGCTTTGTTTTTTCAGAGGTAAAATTCGATGCGACGAACCGGATTTTTTACGTGCTAACCGGCGACAACGAACGCGTGCCGGTGGCTGAATTGCGAAAAGGTTTCCTCGGCCAAGTCATCGTACCGGCACCGGGGACGACCGTCTTAATCGCGAACGAACACGGCAAAGTCCGGTTGGTATTGACAGCGGACAGCAATGTAAAAGAGCGACGCGGTTTTGTGCCGTGCTGGATTGAACGCAGCGATGTTTGGGGGTTGCAGAATTTATTTCACGACGCTGTGCCGTAAACTGATTGCAGTCCGGCAAGCTCACGTACTGCCGCGTGCAATTCCGTTGCCAGCGCTTTCCGGTCCCAATGTCGCACCGGCTCGCCGAAGCGAAGCGTCGCCCGAATCTCCCGATACCCGAGCAATCCCCAAAAATGCGGAAGCAACGTCATGTCGCCCCACCAACAAACTTCCCGCGTCACATCGCCGCCCGGCAATTCATAGCCGAGCCAGACCGGCAAGACCGGCCAGTTTTCCTCAACGGCGACGGCGAGCATCGAGCTCCGAAACGGCAAAACTTTTTGACCGTCGGAGCTGGTGCCTTCTGGAAACATCACGATACTGCCAGCTTGCTGAACGGTGTCGGACAAACGCCGATTGGCCACCGGCAACTCGCGCCGGTGTTGGCGTTCGATAAAAATTGTTCCGGCACACCGCGCGAGCCAACCAAACCACGGCCAGCTTTTCACTTCCGATTTCGCCACAAAGCGCACCGGCGCTGCCGCCGCCAAAACGATGATGTCGAGGTAGCTGACGTGATTGCAGACGAGCAACGGCGCCGTTTCGCCTTGCGATTGGAGATTGATTCGCAAACCAAACAGCCGCGTCAGCCGCACCGCTTGCCGTTGAATCCAGCGCGATTGGCGTTGAATCCGTTCCGGTCCGCGCCGGTACGCGATGGTGGCGGCGTACTCGGCAAACGCACCGGCGGTAATCGCGATAAATCCGATTAGCCGCGCGAAGCGACGAATTGTTCTTTCCATTGCGGGCCGAGATAGAGGCGAGCGGTCTCTGGGTTGAGGTTGTGCATGTCCATGACGGTGAGAAAATCAATCGTGCTGAATTCGAGGTCGAGCGCCGGCGGTCCGGCAATCCACGCGCCGAGCGAGAGATACGCGGCGAGCAATTTCGGTGGGCGCGGCGCGACTGGCAGAGGTTTCGCCGTGGTGCAAACGTATGAAAATTGCGGCAGTACGCGAAATTCTAGCGGCGCGAGATGTCGAGCTGCCAATTGCCGGTACAATGCTTGTCCGGCACCGGTATCACCGGAGCTGAGCGAACTGCATCCAATCAAAAATCGCGTGTGCGTCCGGTTCACGACATCCGCAATGCCGCGCCAGAGCATGGCCAACACGCGCAGGTTCCGGTGGTCTTTGTGAACGCAAGCGCGACCGAGTTCCAGAATTTCGTGCCGGCGATGTTCGTATGGACTGAGATCAAATTCAGTTTCGCTGTAATAGCCGAGGTTGGCGAGCGCGGTGAGACCGGTTTGATACCGGTAGGTTCCGACGACGCGGCCAGTCGTGCCTTCGCGAACGAGCAGGTGATTGCAGATGGCGTCATAGGCATCTTCGTCGCGACCGGTGACGAATGACGAAACCAAGCCTTCTTCCAATTCGAGATTGAACACCTCGAAGCGGAGTGCTTGTGCCTCGGCAATTTCGGCGTCGGTTTGCGCCTCGGTGATGAGATAGCGTTGCGATGGATCGGCGGCCAAAACGCGCCAGCCGGTGTTTTTTGTCGGAAGAGAAATCGTCGTATGCATTACCACACGATGAACTCCAAATGTGAGCAACAAGAAACGGTTAGGTTACGATTTGGAAAAATCGTAGCTAACGCAGCGCGAAGTCAGTCTGGAATAGTAGCCGTTAGCTCTGAAACTTGGAGAGCGCCTGGGCCAAAGATTGTGGAGTATTTTTCACCGGTACTTACCACAGTGTTTGCATCCATGTAGCAAATGCTGAAAGCCCGCCGCGACATATCTGATTTATTCACGTCAGAGGCATGCAGTAGATAGTTGTGTAAGAGTACGACTTCTCCGGCTTCGAGTTCGAGGTGGACGATTTTATCGAATGGGGCGTGCTGCGCGGCTTGGGTGGGTGTTAGGAAACCAGATGGATGGGATGGATTGATTAATCCCTGACGGTGGCTACCGGGAATGACCTGAACACACCCATTCGCAATTGTCGCCGGATCAAGTGCCGCCCAAACCGTAATCAAAGGATCCGAATTCAAATGTGTCCAGCGGTCTTGATGCCATGGCAACCAAGTTCCTTTATGAGCGGGTTTATTCATGAACATGGCGCGAAATGCAGCAATCGGAGTTTCGGCACCGTATATTCGGTAACAGAGTTCCCGGAAAATATCGCGCTGCATGAACTCTAAAAAGAGCGAGTCGAACTCGAGTTCCTGAATCTTGCGATAATTGAGGGTGGCACCCTTGAACCCCTTGGTCATCGCGCCGGCGTCCTCGTACTTCCCGCTCTCGCTATCCAGTTGCATTAACATTCGGTCGTAATTGACCTCTGCCCGTCCCAACATAATGTCATCAATCCGGTGTTGTAGAGCGTGCAGTTGCTGTTTATCCAGCAATCGACCGAGCTTAAGATAGCCATCGCGTTCGAATTGCAACCAAGCGGCTTCTGTGATTTGTGCCGAAATGGAATCTTTCATAACTGATACACATCGGCTAGCTTCCGGCAGAAATCAAGTCGCAGTCAATCCGGCTAAATCGGCAACTACAATTGCGCTACTTTGACGTCGAGAATGTCTTTGTCTTTGCGGATTTCGGCGAGAACTTGTTCCGTCGGCGCGCTATCAAGATTCAACACCGTCAACGCTTTGCCACCTTGCTTGTCACGGCCGAGCGACATGCTGGCGATGTTGATTCCGTGCTTGCCCATGATGGTGCCAATCCAACCGACGACGCCGGGCCGGTCCTGATTGTGCATGATAAAGAGGACACCAGACGGGACAGATTCCACCGGCATGTCGTTGATGCGGACGATGCGCGGATTGTTGGGCGAGCCGTAGAACGTACCGGAGATGCTCGCGGCTTTTCCGTCCACGGTGGCGCGGAGATTGATGAGTTCGGCGTAGTCAATCGGCTCGGTGCTCTTAATTTCTTCGACGCGCACACCCAATTGCTCCGCAATCATCGGCGCGTTGACGTAATTCACGTCGCCGCCTTCGGCGCTTTCGAGGAAACCTTTCAGAATTGAGCGAGTAATCGGGCTGGTTTCGAGTTCACCGGCTTTGCCGCAAAATTCGATACTGAGTTTTTCAATTCGGCGCGGTCCGAGTTGCGCGAGCAACCGGCCCATCTTTTCGCCGAACGTCAGATACGGTTGGAGTGCGGCCAAAACTTTGGCGTCAATGCTCGGCATATTGACGGCGTTGCGAACTGTGCCACCGGTTAAGACTTCAGCAATTTGTTCGGCGATTTCGATGCCGCAGCTTTCCTGCGCTTCGTGCGTCGAAGCACCGAGGTGCGGCGTCAGTACGGCTTGGTCAACATCGCGCAACGGCAAATCCTTCGGTGGTTCCGGGTCGTACACATCAATTGCGACACCGGCGACCTGTCCGGTTTTAATTGCTTCCAAAACGTCGGCTTCGACGATGATGCCGCCACGAGCGCAATTGATGAGACGCACGCCTTTTTTCATCTTGGCGATGGTGGTCTTGTTAATCATGCCGCGCGTCTGGTCGGTCACCGGTACGTGTACCGTGATGAAATCTGCCTGCCGGTAAATATCTTCGAGTTCGCCGACTTCGACTTGCAAGGCTTTCGCCCGACTCAAACTGAGAAATGGATCAAACACCACCACGCGCATTCCGAATGCGATGGCGCGCTTGGCGACTTCGCCACCGATACGGCCAAGACCGATGATGCCAAGTGTTTTGTTGTAAAGCTCCACGCCTTCAAAAGATTTCCGATCCCATTTACCGGCTTTCATCGAAGCATGCGCTGCCGGAATCTTCCGGGCCAATGACAGCATCATCGAAAAAGTGTGTTCGCAGGTGGAAATCGTGTTGCCGCCCGGCGTGTTCATCACAATGATTCCGCGCCGCGTCGCCGCATCCACGTCCACATTATCTACGCCGACGCCGGCGCGACCGATAACGCGCAATTTTTTCGCGGCAGCGATGACCTTGGCGTTAACTTTCGTCTGGCTGCGCACGATGAGCGCATCATAATCGCCGATGATGGGAAGGAGTTGTTCCTCCTTCAAGCCGGTGTTTACATCGACATGAAATTTTGTCTTCGCCCGCAGCGCATCCACGCCTTTTTGAGAAATTGCATCCGCAACTAAGATTTTCATAAAATTCGCCTATTGATTTTCGCTGGCAATTTGCGATGTTAGACGAAATTTCACAAGCAAAAACAATGAAATCTGTAAAACTCTACTCCAAACAACTCTGTGGCTGGTGCCAAGAAGCCAAGGCTTACCTGAAGCAACACAACATTCCGTTTGAGAGTATTGACGTGGGTGCCGATCCGGCGGCTTACGCCGAAATGCAGAAACTTTCCGGCCAAACCTACGTGCCGGTGATTGTGGTGGATGGCAAAGTGCTCGCCGATTTCGACGTGGCCGCGCTGGAAAAGTTCCTCGCGCAGCAGTAGAACGGGCTTCCAGCCCGTTTGGTGGAACGGAATAAACGAGCGGGACGCTCGTTCTACACTTTCACAGCCGAGCAATCACGTGCGTCACCGTGCAGGCCAAGCCACCGGCGAGTAAATCGTCCACCACAATTCCCCAACCGGCCGGTAACTTTTGCGATTGCCGGATTGGAAATGGTTTCCAGATGTCAAACAACCGGAACGCCACAAATCCGGTCAGAACCAGTCGCCAGTCCAGAGCGATACCGGCGAGCGCGACCGTCATGCCGACAATTTCATCAATCACTACGCTTTGCGGATCGTGCTGGTGAAATAATTTTTCTGCCGCACCGGCAATCCAGATTACCGGTAGAATACCGGCGGCAAACACAATCCACGCCCAAGAATTACCGGTGAGTTGAATGATGAGCCACACGCCGATGCCGAGAATTGAACCGGCGGTGCCGGGCATCTTCGGCGCGTAGCCGACGCCGAAGCCGGTCGCGAGTAGTTTGACCAGCCGGTCACGCATCGCTGAGGAAAACTTCCCGGTTTTTCCAGAGATAAGAAATGCCCGACCACAACGTCAGCGCTACCGTCACCAGCATCATTCCGAACACCAGTTGCGAAAACCGCCGGTCCGCGTACGCGCTGAACCGGAACCAGTCATCGCGAATCGCGAGACCGATGAGCGTGACGATGATGGTAACCATTTGCGAAAAAGTTTTATTTTTACCGTGTTTTTCGGCTTTTAACACCACGCCACGCTGGCCGGCAATCATTCGCAAACCGGTTACCAGAAATTCTCGCGCCACAATAATCAGGACCATCCACGCCTGCACCAACGGCGTGCCGTCCCGGTAGCTCGGTTCAATGAAGCAAATGAAGGCCGCTGTGGTGAGAATTTTGTCAGCGACCGGATCGAGCAATGCGCCGAATGTGGTCTCCAATTTATGCCGGCGCGCCAGCCAACCATCGAGCCAGTCCGTTATCGCCGCCGCGACGAACAAGCCGAGCGCGATGGTTTTGCCATAGGGAAAATGCGAAAGCAACCAGCCGCTGTCCGGTAGCAGCAACGCCGCCACAAACACCGCCGTCAAGCCGATGCGCGCCAAGGTCAACCGGTTTGGCAGATTCATCGCCGCAATACTACGCCCGCCGACTTGCCGGAACAAGCCTCTTGCAAAAGAGTCATCTTTCCCCATCTAAGCTCCGACGCTAGGTGAGTGTAGTTACGAGGTTTGATTTTTTAAGTTGCGGGTGATATATGCGCTCCATGCCACTAATTAAACAGCTCGCCCATGCTTGTATTGATGCCGCAGACTTGAAGAAGACTGAGCATTTCTATTGTACAGCGCTCGGATTAACCAAGAAGTATCGATATATTCGGAACGGTAAAGAATTGGGCTTTTACCTCGACTCGGGTGGTAATACTTTCATTGAAGTTTTTGAACAGCCAATCTTGGAATCAAATACGCAGCACCCACTCAAACATTTTTGTCTACAAGTGGAAAACATTGATGTGGTAGTTACCACGCTTCGTTCCTATGGATTTCAAGTTTCCGACAAACGGGCCGGTTTAGACCGTACTTGGCAATGTCTGACGTGTGATCCCAATGGTATAAAAATTGAGTTACACCAATACACGGCAGAAAGTTCGCAACTGACCGGTCGTGATTGTGTAATTGATTCAGCGCCCACAAAAAAGTCATAGGTGATTCCGAGACCTATTCGCATAGGCTAAAGATGTGGTAATTGTTTACGCAAGTCAAAGAACCCGGTATAATTCACTAATTATGAGATCAGATATCATCAAACGCGGCGCTGAACGCGCTCCGCATCGCGGCTTGTTGCGAGCCACCGGCGTCATTCAATCCGATGCGGATTTTGAGAAACCATTTATCGCCATCGCGAATTCCTACACCGACGTGGTGCCGGGTCACGTCCACCTGAAGAAATTCGCCGAGATTGTCAAAGCCGCTGTGCGTAAAGCCGGCGGCGTGCCGTTCGAGTTCAACACCATCGCCGTGGACGACGGCATCGCGATGGGGCACATCGGCATGCGCTACTCGTTGCCGAGCCGGGAACTGATTGCTGATGCCGTCGAAACGATGGTCGAAGCGCACCGGTTCGACGGAATGATTTGTATCTCGAATTGCGACAAGATTACGCCCGGCATGTTGCTCGCTGCCGTGCGCGTCAACATTCCGACCATTTTCGTCACCGGTGGCCCGATGAAGGCCGGTAAACAAGCCGACGGAACTTCGTCGGATTTGATTACGATTTTTGAAGGCGTCGGCAAATTTCAGGCCGGCGAGATTGACGAAGCTCGACTGAAACAGCTCGAAGAAATTTCCTGTCCGACCTGCGGCTCGTGCTCCGGTATGTTCACGGCGAATTCGATGAACTGTCTGCTCGAAGCCATCGGATTTGCGTTACCGGGAAACGGAACGGTGCTGGCGGTGGATGCCGGTCGCAAGAAGCTGGCGCGCGCCGCCGGTAAGCAAATCATGAAGCTCGTCGAGAAAAACATTTGTCCGCGGGACATCGTGACCGCGGCGGCGATTGACAATGCGTTTGCGCTCGACATGGCGATGGGCGGTTCGACGAATACCGTCCTGCACACGCTGGCACTCGCTCGCGAAGCCGGCGTGGATTATCCGCTGGCACGTCTTAACGAAGTTTCGGCGCGGACGCCGTGCCTCTGCAAAGTTTCGCCGTCGAAACCGGATGTGCATATTGAAGATGTGCACCGTGCCGGTGGCATCAGTGCGATTCTGAAAGAGCTTTCTCGGAAACCCGGTGCGTTAAATCTGAAAACGCAAACCGTTACCGGTAAGACGCTCGGCCAAGTCATCGCCAAAGCGAAAATTCAGGATGAGAAAATTATTCACCGACTCGAAACGCCGTTCACCGCCGACGGTGGGCTGGCGGTTTTGTTCGGCAATATTGCACCGGAAGGCGCGGTCATCAAAACGGCCGGCGTGGAGCCGGAATGTTTTTATTTCATGGGTTCAGCCATCGTGTTTGAGTCGCAAGACGAATGTCTCGCTGCACTGGAAAAGCGGTTGATTAAACCCGGTCACGTCGTCGTCATCCGGTACGAAGGACCAAAAGGCGGTCCCGGTATGCCGGAGATGTTGTCTCCGACTTCGATGATTCGCGGACAAGGACTCGGCAAAAAAGTCGCGCTCATTACCGACGGACGGTTCTCCGGTGGTACGGCTGGTTTGTGTATCGGTCACGTTAGTCCTGAAGCCGCTGAAGGCGGTCCGATTGGTCTGGTGCAAACCGGTGACACCATCATCATTGATATTCCGAAGCGGACGCTGACATTGCAAGTGGAAGATGTCACGCTGACACAACGCCGTGCCGCTTGGAAGAAACCGGCACCGAAGATTAATACCGGCTGGCTCGGTCGGTATTGCCGGTTGGTGACGAGCGCAAGTAAAGGCGCGGTGTTGGCGCTACCGGAAGAAGTCGCAGCAAAATAGCCGGTCAGCGATGGAAAGTTTGCAGTGCGCACTGCACTGCGGCGGCTACAAGTGCAGCACACGGAATTGTTAGAACCCACGCCCAGACAACTTGCCGGGCCACGCCCCAACGCACAGCGGAAATTCGATGCATCGCGCCGACACCAACAATGGCACCGGTAATCGTGTGAGTGGTGCTGACGGGAACGCCGAGTGCTGCCGAGGTAAAGAGCGAGGTGGCGGCGGCAATTTCGGCGCAAGCGCCATCGTAAGGTCGGAGTTTGGTGATGCGCATGCCCATGGTTTTGACGATGCGCCAGCCGCCGCACATCGTACCGATACCAATGGCGGCGTGACAGACTAAGACAATCCAAAATGGGAACTGAACCTTGCCGGCGGCGAATTCAGTCTGATGGTTGCTCCAGATGGTGGCGTAGAGCAGCGCGGCGATGATGCCCATGGTTTTTTGCGCGTCATTTGTTCCGTGACCAAGTGAATAAGCGGCGGCGCTGCCGAGTTGTGCCACGCGGAACCACCGGTCCACTTTCATCATGGTCGTCTTGCGAAATGCCCACATTACTGCCGCGACGAAAATCAGACCAAGCACTAAGCCAAATAACGGTGCCAAAACGATGAACTCGACTGTTGCGACGACTTTGGCGGTGTAGAGTACACCTTGCGTTTTACCGGCGTGGACAATCGCCGCGCCACCTAATCCGCCAAGCAATGCGTGCGACGAACTGGATGGTAATCCGACGAACCAGGTGATGAGATTCCAGACAATCGCGCCAATCAATCCGGCGAAGATGACATCAACGGTGATGTATTCGACGTGAACCCATTTTGCGACGGCATTGGCGATGTGCACACCGAAGAACCATGCGGCGGCGAAGTTCCAAAATGCGGCCCAGCAAACGGCTTGAAACGGTCGCAAGACACGCGTGCCGACGACGGTGGCGATGGAGTTGGCGGCATCGTGAAAACCGTTGATGAAATCAAACGCGAGCGCGGTAATGAAAATCAACGCGACATATGGATGGCGCAGAATTTCAGCGATATCCCGCAGGAAAGTTTCCATGTCAGCTCATTTTGACGATGACGCCATGGAGGGCGTTGGCAACGGCTTCGAGCCGGTCGGTGACCGATTCCAAACTCTCGTAAATATCCTTCCATTTGATGACGGTAATCGGGTCTTTCACGTTGGTGAATAATTCTGCCAGCGCTTGGTGCAAGAGATCGTCGGCGGAGTTTTCGACCTCGTGAATGGCGATGCAGTCTTTGGTGACTTGTTCGTAATTTTTAGTGGAGCGAATACCTTTGACTGCCTCGGCCATTTTTTCGCAGCCGCGAACGATTTGCTTGGCCATGTTGATGGAATGCGGTGTCGGTTTTTCAATGTGCAGAAATGCCATTCGGCTTGACGAGGCGTGAATCAAATCCACCACGTCATCCATGCGGATGATAATGGCGTGAATGTCTTCCCGGTCAATCGGCGTGATGAAGACTTTATTTAGGCGATCCATCGCTTCGTGCGTGACATCATCGCACCGGTGCTCGACGGCTTCGATTTCACGGGCAATCGGGTCGGCATCGCCGTAGTTTTCAGTCATTTTCAATAATAGTTTAGCGGCGATGACCGCCTCATTGGCGGCTTTCTCAAAACATTCAAAGAAATCGAATTCATGCGGAATCAGTCGTCGTAACATTTGGTATCTCCTGCGGCGAGTATTAGCGAATAACTAGCAACTTGTCTATCCGGTTGTAACACAATTGTAACATAACTGCCATTTGTTTGTAACATCGCACCAATAGCCTGCGGCTCAGAAAAGGAGAACCAATGAAACCAAACAAACAAATCGTAACTGCAGTTATCTCGGCCGCGCTCCTCACCGGTAGCGCAGCCTTCGGTCAGAGTGGCGATGCCATTCTCGACTTGCTCACGAAGAAGGGTGTTATCACCCAGCGCGAAGCTAATGACGCTCGCGAACAGCTCGACAAACAAACCGCCGAAGCCGTTAATCAGTACAATAAGATTAAGGTATCGAGTTGGGTTAATAGTATGACGTTCTACGGCGACCTCCGGTTGCGCTACGAATGGCGCTCCGGTAACGGTAACGCCGGCCTCGCGTCTGGTACTGGCGCGTACAATGGTCCGGATAGCAATGCTGATCTAGATCGTTTCCGGTATCGTCTCCGCGCGGGAATCACGGGAGAATTGCAAGACAACTTCTCCTATGGTTTGCAATTGGAAACCGGCACCAAAGGTAACTCCGGCAATGCGACGATGGGCGGCCAAGGTTTTTCGGGCAGTCCGTGGAGCAAGCTCAGCAACGACGCCATCGGGTTGGGTCTGTTGTGGGCGCAGTATAAGCCGACGGATTGGTTGACGCTAATCGGCGGTAAGATGAACACGCCGTTCATCAATTACCAAATGGGCTGGAAAGATGACATTCATCCAGAAGGTTTTGCGCAAAAGCTGCAATTCAAGACGGAGAAAGTGGATTACTTCTTGACCCTCGGTGAGTTCACCTACAACAACTCCGTGAACCAAAACATTTTCGCTGGCGCCTCCGCCGGTGGCAATGACACTTGGTTGCTCGGAGTGCAAGGTGGCGGCAAGATTAAGTTCACGAAAGATGTGAGCTTTATGATCGCTCCGACCTTCTATGTGTACTCGAATCC
>CAINDI010000136.1 GCA_903847335.1 uncultured Verrucomicrobiota bacterium | reverse complement strand
TCATGCGAGACCATGAGCTGGGGCACGTCCACTGGTCACCAAAGCGTCCTGACCAGCAAGCGATCAAGCATAAGGTCAGTCCTGATGTGCTGGCAGCCGTGGAAGACCTGCGGGTCAATACCAAGTTGAGTGAATCAGGGGTTGATACCAGTGCTGGTGGTTGGTCCAAGCCTGTATGTACTGCACTGGCCAAGGATGTACTGCGTCGCAAGGATGCACGGTTGCTGGTGCTGATGGCAGTGGCGGCAACTGGTAGTGGTGTCATGGAAGCGGTCTTCGGTGAGGTCTTGCAAGATGATCCCATCGGGGCTTCAGCGTTGGAGATTGCGCGACTGGCTCGCAATGCCATGTGGAGTACGTCGGTGCCAAAGTTCAGGGATACCGTCCGTGTCAGCAAATGGCTGCAGGCATTACTTGATGCAGGCAGTGCACCAATGCCCAGAATGCCAGGGATGTCGCGAGCAAGTGATGGTGGTGCAGGTCTGGTCTCGGTGCTCATGATCGCCAAGGAGCAAGGCACATCACGACGGTCCACGCGGCGGATCCCCTGGGGCAAGCTGGTGGTTGATCATCCACCCAGGAATCATCGAGTCGCGGGTTACCTGGGTAAACGAAATCGGTCGACGGATGAAGGGAGTTATCCACGGCAGCTACATCGGCTGTTGATTGACGGGAAGATATTCCGTCATACCCGCCGAGGTCGTGGTGGTGCTGTATTGATCGATGGCAGCGGTTCCATGCAGCTGGGCAATGAGGATATCCAGAAGATACTGAATGCGGCTCCTGGATGTACCGTCGCGGTGTATTCAGGCAACACCCATGACGGTGTGCTGCGTGTGCTGGCTCAAGATGGTCGGCAGGTGGATAAGCAGTTCATTGGTGCGCCTGCTGGTGGTGCCAATGTGGTTGATGGGCCTGCACTACAATGGCTGAGCAAGCAAGCCAAGCCGAGGATCTGGGTCAGCGATGGCCAGGTCACAGGTGTACACGACAGGATGAGTGCGATCAACACCCTGGAGTGCGTGGGATTAACCCGTCGTCACCAGATTGCCCAGGAAAAGGACATGGGCAAGGCGGTGAAGTTGTTGAGCAGAATGGGTCGGCCGAGAAGTTAGGTTGTAAAACAAGAAGAGCGGGTGCTCTTTTTGTTAGCGGTCAGAATATATAACCGCTTATTTTCATTCTGAGTCCTGTCTCTACGCCTCAGACCAACACCACAGGTGGCTCTAAATAGCGAGGTCATGTCACATGGAGCCAGTGGACCAGAAAAATAGCGGTACAGATGGTATGAAAAAGTAAGCATTCATCTATGTATTTGTAACAGAAACTTCACAGCTTAGCAGTTAAGTCGTCACAGAAGTGCATAACAGTCAGGCTCATGATGTTTAATGATAGTCACCTCGTTTTTCACGATACGAGCATTCAGCCAGCCACTGAATGGAGCGTAAATTTGCAAGGCTGGCTGTTTTTGCGTGTTCTTCAGGGCGAAGGGTACGCCTTTGGGAAGAAAGCACCGCTCCAGCTCAGTGAAGGCGATACTTTAGTGCATGCGCCGGGCCGGTCCTGCCAATTACGAGCGAGCCAACTCGGTGAACTTCGAGTGCAATTCTTTCAGGTTTTCCCAGAATTGTTGACCGGGACGATTAGCACCTCGGAGCAACAATCTTTAAAGGACGCCGCGCAACAGGAAAATACTTTTCCATTACTTCAGGCTGCCGTGAGTCCGTTTGCTCAGCAGTTCGCAATCCTCAGCAAACAAGCGAACACTAGTCAGACGATGTTAATCCGCTGCGAACTACTCCATCTCGCGGCGTTGATTTTGGCCGACCATTTACCACCACCGGATCCAAAACCGAACTATGTGCTGACTGCAAAGCAGCGGTTTGAAGCGTTGGTCACGCAGATGGTGGAGGGGCAATGGCGACATCAAACGGTTGATGAACTAGCCCGGCAGTGCGGTTGTGGTGTGCGCCATTTCAGTCGGCTGTTTCGGATGCATTTTGGGCATTCACTTGGCACCAAACGCATTGTGTTATCTTTGCATAAAGCGAAAAAACTTCTCCAAGAGTCCGATGCAAAGATTATTGATGTGGCGATGGATAGTGGGTTCAACAGCGTTGGCTTATTCACATCTCGCTTTAAGAAGCACTTCAAGTGCACACCTTCGGAATGGCGCAAACGCCATGGGCAGCCGGTGAAAGCCACCGGCAAGAAAAAAAGGTAATAATCTTCGGTCGCGACAGGCACAGGCTAATTCAAAGGAAAAACTAACAGGAATCTGAGAACTATTATGAATCGACAAATAATCTTAAGTGTATTGATGTTTCTTCTGGCGGCCACCGCCTCTCAAGCGCAGGCCGCAACCACCGGTGGTTTAGCCATCCTTGATTTAGACAAAGTCACGACGGCGATGGGCTGGATGGATGAAATGTCGAAATCAATTCAAGCGACGAACACCGAATTGAAAAATCAATTGGAAGAAGTTCATCGTGGCATGCTGAAATCCATCGACGATGGGAAGAAGCGAATCTCGACCGAAGCTAAACTCACGGACGAGCAAAATAAATTACTCATCAATGCCAAAGATCAGCACGAAATAGATGGGTTGCCGCTGAGTAAGGACCAGCGTCAAGAACTTTTAGAAACCGCGAACAAGGCGAATACGGTTTGGCAAACGGCGCTCACTAACTATCAACAGGCCTTACAGAATCGGCGCGCGAGTCTCATCCAAAGTTATCGCGAAAAGATTCGTCCGGCCGCCCGGCGAGTTGCCGCGGCGCATGGCTTAACTGTGGTGATGGCCGCCTCGGATAATTTGATCTATTTCGATTCGCAGTCAGCCGATATTACGGATGCAGTCATTGACGAGCTACAGAAAGCATTTCCGGAAAAGAAACCAGCTACTCCGCCGGTCGCTCCGGCGAATAAATAATTCGCTGAAGTGTAACATTCCGTTCGCCGAACCGTAACATGGTCTCGTTACCTGTGAGCCGATGAATGGACGTTTCAATTTCGCATTACTGAGTTTTGGAATTGTGATTTGGATGGGGAGTTCCTCTGGGCAATCGCAAACGGCACCGGTGGCGGTCGTCGCCTCTGAAATTCGCGCATTCACTTGGCCGGCCTCCGGCGTCTCGACGATGGAAGTAGCCGAAGCGGTAATGGTCACGGTGGAATTGGATTTTGGAGCGAAAACTCCGAGCATCGCCGAAGCGTTACGCTCCGTTGACCGCCGGTACCAACCCGACGATGGACAAGGGCGAACGTTTGCGATTTTGGACGCGTATGGCGAGCCGACGGCGGATGGAAAGCTGCATATCTCGATGCATGTCAGCAGCGAGAAAACCGGGCGTGGTGCTCTCGTCTTTCGTCCGACCGGCCAGATATTGTGGCATTCCCGAATCGTGCCAGCGACGCATCCCGTGCGGTCGTCGTTCGCCGGGAAGAATCTGGAAAAGAATCTCGACATCATGATTGCGGATGCTCAAGGCACCGATCACTTATTGAATGGCTCAGGAGTTTCGCAGTCGATTTTGGAAGCGGTGGTTCCGGATCAAGGAATGCAGTTGCGGGAATTTTGGCCGGACGGTGTTGAGCGGCAGGTGACATTTTTCTACAGCGCCTGCGGTTGTCCGGTCAAAATCATGTGCCGGCGGTTGGGTGAACAGTTTCGGCGGACCAAAGAGCTACCGGTCATCTTTCCAGATGATCCGGAAGTCGTAGTTACGATTGGCCATTTGTTGGGTTGGGACAAATCATTATGAAAATTCTTTCTCGATTCTTGGTGATGCTGGCGCTCGGATGCTCCGTCTTTGGTGACGAAATTCACGAGGCGGTGCAAGCGGGTGACGTGGTCAAGATTAAGACACTTTTGGCAGCCAATCCCGGGTTGGTGACTGCCACAGACATCGGCATCCGGACGCCGTTGCACACGGCCGCAATGCTGGGCTACAAGGAGGTGGCGGAAGTGTTGTTGGCGAACAAAGCGGAGGTCAACGCCAGAGACAATCAAGAGTTAACGCCGTTGTTCTGGGCAGCGCAGCGTGGTCACAAGGAAGTGGTGGAATTACTGCTGGCAAACAAGGCGGAGGTCAATCTCAAGACGAAACGCGGCCTGACGCCATTGCTGACGGCGACGGTATTTGGAAAAACAGAGGTCGTGAGAATTCTGCTGTCCTCCGGTGCGGAGGTGGAGACCAAAGATAATCTTGGTTTCACGCCGTTGTATGAGGCAATCCGACGTAATCATCCGGAAGTCGCCGAATTACTGTTGGCGCACGGAGCAGATATCAATGCCAAGTATAACTTTGACCAGACGCTATTGCTCTTGGCGGCCGCCGGCGGAAATAAAGACGGAGTCACGTTTCTTCTGGCGCACAAGGCGGATGTGAATGCCAAAGATAAAACCGGCGGCGCGCCCTTACACTCGGCCGCTGACAAAGAGATTGCCGAATTACTGTTGGCGCACGGCGCGGATGTCCATGCCAAGAATAAAGATGGAAAGACGCCGTTGCATGCCGCGGCAATGTTTGGCCGTCCGGAGGTAGTCCAAGCGCTACTCGCAAACAAAGCGGACGTGAGTGCCAAAGACAACGCCGGTCAGACGCCATTGCATTGGGCCTCCAATAAAGCGGTTGCGGAATTACTGCTCGCGAATCAGGCGGACGTGAACGCCAAAGATAACGATGGGAAAACACCATTCCAGTCGGCCACGCAACGCAACTTTCCGGAGGTGGCGGACTGGTTGAAGCAACAGGGTGGTGAGTGAGCGGAATATGAAAACGAAAGCGAAAGTCATCCTTGTTTGTAAAGACACGAGCCTGATTGCGGCGGAGACGACCACCGGTGAAATCACCGTTTTCGAATTGCTCGGCTGCGAAAAGGTCCGTGTCGGAAATGTACTGCTGGGCTATTGGACCGAGTTGGACAATCAGGTGATTTACAATGAGTCTCGCGAGACGCAGTTGGAAGTGTTCATTCACGATTACGGTGCGGAATTCGACGTCGTCAAAAAGCAATATTTCACCGCGCAATTACCACCGGTACCTGCCACCGGTAGTTCAGCTTCCGAATCACTTCGCCGGCGCGTTACAGTTTAGTGAACCAACCGCAAGGTTAGATGTCTCACCGGTTCAATCTCTCCCATCTCATTCGGCATCAAGTGATTACATTGACGCTACAGATGTCTGCGAACTGTCGTTGCTTGTCCGAAAATAGGAAGTAGCTATTTCGTCGCAAACGTATAGTGCGCTACGTGAGTAGAAGTAGAAGTGCCCAAGGTTGTCGGAAGAAAGTGCACTGATGAAGAGCACAATTTTAGCGACCAGACCCGCGGCCGACTGCTGGCTACTCGATTGTATCGGGGTGCCGCGGGCAGAGCGGGCTCAGAGAAATTGTCAGAAACATAAAAACAAAACTAATCAGGAGGAAGAGAGTATGAGTATGAAGAAGTGTGTAGCAACAATGATCGCGGGCGTGACAGCATTAACAATTGCTGGCTCGGCTTCCGCGCAAACCATCACCCTGCGTCTCACCGGTTCCACCGCGTACCGGAATCAGACGCATAACGCAATCCTGCATATCCTAGATGCGGGTTATACATTCGGTTATGCTGGTGCCGGTGCGACGATCAGTGGCGCCGGTCAGGCAGTATTCAAAGGCACAGTCAACGCCGGTGCGATTCCGGTGATCATTCAGACCTCATGGTCCGGATCAGTCGGTGGCGTTCAAAACTTGACCAAAAACTTGACCATCGCCAATTGGTTGACAGCAACGAACTTGAGCGGCGGCACCGGTGCAAACAACCTCAGTATCCATGACTCAGCCGTGACGGCAGACATGGCGATGAGCGACTCATTCCAGGGCGCGACTGCGTTCACGACGCCAGCCTTGGTTGATCAGGTTGTTGGCGTAGCGCCATTCACCTGGGTTCGTGGTGCTGGCTCCCCATCCAACATGGTCAATATGACGACTCTGTTGGCTCAAACCGTGCTCGCGGGTCAGACTCCACTCTCGCAGTGGACTGCTAACCCAGCCGATGCGGCTGTCAATGTTCAAGTTTTTGGTCGCGATGAAGATTCCGGCACACGGTTAGGTGCGTTTGCTGAATCTGGCTTCGGGATTTTCGGCGCGCCGTTCCAATATCAACCAACCGGTACTCTTGGTGCCAGTGGTTTGATCACAGCGATGAATGCTTGGCCGGTCAACACCGTCAATGGCACGACCTATGACGTTGGTCATTCTGGCTATAGCAGCGGTGGCACACTTGCCAGCGCAGTCGGCACCCCAGTGGGCGCAGGACTCGGCTTTGTGGTTGCCTATCTCTCGACGGGTGATGGTGCAGCGGCGACCAATTTGGCTACCGGTGCAACGTTCATGAACTGGAATGGATTCCCCTACAGTCTCGCAGGCGTGCAAAACGGTCAATATACGTTCTGGTGCTATGAGCACTTGATGTATCGCAGCGGCTTGGCTGGCAATCAGAAAGTTGTTGCGGACAAGATTGCGAAGCAGATTCATGACACAGACGCAGCCGTTCTCCTCAGCGGCATGAATGTCGGTCGTCAAAGCGAAGGCGCGGTCGTCACGGCTGGCAGCCCTTATTGATCTGAGTGTTCAAAAACAAAAATAACTCAAAACGAAAGCATTTAAGGAAAATATGATGAAACAAACAAAAAGCAGCCATTTCAAGATGGCGCTACTGGCAATCGCCAGTGCCGCACTGCTGACGCCGGTGGCGCAGAGTGCGACGATCAATCCCAATTATGGTGATTTGATCTTAGGTTTCCGCGGAACTAACTCTTCCGTGGCCTGCTTGGAAGTTGACCTCGGCCCAATCAGCCAGTTCTACGGACTGACGCCGGGTTCAACCAACACGTTGTCGGCTCTCTCGACAGCGGATCTCTCGAACACCTACGGCACCAACTGGTACAATCGCGTTGATTTGTACTGGGGCACAGTGGCGACGGCGGGTCGGGCAGCTGGTTACTCAAACGGTGTCGTGAACGTGCCAGTCAAGACGTTGTGGGCAAGCGCACCGAATTGCGCGCCAGCGTGGAAACGCGGCAGCGCCAATGCGCAGCAGAGCGCTTCGGCCATCATTGAGCCGTTGTTTAACTCTGGTTCTCCGTTAAAAGGAGCCACCAGCACCGGAAACAGCGACTACTCAACTGTTGTCAGTGCGACAGCGGCCGGTAGCTGGTTCGCGCAGGATATGAAGAGCGGCGGCACAAGCTTCAGCTTCTTCAATCCGACCATCGATAACTACCAAGGCACAAACGTGGTCGTGTCGCAGTTGTACGAACTGCAACCGAACGCCATCGGTGGCCAACCTGGCACCTTCTTGGGCGACCTTGTTTTGCGAGACACCGGTCTCAGCTTCATCGCTGCGCAGTCAACTGCTGCGATTGTCAAAAACAGCATCGTGATTCAAGCGGGCGTGGGTTGCACCGCGAACGTGACGGTGAATGATATTGACGGCGGCTCGACCGGCTACTGCCTCTTGCTCGCTCTCGATAACACCGGTCCGTTCTCGGTGGGTCAGACGAATGTGACCTTGACGGTGACCGATGGTTCCGGTTTCTCCACCAGCGCGGTGGCGACTGTGACCATTGCCGCCTCAGCCCCGACGGTTGCCAGTCACGGGAACATCAGCACGAATGTTGCTGGTTGCTCTGCGGTCGTGAGCTTCACGAACCCAACCGGCACCGGTTGCGCGACGCCAGTGAATGTTGTCTGCTCGCCAGCCTCCGGCGCGACGTTCAACGTTGGAACGGCGACGACTGTCACCTGTATCGGCACCGACGCAATCAATCAGACTGGGACGAACAGCTTCACGGTCACAGTCATTTCAACGACTGCACCGACGCTCAGCACCGTGGCGGATTCCACGAACAGCACTGCCTCTTGCAGTGGTGCCTCGGTGACTTATTCGGCCCCAAGCGTTGCCACTGGCTGTAACACGCCAATGGGTAGCGTAAGCTGCTCGCCAGCTTCTGGCTCGACGTTCAGCCTCGGCAGCACACTCGTTAGCTGCACAGTGACCGATTCTCAAAATCTGGTTGCGAGCACGAGCTTCCACGTGGTTGTCAATTCGACGACTGCGCCGGCGCTCACCAGCGTGGCGGATTCAACCAACAGCACTGCGGGTAGCAGCATGGCGGTGACCTATTCAGCCCCGACGGTTGCCAGCAACTGCAATGCATTGAACGGTAGCGTGAGCTGCTCGCCAGCTTCCGGCTCGACGTTCAACGTTGGCAGCACTGCGGTGAGCTGCACGGTGACAGACGTTCACGGTCTCGTGGGAACCCGGAGCTTCAATGTCGTTGTTAAGTCAACGACTGCGCCGGTCCTCACCAGCGTGGCGGATTCCACCAACAGCACTGCCTCCTGCAGCGGCACAGCGGTGACCTATTCAGCCCCGACTGTCGCGAGCCACAACAACAACCTCAGCGGTAGCGTTGCTTGCTCGCCAGCCTCCGGCACAACGTTCAGCATTGGCAGCACCTTGGTCACCTGCACACAAGCAGATGTTCAAGGACTGATTGGCAGCAACAGCTTCCACGTTGTGGTCAAGTCGACGACTGCGCCGACAATCAATAGCCATGCCGAAGTCACCAATATCGTTGCCTCCTGCGGCAGCGCGGTGGTGACCGGTACGAATCCAACCGTTGCCAATAACTGCAATCCACTCAGTGGTAGCGTAGTTTGCTCGCCGGCTTTCGGCTCGACGTTCAGCTACGGCAGCACCTTGGTCACCTGCACACAGGCTGATACGCAAGGACTGATTGGCAGCAACAGCTTCCACGTTGTGGTTGTTTCGACGAATGCGCCGACCCTCAGCGGGACTCCGGCTAACATCACCACCAACACACCGAATGCGAGCACGACAAACGTAGTAGTTACCTACTCGTTGCCGACCGCTAGCGGCTGCAATACACCAGGTTCCGTGAGCTGCTCGCCAGCTTCCGGTACGTTGTTCCAGCTCGGCACCACCACCGTGAATTGCTCGGTGACGGATGCCGCGAGCCGGACTGCGACCAGCAGCTTCACTGTGAAGGTCAACAGTGCGGGTATTGACGGCATCATTGCGCAAGTGGGCGGGATGTCGAATGATGTGAACATCGTGATCATTGGCAAGAAGAGTGTCACGAATACGTTGGGTGTTGCTCGTGCGAACGGCATCATTGCCAACCTCACCAACGCGAAGCTGTATGAAGGCCAAGCGGCGGTGTATCAAGCGACGAATACCTACTGGACAGCCGTAAAGGTGGCTGATTACGCGCTCGGCACCAAAGTGGGTACGAATGCGGCGAAGATTGCAGCTACAAAGGCGACCACTGCACAAGTTCAAGCGAACTCGAAAATTAGTGCAGCGTGTGCCCAATTGTCTGCGGCGATCACCAAGATCAGTGCTTATCTCTCAACCAAGATCATGAACACGAACGACGCGACCGCGTTGACCAGTGCCGTGAATGGTGAGAAGACGGCGATCGGCTGTCATTAGCCAATCAATGGGAGTAGATCGACGTCATTAAGTTTGGTTTCTGACGTTGATCGCAAGTGAAGGAGCAGGGGCGGTTCTCCCCTGCTCCTTTTTCTTTTTGGAATCGGACATTGTTTCGTTGCGACAGGATTGCAATCGAAGATTGCACAGAGTGGGCTGGCGCGAACGGCAGCGAGTCGGTGCGGGAGGATTACTGCGGAGAATTTTCTTGGACGCCCTTGGCTTTTTGCTGGGCGGTGTATTGGTAGAACAGCTTCTTGCGTTTTTCGATTAATTCTTTTCCGTTGGGATTGGTGCGAACCACCACCGTATCGATTGTGGCGTTCAACTTATCGAATGCGACCTTTAGTTCGGCGGTGGCAGCGCTGACTTCCGGGTCAGATTGTGCGGCCCGGCGCATGACCTGAAGTTGTTTGTCGATGGATTTAATCTGGTCGGCGAGTGACGGCTCGCCCGCCATGGCGACAGTCCAGCCAACGGTGAGGCTGGCGGTAATGAAGATGAACTTTTTTAGCATGATTTTTATTCCAGAGATTTGGACTAGGCAAAAAAGCATTGCTTTGTCGCAATCGCATGGCAGGAAAGTGACAAAGCAGTGACAGTTATCCACCGGTACAGGTTGGAAGTGACCGGTGGAAATCGGCCGAGAGTTACTGTTGCGTCACATTTCGACTAAAGAGTGACTAGAACAATCGCATTACATTGCAACACTCTTGTATTAAACGGATTAGATAACACTGAGTCATGTCCCAAATCTGAAGTTTATTGTCCGAAAGCTGAATGAAGACTTTTCCGCCAAACGGTAGTTTGCGTGCATCGTGATGAGAGAATTTATAACGCGAATTGCAGTGGTGCCGGTCGGCTTGGCGTTGCTCTGTATATTTGCGCCGGCGCTCCAAGCAAAACCGCGAGTGATGGCCGATGAAGAAATGGATGAAGTCTGCGCTAAAGGTTCAACGGGAATCAGCGTGGATTCCGTGACGCTGAATCAAGTGATTAGCTTTAGTCAGCAAACTTCCTTTGGCATGGTGAGCGGCTCTGGAACCATCAGCGTGGAAGTGATTCCAAATTCAGCGGGGAAAACAACCGTTTTCTCTGGCTCACCGGTGACGGTGGGTGTGCCGACGAAATCCGGGGCCACGCCGATTGCGATTTCTCCGACGGAAGTGCAAGTAATGAATGGCACGGTGCAGATCAGCGGCAGTCTCAACGTGAATATGCAAACATTGCCAAGCGTGCAGAATTCTTTACAGCAGAATCAACTAGTGCTGCCGCCTGGGTTCAATCCATTTTCCGGCGTTCAAGGAATCGGAGGGATGCGTTGATGAATCACGCTCCGGTCACAACAATTTTCTTTCGCACAATTTGCGAAGGGGAAATTCAGAAACGGGTCGCTATGGCTGACGTTTTTGAGATGGAAAAAACACAAACTAAACTAAAGGAGAAGGTATAATGAAGAAGCACATGGTAGTGATTGGCGCCCTCACAATTTGTGGGAGCTTGTTGGTTGGAGTTCCGTCGAGCTTCGCAGCGAAGTCGATGAACGATCAAGAAATGGATCAGACCACCGCCGCCGGAGCTGCGGGTCAGATCGATATCGGTAATGGAGAGCAGACCATTATTGACAATAGTGCATACACCTTGACCTTGGATGGCCAAGGTTCAGTTGTGGGTGGGAGCGTTGTCAACGCGGCTGGTGTTAACAACGTAGCCGTGGCTGTGAACGCCTTGAACGTGGATCCGACTGCCAATGCAGCGGATGCCACACAGAACAACGATATCACACAGACGCACAACACGGGGATTACAGCTGATGGTGTAACGTGGACTGACGGAACGGTTTCAACCACTGCTGGTGATGTTACTGGTGGCTTAGCCTCCACAACGATCACGGCCGCAGGGACTGTCAAGATTGGTCATGGCGATCAAACAGTGACTGATGGCAGCGTGTATTCGGTTGATGTTGGCGCGACCGCTCAGCAAACCGTTGCAGTGCTGAGTGTGGTGAATGCCGCCGGTCTCAATAACGTTGCGGTCGGAATCAACGCCGCAAATGATTCATTGACGTCGGGCAGTGGCAATGTTGTTGGCCTTGGTATCGGTGGTTCCTTTGGAACTTCGATCAGCCAAATCAATACGCTCATTCAGAGCAACTAATCGTTTCCATCCGGAGACGTACAGCCAAAATAAAGCAGGGGTCTCTAGGCAATGCGCCTAGGGACTCCTGTAAGGCTGTTAAAGAGAGAGTGGAATCACAGAGTATGAAAGGATGACAAAATGCAAAATAATTTCGGGAAAAGATTTTTGATTGGGATGGCTGCGGTCGCACTGGTGTGGGCCGCAATTCCGCTTTTGCAGGCTCAACCTTGCGACGAGATACAGAATGAATGTGATTTGGTACCGGAGCCTTCCGTTCCGGTAGCTCAATCGGCTGACATACAAAAAACAGTGCCAGATTCTCCGGTGAATCAGCCTAAGAAAGCCGAAAGTTCCAATGAAGCCGTACCGGTGCGAACTGAAACAAAAGTTGCACTGCACAAGGTCCGCGAGATGGATGATCACGAAATGGATGGGCAGTGCGGTGGAATTGTCGGGTCATTTGATATGACCCAGTCCGGTAATATGACGCTGAATGACAATAGCACCCAAAACATCTCTCTCAGTGATCAGGCCCAACAAAATCTATCCTCGATGGTGAACATTCTCTCGGTTAATTCCACCATCTCGGTAATGTTGAATCTCAACGTTAATATCAACTCGACGGTGGGAACGGTCAATCAAGGCAATACCGGCACACAAAATACAGGTGTGCAGAATACCACCACGATTCATCCTTAAGGAAATCGACCGGAGCCAGCGGCAGCGCGGTTGGCTCCGGTTGTTTTTCTACGAGGAAATTTCATGACTTGGCAAAGCTCAGCACTAACCCATTGGTTAGGTGGGCTGTGTCTTGCGATTAGCTGGTGCGTTCCGCCGGCAGTTCATGCTGCGAACGAAACTCCACCGGAGCAACCGCCAAATGTGTCAGTGAGTCTACCGTATGGATTGAACATCTCCAAAAAAGTTCGCACTTTCAAAGATTTGAAAGATGAACGTGCGGTGCGGCAGAAATATGATTTTAGTTGTGGAGCGGCCGCGCTGACCACCTTGTTGCGATACTATTACAAACTGAACGTGACGGAAGAATCTGTCGTCGCCTTTATTATTCATAAGCACGGACAGGAGGAAGCGATCCGGCGTTATAAAGAGAAAAAGGGATTTTCGTTGCTCGATCTCAAAACAGCTGCCGCCTCCATTGGATTCAAGTCCATTGGCTATTCTGAGATGACGCTCGCGGATCTTGTCGAGCTGAAATCGCCAGTCATCGTTCCGATTCGGATTCGCGGCTACGATCATTTCGTCGTGTTTCGAGGTGTGCAAGCGGACCGCGTTTTCTTAACCGATCCGATGGTGGGGAATATGACGATGAAGGCGGGCAATTTCACGGACATTTGGCGCAATGGAATCGGCATGGTTCTGAAATCTAAAAAAGGACTTGTGCCAGTTGACTGGCAGCCGGATGCAACCAAGCAGGGATTTGTTTCTCAAGACATGACTCGTAGTCTCTTGCAGGCCGAGGGAATCGGCTTTGTACCACACTACAAAGGCGAGTTCTAATCCTACGGATAATCGTCACGCATTCGTCACTCGGCTGCCACGAGATTGCGACACAGTGACGCAAGGCTGATGTCCGACCAACTAAGAGAACCGGATGACACAGTTCAGACTTTGTATTCTCAGCATGCTAGCGTTGCTGCTGATGACTTCAGTATGCCTTGGGGCGACCGACAGCAATGTTGCTCCAGCGACTGCTTCCACCGGCTTGGTTGGCGATCTCGACAATCTAGGTAAAGCCGAGATTTTGAAGCTGATTCAAAACCTCGCCGATGAATTGAAGCAGACGCGTTCCGAACTTGACCAATTGAAAGCCGCGCGTCAGGAAGAAAAGCTGAAGGTGATTCCAGTGCCTCCGGTAGCGCCAACACCCGCACCTACTGAGACACCGAAAGAACAAACTGAAGCTGAGAAGGACCGGGAGCGCGTCGAGCGTGAGCGTGCCATTCAGAGTGTGCAACGCAGTGGTGTATTACTTCCGCAGGGAAAATTTGATGTCGAACCAAGTTTTACCTATTCACACACTTCTCGCAATTTTATCAACGTAGATGGATTTTCCATCCTACCGGTGCTGATTATCGGGAATATCCAAGCACTACGAGTGGAACGCGATGTTTTTCAGACTCAACTGGCACTCCGATACGGAATTTTACCGAATCTACAGGTGGATGCTTCGGTGCCGTGGCAATCCGAGACGGACCGGTATGTGACGCAGTCTTACCAAAACAATGTACAACTTGCCCCCAAAGAGTCTGGCCGGCATGACCAAGGGATTGGTGATCCGCAATTGGGATTGTCGTATCAACTGTTGCACGAGCACGGTTGGGTTCCCGACCTCATCGTTCAGTCCACCGGCCGCGCCCCGATTGGCAAGAGCCAGTTTGATATTCACAGTAATAGCCAACTCGCCCAAGGGGCGGGAGTTTGGGGTGTGCGCAATGGGATCACGGCGATTAAAACTATGGACCCGATAGTTCTAATTTTTAATACTGGATACACCTATAATTTTGGACGAGACCTCACCGCACAACAAATTACCAGCACCGGAACGAATGTGATTACCACCACCTACCAGCCCGGCGGTAGTATCGATAACGGAGTGGCGGTGGCAATCGCGATGAATCCATCCTTTGCCATTAATCTCGGTGTGTTGGAGCGCTATACCTTCAGCACAGAACTCACCGGAGTTGGCACAGTGCAAGGTTCATCACTCAACGAGGCGCAGTTTCGGTTCGGATTTGCTTGGGCGGTCACTCGCAACTCAGTGTTTAATTTCACCGCTGCAATGGGGCTGACTGAAGATTCGCCGGGGCTTACAATTACCATTGCCTATCCCATCAAATTTTAGCGTTTTTTCCGCCAAGTTACTGTTCAGTGACGCAGTGTTACGATTTTGTGACAGATTGCGATTACTTATTGTAACGACCGTATTATTAAGGAATTAAAATTTCTAATTTAATGTCCGAAATGTAGAAGCTCATGTCCTAAAACTGTGTGAGCTACACCCGCTAATCCTTGTAGAGTCTCCGCCACCGGAGGTTGGCCTCGTCGGTGGAATTTTTAATTTTTACTCAGTGGCATGAAGGATTTTTTAACTACAAAAGATTGGCAAATTGGATGTGCTGTTCGGTTGCCCAACAGGGCGACTCGAGCGGTTCATTTCATCCAACGATTTCCAATTGTTTTTATGGTTTTGGTGCTGGCTCCGGTGGTCGCCGAAGCTTCAACGCCGCGAATTTTTATTCAAGAATACAAAATTAAAGGTGCGCGCCAATTGACAACGGTGGAAATCGAAGAAGCGGTTTATCCGTATTTAGGCCCGGGGCGAACGCAAGACGATGTGGAAAAAGCGCGGGCCGCTCTTGAAAAAACCTACCAAGGCAAAGGCTACCAGACGGTTTCCGTTCAAATTCCGGCGCAGCCGTGGCGGTCCGGTAGCATTCTTTTAGAAGTCACCGAAACACCGGTCGGCCAATTACGAGTGCATGGAGCGAGATATTTTTTATCGAGTCAAATTCGTGCGCTGGCGCCATCGATTGCCGAGGGGAAAGTAATTAATTTCAACGAGGTGAACCACGATATTGTTGCCTTGAATCAACAGCCGGATCAACGGGTGACGCCATCGCTGCGTCAGGGCGCGACACCGGGGACGGTGGATGTTGATTTGGACGTGAAGGATAAATTTCCTCTGCACGGCAGCCTTGAGTTGAACAACCGGCAGAGCGCAAATACGACCGAGCTTCGGTTAAATGGATCGCTGAATTATGACAATCTCTGGCAGCTGGAGCATTCGGTCGGTGGTAGTTTTCAATTATCTCCGGAAAACCCCAACGAGGTAAAAGTTTTTTCGGGATATTACCTCGCGCGTTTTCCGGCGTTGAGTTGGTTGAGCCTGACACTACAAGGGACGAAGCAAGATAGCGCGGTCTCAACTCCAGTCTCCAGCAGCGCCGGTATCGATACCGCCGGTCGCGGCGATGTGATTGGTCTCCGGTTCGCAATCGTTTTGCCGAGCAGTAAAGATTTTTCCCAGACGCTCAATTTCGGGTTTGACTACAAAGGCAATCAGCAAAATGTCACGCCGAGTGGACAAACCAATACGATTCAGACCGGTTACCATTATCTGCCGTTGAGTGTGACTTATAGTGCCGTGTGGATTGCAAAGAATGACCAGATTGAACTCAATGTCGGGCCGACTTTTAGTTTTCGTGGATTAGGTAGTAGTTCAAGCACTTTTGCAAACAGCCGGGTTGGATCAGACGGTAGTTTTTTTTACGTACGAGGCGATCTCTCGCAAACCCACGAGCTTCCTGCCGGTCTGCAACTGTTCGGAAAAATTCAAGGACAGGTGGCCGCGCAACCACTGGTCAGTGGTGAGCAATTTGGCGGTGGCGGTCTCGGAACGGTTCGCGGGTATTTCGAAGGCGAACGGTTTGGTGATAACGCGATTTTTGGTGCAGTCGAACTGCGGAGTCCATCGCTTTTCAGTTTTTTTGGGAACAAAACTTCAGACTGGCGAATTTATATTTTTTCCGAGGGCGGCTACTTAACCAATCTGCAACCGCTACCGCAGACGATTTCAGAGTGGGACTTAGCGAGTTGCGGTGTTGGGAGCCGGATTCACTTTTTAGATCATTTCAACGGCTCGCTGGACTTGGGTATTCCACTTATCAGTCAGCGCACCGGCGGTTACACAATGGCTTATGATCCGCGGATGACTTTCAAAGTCTGGGCCACTTACTAAGAAAAACTATTATGAATCTATTACCATCAATGCGGTTAAAACGGGGACTACTCGCCCCAATCATGATGCTGCTCTTGTCCGGAGTTGCTCAGGCTTCAAATTGGTGGAACGATGATTGGTCTTCTCGCAAAAAGATTACCATCGATACGACTGCCACCGGTGTTGCCATTGCGGACTCCATCGGTACGACGCCGGTTTTAGTTCGATTGCACGCTGGTAATTTTCAGTTTGCGGCAGCGAGAGAAGATGGTGGCGATCTTCGGTTTATCGCCGAAGACAACAAGACGCTGCTCGCTTATCACATCGAAAAATATGATTCGCTCATGGGGGAAGCTTTTCTATGGGTGAAAGTTCCCGATGTAAAACCCGGAGCCAAAACCAGTTTCTGGCTTTATTGCGGGAATGGAAGTTCCAAGTTGGATGCCGGTGTTGATGCGAAAGGGACGTATGATTCCGAGACTGCGTTGGTTTATCATTTTAATGAACGCAATGCTCCGGCGTTCGACTCAACTGGTAACGGTAATCTGGCTCAGAACGCCGGTGTCACCGTGGAAGGTTCATTCATCGGTTCCGGAATTCGGCTTGATGATAAGACCGTTTTGACGATTCCACCGTCACCCTCGCTCCGGTGGCTCGAAGCTGTTCCAGTCACGATCTCGACTTGGGTCAAGCTGGCGACGCTGCCAGCTAACGCGATCATCCTGAGCCGGCGCGATGGGAATACAAATTTTGTGGTGGGCGTTGAAAATGGTGTGCCGTATGTGGAAATCTCCCGCGCCGGCAATATCCAGCGAAGTCCGCCACTCAGTCCAATCGCGACCGGAAGCTGGCGACATCTCGCGGTTGTTTCATCGCAGGCAACGATTAGCCTTTACCTCGACGGCGAACCGGTGGCTTCGCTGCATGCCTCACTTCCGGCGTTGAATGGGTCGATCCAAATCGGCGGAGAAAATTTTAGTGGGGAACTAGACGAATTCCAAATCTCGAAAGTCGCGAGATCGGCCGGTTTCATCAAGCTCGCCGCCATCAGTCAAAATGATAAGGGGATGAAATTGCTGACGTTTGGCCCCGGCGAAGAAGCCACGACCTGGCTCTCTTGGCTCAGTGGTGGTTATGTGGGCGTGATTATTAAGTCGCTGACGTTTGATGGTTGGGTTGTCATTGGCATTCTTATCATCATGTCAATTATCAGCTGGTGGGTGATGATTAGTAAAGGTTCGTACCTGAATCAAGTGGCGCAAGGTAATGCGCTTTTCATGCAGACCTGGCATCACATTTCCTCGAATCTTTCGATTTTAATTCATACCGATTTGGAGCATGTCAAAACTCTCGGTGGACGCATCGATGAAAAAAGTTTTCGGATAATTCGCCGGGCTTCCATTTATCGCATTTACACGATTGGCGTAGAGGAATTACGCGACCGCTTGGCGAAAGATAAACAGCAAGGCGCTTCCAAGGCACTTTCGGCACGATCGGTACAAGCCATTCGCGCGACTTTGGATGGTGGGTTAATCCGTGAAACTCAAAAACTAAACAGCCTGATCGTTTTGTTAACGATTGCGATCTCCGGTGGTCCATTCCTTGGTTTGCTCGGTACCGTTGTCGGCGTTATGATTACGTTTGCGGCGATTGCGCAACAAGGGGAAGTGAACGTCAACGCGATTGCCCCGGGTATTTCTGCCGCGCTCGCGGCAACGGTCGCAGGTCTGGCCGTCGCGATTCCGGCGCTGTTTGGCTACAACTATTTGTTATCCCGCATCAAAGACGCCACAAGTGATATGCATGTGTTCATCGACGAATTCGTCACGAAGATGGCCGAATACTACGGCGGCGAGAACGAAGAAAACGTAGTCACCGAAGACGTCGAGAAACACTAACATGCAAGCGCAATCTGACGGCAAACCATACGACGATATCAACATCACGCCGATGTTGGATTTGGCGTACGTGTTGTTGGTGATTTTCATTCTCATGTGCACGGCTTCGATTCAAGGAATGAAAGTGAATCTGCCGAAAGCTAGTAAGGGT
Organism: uncultured Verrucomicrobiota bacterium; assembly: GCA_903847335.1. Classification (GTDB taxonomy): domain Bacteria; phylum Verrucomicrobiota; class Verrucomicrobiia; order Palsa-1439; family Palsa-1439; genus CAINDI01. The sequence goes on along the minus strand of CAINDI010000136.1, from coordinate 24,143 downwards.
GCCAATCTGGGAAAACCGAAGACTCAGGCAATCTCGATTAACGGTGAGGGAAAAATCTTCCTTAATACGATTCCGGTTTCTTTGGAAGAACTGCAACAACGTCTCGTCCAACAAAAAACACAGACTCCCGAATTTTCGGTCGTGGTCGCCGGAGATAGCGGCACACAATATCAAAAAATTATGGATGTGCTCGATATCGTCGGGCGACTGGGAATCTCCCAAGTCGGTTTGGCCACAAAAACCCAGGGAAAATAAATGGGTTTCTACCAAGAAGACGAGCCAAGTTTTTTTCAGAAAAATCGTGTGCCGATTGTTGGCGGTATCATTGTCGTGATTGGGATTGCGGTCTGGTTTGGTAAAGGTCGTTTTGAGAATGCACGATCACGTCAGGACCAACGGTTGGTCATGATTGATTTGCCACCGCCGGCACCTCTACCGCCACCGCCGACTCCACAATCGCAAAAACCTCCGCCTCCTCCGATGGAGAACGAGCAAAAGATGATTGAGCAAGAACCGGTAGACGCAATGGAATCTAAACCGGACGAAACTCCGGTGAATGATTCGCCAGTTTTAGGGACTAGCATTCAAGGAGATGGGCCGCCGGATGGGTTTGGTTTGCGGGGTGGCAATAGTTTTGGTGGCGGCAACGGCAAAGCCGCCAGCCATGGTCAGGCGAGTCGTTGGGGTTGGTATGCAACCCAAGTTCAAAGCTCGATTTCTCAGGCGTTGCAAAACAACACCAATACCCGAACTTCTGACTTTCGCAGTGTTGTGCAAATTTGGTCTGACAAAAATGGTCGGATCCAGCGGGCGCGTCTGACCGGAACCACCGGTAACATCGCGCTGGACAATGCCATTACCAACGAAATTTTGGCCGGGCTTGTTTTACAGGAACCACCACCTGATGGCATGCCAATGCCAATTGTTTTACGGCTCACAGCACGGCACTCGCAAATGGCTCTCTCAAGGTAATTACTCATGATAAACACAAAGCGTTCTATCCAGTTGCTATTCTTACAATTTCTTTGGTTGTCCGCTGTTTTAGTTTCTCCCCATGGATGGGCGGCCGAGACAGACGGCCGAACGCCTTCTGCGCCGAAGGGAAAGTCGCCGAATGTAACGATCAATCTGATCAATCGCCTTGTTGCGCGTGGTGTGCTTTCTGCGGACGATGCTCAAGAACTGATTCAACAAGCGGAAAATGATGCCGCTGAAGCTCGGACTCAGGCGCCGAAAACAGGAACCGACCAGACTGCAAACGATACGGTAAGCGTTCACTATGTTCCTGAGATTGTTAAAGCGCAAATCCGCGATGAAGTCGAAGCCGACATGTTAAAACACGCTCGAGCTGAACGTTGGATGACAGCGAATGCGCTTCCAGCTTGGGTTTCGCGGTTCAATATCACCGGTGATATTCGGTTCCGCTATGAAGATGATTTGTTTCCGAAAGGTAATGACAATACCGGCGCGTTTCCAAACTTTAATTCCATCAACACTGCTAGCGCGCCTTATAATCCTAATGGAACCGCATTTGCGCCACAGCGGAATGTCGATCAAGAGCGGAATCGATTACGGCTTCGTGCGCGGCTTGGCACCGAGATTAATCTCGATAGTGGCTTCACTGCAGGACTTCGTTTAGCCACCGGTGAAAATAATTCACCCGTTACGCAAAATCAAAGCTTGGGGGCGGCTAACAGCGTACAAGGAGGTAACTTCAGTAAGTATCAGGTTTGGTTGGATCAAGCATTTTTAAAATATGAGTTAGGTGGATCGCCTTCGCAAAACTTGGCAGTTTCGGTTGGCCGCTTTAATAATCCATTTTTCTCGACGACAATCATCTGGGCTAACGATCTAGGATTCGATGGGATGGTGGTACAAGGTAGGAAAGAAGTTGTCGAGGGAGTTAGTCCATTTTTTGCCGCCGGCGTTTTCCCGGTTTTCAATACAGACTTCAATTTCTCCTCCGCTCAGCCGGCTAAATATCCCAGCCAAGATAAATGGTTGTATGGTGGACAGCTAGGATTCGATTGGAAAATCAACAAAGATTTCAACTTTAAAGGGGCTGGCGCATATTATTACTTTCAAAACGTCGAAGGGAAAAAGTCCACCGGCAACGATGCGCTTACTCTAGGGAATACTGACGATACACGCCCATCCTTTGCGCAGTACGGAAACACCTATACGCCCTTGCGTCCAATCTACGATTGGACTGGGACCGTCTTAAATTCACAATATTTTGGCTTAGCCACACCCTTTCATGATGTCGCAGCCACCGCGCGGTTAGACTACAAGCATTTTGAACCCTTCACGATTTCTCTGACTGGAGAATTCATAAAAAATATCGCGTTTAATCAAAAAAGCATCAATGCCATTGCGATTAATAACCGTGGGGCTTCCGGTTCCTTCGTGGGTGGAGATACCGCCTGGATTGCCGGAATCAAACTGGGCGACGTCGCATTGCAGAAACGCTGGGATTGGAACATTGGGCTCGATTATCGCTATGTCGCATCCGATGCGGTTGTCGATGGTTTTTGTGATTCCGATTTCGGTGGCGGCGGGACCAACGTAAAAGGTTACTCGATTAATGCGGCGCTCGCGCTGGCTTCTAGAATTTCATTTGGTCTTCGTTGGATGAGTTCGGATCAAGTGGCCGGCCCCATCTTGAAAGCCGATACGCTTCAGTTTGATGTAAACGCAAAATGGTAATTATATGAAATCACTCAAATTATCGCGGAAACGAAACTTGATTTTGATGCTCGGAGCTTTTTGCTTATTCGGAACACAAATGACTCCGGCAGCAGATTCGACGCAAACTCCCGAGGCACAATTGCGCGAGCGGTTGCGAGCGACCATGCTCCAATTGCGCACAGCGGAAACAGAGCGCGCAACACTTCAAGCCGCCCAAACCCAATGGACGGACGAAAAAGGCAAGCTGACCGAAAGAAATTTAGCGCTAACCAAACAGGTTAATGAGAACAAGTTGACCGCTCAGGTTGTGGAAGGTCTTAAAGCTCAGATTGCTAATCTGGAAAAAGAAAATTCACAGTTCAAAGAAACAATTGAGACTACTCGGCAAGCGGCAGAGTTAGCCCGCACCAAAGAGGCGGAACACGCCAAGCTTGTGGAGGAAGTTGTCAATGGGATGGAGCGACTGATTGTAGATCGCCAAACGAAGAATCTCGCCTTGTATAAGACGGCGAGTGAAATTCTTCAGCGATATGAAAAATTTGGCTTAGGTGATGCGCTGATGGCGCGGGAGCCGTTCATCGGTATCACTCGCGTGAAGCTGCAAAATCTTGTTCAAGATTACCAAGATAAATTGCAGAGCGACCGAGTAACGTTAAGTGAAAAAGATTTAGCGTCTTACCGGGAAAAGCTCCGGTTGGAACCCAGTGCGAAATTGCCAAGTAAATGAAAAAACTTTGGCATCTTGTGAAAGCGGTTACAGCGAGCATCCTGCTCGTTGTGATGCCGGTGCGTGATTTAGTGGCCGGCGATATTCTGCGGCCAAATCTTTCGCCGAATTCCTCACCAGCTATTTCGGCGGGAGCGAGTTCGAGCAGTGCCACGCCGGCGAGTTTACCCAATCCACAAAATCGGTTGGCGCGAACTCTTCAAGCACTCCAAGCGGTTCAAGCCATGCAAGTGGCTGCTCATGCGCTTGCGGTCCAAGGAGCCAATAATCTTGGGGTTGACCCGAATCATCCAGGAACCACGCTACCGGATGTTCCCAACGGTTTAGTTGCCGGTGGGTTGCAAGTGGATCCAGCAGTAGCGGGCAATTCAGCCTTGTGGTCAGGAGCCAGTCTGCCGCAGCAATCGATTGTTGGAAATCAAACGGAAGTTACAGTCGTGCAAAATGCGCCACAAGCGTTGTTGAACTGGTCCAGCTTTAATATTGGAAAGCAAACAACACTCAATTTTAATCAGTCGCTCAATGGTGTGGCGCAAACTTCGTGGATTGCCTTCAATAAAGTCAACGATCCAACGGCAATTCCCTCGCAGATTTTGGGAATGATTCAGGCTCCGGGCCAAGTGTATGTGATTAATGCCAATGGCATCATATTTGGCGGCTCCGCACAAGTGAACGTCAACACGCTCGTCGCCTCCGCATTGCCCATCAACGACAATTTAATCAATCGTGGCTTGCTCAATAATCCAGACACGCAATTCCTATTTTCATCTCTGCCGCTCGCTGCCGGTGCCAATGGAACACCGGCATTCACACCGCCGGCTTTGTTCACTCCTGAGCCGGGCAATGTCGAAGTTCAACCCGGTGCGCAAATCACGACGCCAACGACGGCGGATCACGTCGGCGGTCGCGTTATTTTGATTGGGGCAAATGTGAAGAATGAGGGGGCAATTTCAACTCCTGACGGACAAACAATTCTTGCGGCCGGTCTGCAAGTCGGTCTAGCTGCGCATCCGACCACCGATCCCAGTCTGCGTGGTTTGGATGTTTATGTCGGTGCGGTCGATGCGAATTCGGGAGCGGCCATCAATAACGGTCTCATCGATGTGCCGCGCGGTGATGTGACGATGGCAGGCGCGGCAGTGACCCAAAATGGTTTTATTAACAGCACCACATCGGTTTCTCTCAACGGTCGGATTGATCTTTTAGCCGATTACAATGCCGTCGGCAGTGGTGGATACGCAAATTTACCGGCATTTCTTCCCAAAACTACAGGCGTGGTGACGTTAGGACCGGACAGTGTGACGCAAATCCTACCGGAGCTTTCTAGCGCCGATACCGTTGTGGGAACCACGTTGTCATTGCAGTCGCAAATCAACTTTCAAGGACTGGGAATTTATCTCGCACCGAATTCTCTCGTCCTCGCACCGAATGCGAATGTGTCGCTGAAAGCTGGGGTTTGGAACTTGACGGGTTCCGGTGCAACTGTGGTTGATACCTTTGTGAACGCCAATGGATTTGGCCAAATTTATCTTGATACCGGTGCTGCAATTGATGTGGGCGGCACGACGGATGTGCTGGTTCCGATTTCGGAAAACACCGTGGCTGTGCAATTAACGGCTGCGGCGTTAGCGAATTCGCCGCTGCTGCGGAATGGGCCGCTTCGCGGACAAACGATTTACGTCGATGTTGGAAATACCGGAATCTATAACGGCTCGGCATGGGTTGGAACACCGTTGGCGGATGCGACAGGTTATGCGAATTTGATTCAACGTTCCGTGGGAGAATTGACTGTCGCAGGTGGAACCGTACAAATGTCCGCCGGTGAGTCAGTAGTCATGCAACCCGGTTCAACGGTCAATGTCTCCGGTGGATGGGTCAACTATCAGAGCGGGATGGTCCCGGTCACACGACTGATTTCTGGAGGGCAAACTTATCTGGCTGCCCAAGCGACACCGGACCGGATTTATCAGAGCGCGGTCACTACTTCGGAATTTGAACAAGGTTATCTTCAAGGTGCTAATGGCGGCGGGCTGAGCATCACGGCGCCGGCGATGGCGCTGGATGGAAATTTAGTCGGCAATACGGTTTCCGGTTTGCGGCAGCAACAGACGCCGCCGAATCCGAGTAGTTTATCGTTGACGTTTCAAACCCAAGACATCAGCACGCCTTCCTTCTTGCCATTCTCGCCGACGCCGCCGGCGATTTCATTTCAAGCGAGTTCGGATTTGGCACCGGCGGCTCCGTTTGCACTGGATGGTTCCGGGAATCCTTTACCGTTGGCCACCGCCCGGAAAACAGAAGTAATTTTGTCACCGAATTTAATCGGCCCAAATGGTTTTGGTTCCGTCAGCATCGAAAACAGCGATGGCTCAATCATGATTCCGGCGCAAGTTGTGCTGACGAGTGTGGTGGGTGGTTCGATCAAATTTTCCGCGGCTAATCTGGATATTGAAGGCAGCGTAAATGCGCCCGGTGGGAATTTGCAATTCACGGTCTATGATTATTCACCGGATAATTTCAATCGCGCTGCGCAGAATTCAACTTCGTTGACGACTCCAGCACCGGACCCAACGCGTGGCACATTGACGCTTGGTTCGGCAGCAAGTTTGAGTGTCGCCGGAACGATTGCGCTGAGCTATTCCACCGACTTGGTGCCGACTCATCTTGCCGGTGGGAGCATCTCACTCAAAGGTTATAATGTCGATTTAGCTCTAGGAAGCACCATCGACGCCTCCGGTGGAGTGTTGACGAGTGCCACCGGTAGCCGGACGTATGGGAACGGCGGGAATATCACCATCAATGCAGGACAAGACCCGAATATTACAGCCATCATCGGCGGTTCGTTGACTTTTGATGCGAACTTGAGTGCCTATTCCGGAGCGAAAGGCGGTTCGTTGAGTGTGCTGGCGCCGTTGATTCAGATTGGTGGGGTCACTGCGAATCCGGATGTGTTGCTTTTAGCGCCGGACTTTTTTAGTGCCGGAGGTTTTAGTAGTTTTGCGCTCACCGGTCTCGGAAGCCAAGGCGCTCAGCCAGATTCCTATCTACCGGGACTGGTTATCGCGCCGAATACAATCATCGCGCCCGAGGTGCAAAGTCTCGTGGCGGTTGGGAGTCCTAATGGTGTGTCAACTTTAGAAAAAATTCTCAAGCCTGAGGGCTTGCGGACACCGGTGAGTTTATCGTTCCGCGCGAGTGGCGTCCGAGATAATTTAGCGGCGAATCCAGTGGTTGTTCGCGGCGATTTGGTTATGGGCGAAGGGGCGGTGATTCAAACCGACCCGCTGGGAACCGTGAGTTTCAGCGGCGACACTGTGGCCGTGTTGGGATCGGTCTACGCGCCGGCCGGCACGATTACAATTGCCGGTGGTGCGAACTCGGCATCGCTATTTCCCGATCAACAGCAGGCGTTAATCACAGTGGACTTGGGACCGAATAGCGTTTTATCGGCGAGCGGCACGACTGTGCTGACGCCGAATCTACTGAATTACCGGATTGGTTCCGTGCTCCCCGGTGGCACGATTAAAGTTTCCGGTAATATTCTGGCGGAATCTGGGGCGACGCTGGATGTCTCCGGTACGACTGACATGCTTGAGGTCGCGCCGGGGTATTTGGGAACAAGTCCGTCGTCAACTTCCGGTGGCACAGCGTTGGTTCCCACGCGGATTGATAGCAATGGCGGTTCGATTATTTTGGCCGGTGCTCAGGAACTCATTTGCGAAGCCACCCTGAAAGGAGCCGCCGGTGGGTCAACCGCGTTCGGCGGGAATCTCACGGTATCTTCCGGACGCTTTTATTCGCCGCTGGTTGGCAGCGCCTCGAAAACTCCGCTCGATATTACACTGGCGATCTCGCAACCGGATTTAGTTCTGGCGACCTCGCTCTATCCAGTCGGAGAAACTGCGATTGGTTATCCGGTTTTGGATAGCTCGTCCCAAGTGATTCCGGGGTACGGGCATTTTTCTGCCGACCGATTTCAGGCGGGTGGTTTTGATTCGTTGACTTTAGCTGGGACGGTTCAATTCTCCGGTCCAGTGAATCTCACAGCGAATCGAATGATTGCGGTGGTCGGCGGTGTGATCTTTGCGGACTCTTCTGTCACTCTGACCGCGCCTTATATTGATTTGGGAACGCCATTCCAAGCTCCGCAGCAAGCCTCGCAAATTCAGCCGCCATTTCTCAATGGAGCGAATCAACCGGTCCAATTTTCACCGACTTATGGCTCCGGTAATCTGACGGTTCAGGCCACCAGTCTCATTGATATCGGCTCGCTCTCGTTGCAAAATATTGGTCAAGCAAACTTTATCGCCACCGGTGGAGATATTCGCGGTGATGGCACTTTAGAGATGGCGGGAAATATGACGCTCCGCGCCGGTCAGATTTATCCGCCCACCGCCACGAGTTTTACGATTGCCGCTTTTGATTACAATCTGAATAACAGCCTGCAATCCGGCTCAGTCACCATTGAAGCATCCGGCAGTCGTCAGCTTCCATTCTCCGCCGGTGGCACGCTGGCGATTTATGCCTCAACGATTAATCAGGATGGTGTTTTGCGTGCGCCGTTCGGAACCATCCAGTTGGGGTGGGATGGGACCGGGACTGCGCCGAGCGATCTTATGTCCGGCGCGACATTTGCCTCCACCAAGCAACTGACTCTTGGAAATAACAGCGTCACTTCGGTTTCGGCCATTGATCCAATCACCGGACAGGCGGTTGTGATTCCGTACGGAATTGAAGTCAATGGCACTTCTTGGATTGATCCCACCGGTGTCGACATTACGCGTGGTGGTGCGCCGGCGAAATCAATTCAACTTTCCGCCGCCAATGTGGTGGTGGATCCTAGTGCGCAAATCGACATTCGCGGTGGCGGCGACCTTTATGCGTATCAGTGGATTTCCGGTAACGGTGGCTCAAAGGATATTTTGGGTTCTGCATCGAGCTTTGCCATTCTCCCGGGTTATCAGGCGAATTACGCGCCTTTCGCACCGTATAATCCGGGACCGGTGGTCGCCGGTATCTTTGGTTCCGATCTCGGTTATGTGAACAGCAGTTTGGCCGTCGGTAGTCAGATTTATCTCAATGCTAGTTCTGGTTTGGCGGCCGGAACCTATACTTTATTACCGGCGCGTTATGCTTTGTTGCCGGGCGCATTTCTTGTCACTCCGATGTCGGGAACACCCAGCGGTGCCACGGTCACTTTACCGGATGGATCGAGTCTGGTGGCCGGGTATCGCTTGAATACTTTGAACCCGAATGTCAGTGGGCAACCATTCATTGCCGAATTTAATGTGGCGTCGGCCACGGTGGTGGATTCGCGGGCGCAGTATAATAATTTCTTAGCCAATAGCGTTCTTGCCCAAGCCGCAACCGCAGCGGGAACTGTCCCGCCGCGTCTTCCCGTCGATGCCGGCCAATTGGTGTTCTCGGCGACGCAAACGATGTCCCTGAATGGGAATGTGCTGGCCGCGGCAGGCAGTGGCGGTCTCGCGGGTTTGGTTGAAATCAGCTCGCCGGAAGACATTCTCATTGCGAATGCTGGCACACCAAATCAAGCCGGAGTGCTGGTTCTCAGCGCGGCTGAATTAAGTTCGTTCAATGCCAGCTTATTGATTGGCGGCATTCAGCAAACCGATTCGACAGGAACTCGAGTGACTGTCCAAACCGGCAACATCACCGTAGATAATTCTGCCACACCGTTGAAAGGCCCAGACATTATTCTGGTGGCGAATCATCAGCTAACACTGGCGCCCGGTGCCAACATCGAAGCCTCCGGCGCGTTGTCCGGCACCGCCGAAACAATTTTGCTGGGGAATTCAACTCCGGGAAGTGGCAATGGAGTTTTATTGCGAGTGAGCGCCGACCCAACCGCAACGAGTAGTCGGTCGGGTGTGAATTCTTCGACGCAGCCGGTTCTTTCCATTGGAGCCGGTGCGCAATTGAAAGGAACCAGCATCACCCTTGACTCGACCGGATTAACCACGATTGATCCGGCGGCGATTGTGAACGGGAAATCCATTGCGATTGCGAGCGGTCAGATTAGTTTGGCACTCACGGATCCCGGTAATCTCCAATCGGTGGGGGGGCTGCTTCTTTCCGGGACGGCGCTCCAAAGTTTACAAGGCAGTGCGCAATCGTTATCGCTGTTGAGTTATTCCTCCATCGACACCTACGGCGTCGGTCAAATCGGTCAAAGCACGCTGGCGAATCTGGCGCTGCACGCCGCTGAAATCCGCGGCTTTAATCAAGGTGCTGGAACCGTCCAGTTTGTCGCGCAAAACATTCTCCTCGATAACAGCGCGAACGGTACCGCGCCCGGTGCGGTGAACGCCGGTAGCGGAACGTTAGTTTTTAATGCCGGCGTCATCACACTCGGTGCTAATGCGTATCAAATCGACCAGTTCGCTCAACTGGAATTGAATGCGTCGAAAGGAATTCTCCTACAAGGTTCCGGTGGTTTCACGCTGGCCGGTGATCTCACTATGACTGCGCCGATAATCACCGGTGCTGCCGCTGCGAATCAAACCATTCGTGCGACCGGTAATGTCACGCTAGATCCGGCGGCATCCTCCGCAACGCTTTCCTCGGGTCTTGGCGCGCAATTAACTCTGGTGGGAGCGAGCATTACCGATAACAGCAAAATCGCATTACCCAGCGGTACGCTGCAACTGGAAGCGACCGCCGGCGATGTTGTCATCGGAAATATGGGTGTGATTGATGTGAGCGGAATCGCTAAAACTTTTTACGATCAAGTGCGATACACGGGTGGTGGACGCGTTTCTTTAATTTCTGATCTTGGTTCTGTTGTCGTGGCCGCCGGCAGTACTGTGAATGTCTCCGCGCCGACGCAATGCGGGAATGCCGGTAGCGTCGCGATTCACGCACCCAACGGAAGTTTCTCACTGAATGGAACGCTATCGGGAAACAGCGGAGTGGCCGGTCAGGGTGGAACCTTTCAGCTGGATGTGGGAACTCTGCCGAACCCAAGTCTGGCTTCTTTGAATGCGGCGTTGAATTTGAATGGTTTTACACTGTCGCGCTCGATTCGCGTCCGAAATGGCGATGTTCTGTTGGATGGTTTAGCGACCGCTCAGACTTTCATTCTCTCGACGGATAATGGGAACATTACGGTGACCGGAACCATTGATGCTTCCGGTACCACCGGTGGCGCGATTGATCTCGCCGCCTCCGGAAGCGTGATTTTGGAAGCGAATGCGCTGTTGAGTGTGAAGGGTGACAATTTCAATAGCGCCGGCAAAGGTGGAAGCGTTTCCATTGCGGCCGGCCAAGAGATTAACGGCAACATCAATGGCAGCGCGGTGGTGGATATTCAAAGTGGCGCCACAATTAATCTCTCGGTCGCAGCTAATTTAGGAACGGTGAGCGCTGCCGCCGGTGACTTTACCGGTACCTTACATCTGCGCGCACCGCAGACGGCCAACAATCTCGATTTGCAAATCAATCCAATCAACGGAACGATTGTCAACGCTTCCCAAATCGTGATCGAGGGCTACGAACTTTTCAATCTCAACAACGCCGGCGGCGCGACGATTGACAGCACGGTAAAGAATAATGTTTTCGTCAACGGCACGACCTTTGCCGGTAATAGCGCGGCAATCATGGACCGGCTCCTTGCGAATAACAGCGCGCTTGCGCCGGTGGTGGTGATTCGTCCCGGTGCGGAAATTATTAATTCGAGTGGCGATTTAACTTTGGATACGACTTGGAATTTATCGACGTTCCGTTTTGGATCACAGAATCAACCGGGCGTACTCACTTTACGCGCGGCAGGGAATCTTGATTTTAACTACAATGCGGCACTGCACCAATTTGCTTCGCTGAGTGATGGTTTTGTAAGCGCTGCATATTCGGCGGCTCTTTCACCGGTCGGCGATCAATCTTGGTCGTACCGGTTAGTTGCCGGAGCGGATTTTGGTGCGGCCAATTCGCTTCAGGTTCAGTCGTTGACTCTGCTGAACGCGAATCAAGGTTCGCTTCTCTTGGGGAACAATGCGCAGGTCAAGGGGCCGTTTTTGAATTCGACGCAACCGGCGCAAAGTATTATTCCCGGATTTTATCAAACGATTCGGACGGGAACAGGTGACATTGAGATTTCAGCGGGACGAGACATTCAACTTTTAAGTCCGCTGGCGACGATTTATACGGCCGGCACTCAAGCCGCGCCGCTTCCGAATTTCGATTTACCCAATCTTGCTTATCCCACGGGCACCGGTCTCGGCACACCGCAATATTCCATTCCGTATCTTGCGCAGTATAGTCTTGCCGGTGGGAATGTAACGCTTGCGGCGCAAAACGATATTGTCCGTTATCAGGTGAATTACGATGGTTCGCTTTCGCCGATTTCCTCGCTCGAACTGCCGACGAACTGGCTTTACCGGCGGGGCTACATTGATCCGGGCACCGGCCAATTTGGGATTACGCATAATGGTGGCGAAGTTGCTTCGACTTCGTGGTGGGTTGATTTTTCCAATTTCTTCATGGATGTCGGCGCGCTTGGTGGTGGGAACGTGACGCTGACGGCTGGACACGATGTGAGCAATGTGGATGCGGTAATTCCAACCAATGCGCGGATGCCCAAAGGAACTCCCGCGGCGAGCGCTTTGGTGGAATTCGGTGGCGGAAATCTTCAAGTTCTGGCCGGTCACGATATTAATGGCGGCGTTTATTACGTTGAAAATGGTCAGGGGACTCTCCAAGCGGGAAATGCCATTCGTACCAATCCGACGCGAGCCGCGTTGGATCAAATGACGATTAATAACGATGCGATTCATAATATTATTCCGGATTCAACCACGTGGTTGCCAACCACACTCTTTTTAGGCAAAGGCAGTTTTGATGTTACGGCTCAGGGCGATGTCTTGCTGGGACCGGTAGCGAATCCATTTCTTTTGCCGCAAGGAATTAACAATAGCTTCTGGAATAAATCCTATTTCTCAACCTATGCCCTCAGCGACGCGATCAACATTGCATCGCTCACCGGTGCCATCACACTGAAAGACAGTGCGGATTCTGGTTCCGATGGTTCCGCCGGTTCGTTAGCGAGTTGGTATCAAAACGTTCTTCTCTATACGCAGAATCCCAACTCGTTTGCTTCTAAATCGCAGCCGTGGCTGAGACTGGCTGAAACCAAAATCACATTGACGCCATTTGCTACGGTGGACGCGCTCATGCCGGCGACCTTACAGGCGACGGCGTTTTCCGGTGACTTCAACGTGGTGGGAAGCGTGACGCTATCTCCGTCACCCACCGGCACACTGGACCTGATGGCGGCCGGATCAATCAACGGTCTGCAACTGAATGGACTTGATTCCACAACTCATAATTATCAGTGGGGATCCAGCCAAATCAATCTATCGGATGCGAATCCCAATCGAATCCCGGGTGTTGCCTCACCGTTGTCACTTTCCTATTTGGGTGTTGCGGCTACAGTTTCTCAAGAAAAAGCGGCCTGGAGTAGTCCGGGCATCAATGTCTTTAATGGGGTGTTTGAAAATATCAACATCTTGTTTAATGAATCTGGTTCTTCGCAGGGAGCATTTGGTGTTTTGCAAACGCAATTGGCACTGCACGCTCCTGATTTACTCCACGCCGGTGATCCGAACCCAGTTTATCTTTATGCGCTTGATGGGAACATTTCCGGTCTCACCTTGTTTTCCGGAAAATCAGCTCGCGTGGTCGCCGGTCAAGACATTACCGACATCGCGCTCTATCTACAGAATGTCGCGGCGAGTGATGTGAGCGTGGTGAGTGCGGGTCGGGACATCATTGCTTACGATCCGAATTCGCAACTGCGCACGGCAGCACAAAGCGGAAATAACGAACTGCTTTTATCACAATTCGGTTTACCGACGGCAGGCGATATTCAGATTAACGGTCCCGGCGCGCTGGAAGTATTGGCTGGTAGAAACCTGACGCTCGGCGTTGGTCCCAACAACACCGATGGCACTGCGGTGGGAATCACTAGCGTCGGCAATGCGCGGAATCCGGGTTTGCCGTTTGCCGGAGCCGACATTATTGCATTAGCAGGTCTTGGCGACCCGGTTGGGCTGAGTCAAAGCACACTGAACTTCCAGAGTTTCATCACCGAATTTTTGGATCCGACTTCGGCGAATCTTTATGCGCCGCGGTATCTACCGGAGGTTGCGACGCTGTTGGGTTTAAGCTCCGGCAGTGATTTATCGCAAATTTGGACTGCGTTTAAGAACAAGGATGCTGAGCAACAAGACCGCCTGGCGCTGGATGTTTTCTATCTGGTATTGCGCGATGCTGGCCGCGACCACAACGATTCGAAATCGCCGGGATACAAAAATTACAATGCCGGATTTGCGGCGATTGCCGCTTTGTTTCCCGCCGCCACACCGTGGAATGGTTCGATTGATCTCACTTCCCGCGAAATCAAAACAACGAGCGGCGGGAACATCAGTCTGCTCGCGCCCGGTGGGCAGTTGCAGGTGGGGATTGACCTGAGTGGTAATCAAGCGGTGGATCAAGGCATCTTGACGGAAGACGGTGGCAATATTTCGATTTTCACTCGGGATAATGTGAATGTCGGAACATCTCGGATTTTCACATTGCGCGGCGGAAACGTCATGATCTGGTCGTCGCTCGGTAATATCGCTGCCGGTGCTTCTTCGAAAACTGTGCAGTCAGCTCCGCCGACGCGGGTGCTGGTTGATCCGCAGAGTGGCGAAGTCAAAACCGATCTCGCCGGCTTAGCCACCGGTGGTGGAATTGGTGTGCTCACCAGTGTTGCGGGTGTGGCTCCGGGGAATGTTGATTTGATTGCGCCGACGGGAACCATTGACGCCGGTGATGCGGGGATTCGCGTGTCCGGTAATATCAACCTTGCCGCGGCGCAGGTTTTGAATGTCGGCAATATTCAAGCTCAAGGAGTGAGCGCCGGTGTGCCGGCGCTTACCGTTTCCTTAAACACGAGTGGAATGAATGCCGCGAATGCAACTGCGGCGGCTACCACCGGATCCAGCGATTCCATCGGACAAGCGCGGGAAACTTCAGTCACACAGGAAAGTCTTCCCTCGCTGATTTCGGTCGAAGTGTTGGGCTATGGCGGCGGAGACGATGACGACCGAAAAGGCTAAAAATTGAATGCTACCGCCGCTGTTACGGTTTTGTGAACGACAGCTTTCATTATGTCTTCTGTTTTTTTCAGTACCGGTGATGTAGTTGGTGAGTAACGAATTACGAAGAAATAATTGATGTCCAAAAACTGTTATTGCATGGCCGAAAACTGGCAGTCGCCATTTCAGTGCGCCTTTAAGATGCGTCGGTTGAAGAGCATTTACAGAGTTAAAAAGTAACCAGACACCGGATTCTTAAAGGAAAGTATGATTATCAAAGCAACAAAATTGGGCTATCAGAAACTAGCATTGCTGGCATTCGCCGGTATCGCATTTTTAACTCCGGTGGTTCAAGCGGCGACGATTACCCCAAATATGGGCGATGTAATTTTAGGATTTCAGGCGACTGGAAGTCCAGGGCAGACGTTAAATGTGGAAGTTGATCTTGGTCCTGTCAGTCAATTTTACGGTCTGACGCCTGGGACAAATATTGCGTTGTCGGCTCTATCGGTCGCCGACCTCAGCGATAACTATGGAACGAATTGGTACACACGTACTGATTTATCGTGGGGTGCAGTCGCGACTGCCGGCCGGGCAGCAGCCTATTCGAATGGTGTCGTGAACGTACCGGTTAAAACAATCTGGGGGACTGCACCGAATGGCGCAGCCGCATGGAAGCGGGGAAGCGCCAACGCCCAGCAGAGCGCCTCAGCGATTATTGAACCACTGTTTAACACAGGCTCTCCTTTAAAGGGCGCCACCAGCACGACGAATAGTGCCTTCGCGACTGTCATTAATAATTCGTCCGCCGGTAGCTGGACGTATCAAGATTTTAAGTCGCCTAGCACCAGTTTTAGTTTTTTCAATCCAACGATTGATAGTCTCGCGACGATTCCTCTCGGTGGTCAGGTTGTGGCGCAGTTTTATGAGTTGCAACCATCGGTTGTCTCGCAAATCCCGGGGGCACTCTTGGGAAATTTTGTCTTAACCAAAAACGGTCTTTTCTTTCAAACCGTGTCAAAAATCGTTGGAGTGAGCGGCAATTTGGCGTTTGGCAATGTAATCACCGGTGCAACCGTGACCGCGACACTGACGATTACCAATTCTGGTAATTCGACATTGACGGTGACCAATCTTACTTATCCGGATGCGGTGTTTAGTGGGGATTTTAATGGCACGATTGCCGCCGGTAGCGCGACGAATGTGACGGTGAGTTTTGCGCCCGTCGCGGTGAGCAATTACAATGACACGATTACCATTAATTGCGATTCCACGAGCGGCACCAATACGATTGCCGCTTCGGGTACCGGCACAGTCCCAATTCCCGTGATCGGACTCAGCGGCAATTTGGCATTTGGCAACGTAATCACCGGTGTCACCTCGACGGCAACGTTGACGATTACCAATTCTGGCACCGCGACGATGACGGTGACGAACATTACTTACCCAACCGGATTCAGTGGAGATTTTAATGGCACGATTGCGGTTGGTAGCGCGACAAACGTGACGGTGAGTTTTGCGCCGGTCGCAATCACAAATTATAGCGGCACGGTGACCATTAATTGCGACGCGGCGAGTGGCACGAACACGATTTCCGCTTCCGGCGCCGGCATCCCGGTGCCGACGCAAATCATCGGATTGAGTGGCAGTTTGGCATTCGGCAGCATCATTACCGGAACCACTGCGACTGCGACGTTGACGATTTCTAATCTGGGCAACGTGACGATGACGGTCAGCAACATCAGCTATCCGACCGGCTTCAGCGGCGCGTTCAGCGGGCCGATTACCGCTGGCAATGGAACGAATGTCACGGTGACGTTTGCGCCGGTGTCGGTCACCAGCTACAGCGGCACGGTGACGGTGAACAGCGATGCCACCGGTGGCCTAAATACGATTTCCGCTTCCGGCGCCGGACTACCGGTGCCGACGCGCATCGTCGGATTGAGTGGCAATCTGGCATTCGGCAGTGTGATTACTGGTGTAACCTCGACGGCGACGTTGACGATTTCCAATACCGGCAACGCAACGATGACGGTCAGCAATATCAGTTATCCGAATGCAGTTTTCACCGGAGCATTCAGCGGCACGATTGCGGCCGGTAGTGCGACGAACATTACGGTGACTTTCGCGCCGGTGGCGGTGACCAATTACAGCGGCACGGTGACGGTTACTTCCGACAAGACCAGCGGCACGCCAACGATTTCCATTTCGGGTGCTGGACTACCGGTACCGACGCGCATTGTCGGACTCAGTGGCGGTTTGTCCTTTGGGAGCGTTGTGACCGGAACGACTTCGACGGCGTCGTTGACGATTTCCAATACCGGTAATTCCACCATGACGGTGAGCAATATCGCTTATCCAACCGGTTTCAGTGGTTCATTCAGCGGAACGATTACCGCCGGTCATGCGACGAACATCACGGTGACGTTTGCGCCGGTTGCGGTGACCAATTACAGCGGCACGGTGACGGTGAACAGTGACGCGACCAGCGGCACCAACACGATTGCCGCAGATGGTAATGGCACATTGGTTCCGACGCGCATCATTGGGTTGAGTGGCAGCTTGGCGTTCGGCAGTATCATTACCGGAACGACTTCAACGGCGTCATTGACGCTTTCGAATACCGGTAACTCCGCGCTGACGGTGAGCAATATCAGCTATCCAAGTGGATTCAGCGGCGCGTTCAGCGGCGCGATTGCAGCCGGTAGCGCGACGAACATCACGGTGACGTTTGCGCCGGTGGCAGTGACCAATTACAGCGGCACGGTGACGGTGAATTCCGACAAAACTAGTGGCACAGTAACCATCGCCGCTTCGGGTGCCGGGTTGCCGGTGCCGACGCGGGTCGTTGTGCTGAGCGGCAGTTTAGCGTTTGGGAATGTGGAAACGGGCCTGACCAAGACGGCGACATTGACGATTGCCAACCGCGGCAATACGAATCTCACGGTTAGTAGTATCAGTTATCCGAATGCGGTTTTCACCGGAGATTTCAGCGGCGTGATTTTGCCGAGTGCTTCGACCAACATCACGGTGACGTTTGCGCCGGTGGCGGTGACCAACTACAGCGGTACGGTAACAGTGAATAGCGATGCGACCGGTGGAACAAACACGATTGCGGCGTCGGGTAACGGCACGTCATTGCCGACAGCGGCGACACCAACGTTTTCACCAGGCAGCGGAACGTACTCGAATCGGGTGACGGTGACGTTGAGCTGCACGAACAGCGGCGCGAAGATTTATTTCACGACCGACAGTTCCACGCCGACTACCAATTCAGCACTCTACGTCAGTGGAATTGTTTTGAGCAATACCACAACCATCCAAGCCATCGCTGCAAAAACAGGTTTGAATAATAGCTTGGTTGGCGCAGCGACATTTACCATCTGGCATCCGTTACCGTTGACGATTTCGACGGATAGCGATTTGCCGGTGGCGTTGAAGGGAGTTGCGTATAGCCAACAACTGGCGGCATTCAATGGTACGCCACCGTACACTTGGTCGGCGACGCGGTTGCCGTCGGGATTGAGCGTCAATTCCAGCGGTAAACTGAGCGGAACGCCATCTGTGTTGGGAACGACGGAGTTCCTCGTCACAGTACGAGACGCGGCAGCCATTCGGCAGACCACAAACCAATGGTTTAGTCTGACGGTAACCAATCCAGTCGTGACTTTTGCACCGGTGGTGGGAACGTACACGGGATTAATTCTTCAGACCAATCCGACGCCGACGCGGGTTGGCGCTCCGACTAGTGAGAGTTCGGGATTTATTCAGATTGTGGTTGCCAACAAAGGAAGCTTTGCCGGGAACGTGACTTTGAATGGAGTGAAGACTTCCTATCGGGGACAGTTTGATCTCAGCGGGAACGCGACAAATATCGTCGGCCTGACTCTCGTGTCGCTGAACCTCGGTTTGGGAGTAGATCGTGGCTCAATTCTGGGGACGGTTGACGGTTCCGGATTTAGATCGACTGTTTTAGCGGAATTGCCGGATACGAGTAAGACGTGGACTGGGAAATACACGCTGGTCTTGAGTCCGGCTGATGTCACGGTGACGAATCTCCCACAAGGCTATGGGTATGCGACTTTGACGGTGAATTCATCCGGGAATGGGAGTCTGAGTGGGGTTCTGGCTGACGGGACGCCGCTGAACATTCAGGCACCGGTTTCGCAATCCGGCACTTGGCCGTTGTATGCCAGTCTCTACGGCAAGACCGGCGGTTGCATCAGCTGGGTGACGCTGACCTCGCGTGCTCCGGGGCGAGAGTTCATCCGTGGAGCTGCCACTGGAGTGGTGGATTGGTTTGCACCGGCGAGCAAGGGATATGCGGCATTTAATACAACTTTAAGTTTAGACGGTTCGTTGTACACAACCGGCCCGCGATTGAATAATACGTGGGCGCTAACCTTTAGTGGTGGTGGCTTAGTGAGTAACGTAGTGCAGACGGTGACGTTAGATACGCTGGGCAAGGTGGTCGGCGCGAATCCAGTGGGCTGGAAAGTGACGGTGAGCAGTGGCTTGTTTACCGGGAATTTCACTCCGGTAGTCGGTGGGCGGGCGATTCCGTTCAAAGGCCTGCTCTTGCAAGCGGAAGATACTGGTGATGGATTCTTCCAAACGACCAGTAACCTTTCCGGTGGCGTCACGGTTGAGTTGGTTCCATAATTTTATCGGTTGAGACACGTTGCACTGCTTTACAGTGATGGCTTGTGGCGAAGCCAACGCACCACTGCGGATAATTTATATCTGAGGAAAACGTTTTTCCCAGATGAAAAGAAGCATGATTAACGCAATAAAATTAGGTTGTCGCAAGCTGGTGCTGCTGACGATTGCGAGTGTCGGACTCCTGACTCCGGTGGTTCGCGCTGAGCCGATTATCGGTGTCAGTGGCAATTTGGCGTTTGGTCCAGTCCCGACTGGCACGACGGCGCGGGCGACGATGACCATCACAAATTCCGGTGACTCGACGTTAACAGTCAGCAAGATTTTGTACCCACCGGGTTTCACCGTGTCTTACAACGGCCAGGTTGCCGCCGGCAATTCGCAAGATTTGACGGTGTTGTTTACTCCGAGGCGGATTCACACTTACAGCGGCACAGCGACAGTCGTCAGTGATACGACCAATGGGATCTGGACGATTTTTATGTCGGGCGAAGGTGTGGTGGCGCCGCCGCCGCCAACGTATGTCATCGGAGTGAGTGGCAATCTAAATTTTGGCAATGTGACCATCGGCACAACTGCCACCGCCACTATGACGATTACCAATGCCGGAAACTCTGACCTCACGGTGACCAGTATTAGTTATCCGGCGGGATTCAGTGGTCCCGGTGGTGGAATCATTGCCGCCGGTACTGCGCAGAATCTCACGGTGACATTTGCGCCGGTGGCGATGGCGAATTACGGCGGCACAATCACAGTCAATAGTGATGCGACCAGCGGCTTTAGCACGATTTCCACCTTCGGGACCGGCACGGCAAGTAGTATCGGGTTGAGCGGGAATCTAGTGTTTGTCAATGTTGCCACCGGGACGACTGCCACGGCGACGCTGACAATTACCAACGGAGGCAACACCGCCTTGACGGTGAGCAGTATCAACTATCCGTCCGGTTTCAGTGGTGCGTTCAGCGGGACGATTCCGGCGGGTGGTTTGCAGAATGTAGTCGTCACATTTGCGCCGGTGGCACTCGTTAGCTACGGCGGAGTGGTGACAGTGAATAGCGATGCGACGAGCGGTTCCAACTCAATCATCGTTTCCGGAACCGGTAATCCGGCCACCCGCAGTATTGGAATCAGCGGAAATTTAAACTTTGGCAATGTTCCCATCGGAACCACTGCGCCGGCGACGTTGACTATTAGCAACTCCGGTAATGTGCCGCTGACAATTACCGGCATCAGTTACCCGGCCGGATTTAGTGGCGCTGTGAGTGGAACGATTCCGGCCGGAACATCACAGGGCATACCGGTCACGTTCACGCCGGTGGCAATGACCAATTACAGCGGCACGATCACGATTACCAGTGACGCAACCGGTGGGTTCAACACGATTGCGGTCTCCGGCACCGGGACAGCATCGCGCATTATTAGCGTCAGCGGAAATCTGGCGTTTGGGAGCGTGGCTACCGGTACCAATGCAACCGCGATTTTAACGATTTCCAATTCTGGCAATTCGACTTTGACTGTGAGCAGCATCAGTTATCCGTCGGGTTTCAGCGGCGCGTTTAGTGGCGCGATTGCCGCCGGAGCTTACACGAATGTGACGGTGACATTTGCTCCGGTGGCTGTAATCAATTACAGCGGCACATTGACGGTGAATAGTGACGCGACTAGCGGTGTGAATACGCTTGCCGCGTCCGGCAGCGGCGCGGCCGTGGCGACGCCGACAATTTCGCCGAACGGCGGTACGTTCACAAATTCAGCTTCCGTCATCTTGGCGTGCGGCACCTCCGGTGCGACGATTCGCTATACGACCGACGGCTCTGCGCCGAATGCAAGTTCAACTCCGTATGTCAGCCCAATCGCAATCACAAGCTCGAAGACCTTGCGGGTTGTTGGTTACGCGACCGGTTACACGCCGAGCACCGAGGCAACGGCTAGCTTCACAATTCTCTTTCCGTTGCCGACGGTGGCGACGCCGGTATTTTTACCGACGGGTGGAACGTTCTCGAATTCAGCGACGGTGAAGTTGAGTTGCGCGACCAGCGGTGCGAAGATTTATTACACGACAGATGGTTCGACGCCGACGGCGAGTTCAACGCTCTATACCAGCGCAATTGTCCTAAGTAATTCTGCCACCATTCAAGCGATTGCGGTGAAAACCGGCATGAATAATAGCGCGGTTGGCTCGGCGGCATTGACGATTTGGCATCCGCTACCGTTGACAATCTTGACGGGGAGCACTTTGCCGCCGGCGTTGAAGGGAGTGGCGTATAGCCAAACGTTGGCGGCGTTCAATGGCACGCCACCGTATAGTTGGTCGTCGACGAAGCTACCGGCAGGATTAAGTTTATCGGCGAGTGGTGTCCTCAGTGGGAAACCAACAGCATTGGGAACGATGAGTTTCGTTGTCACAGTGAAAGATTCCGCGAAGCTTAAACAAACGACGAGCCAATCGTTCAGCCTGACCATCGTGGACCCGGCACCGACGTTTGCGCCGGTGGCGGGAACGTACACCGGCTTGATTCTTCCGACTACCGGTACTCCGACGAGTGCGAATTCGGGATTCATTCAGATTGTGGTGGCCAGTAGCGGGAGTTTCGCAGGGAACCTGACATTCAATGGAGTAAAAACCGCTTACACCGGGCAATTCGATTTGAGCGGAAATGCGACGAACACCGTTGCGGGAAATCTTGTGGTGCTACATTTGGGTTTAGGGGCAGATGGCGGTACGCTCACTGGGACGGTGAATGGAGCAGGATTCACATCGACGATTCTAGCGAATTTGCCCGACGCTAGCGGTAATACGTTGGCGGGAAAATACAATCTGATTTTGAGTCCAGCGGATGCAACCGACACCAGCCTTCCACAAGGCTATGGATATGCGATCCTGACCGTGAATTCATCAGGGAATGGGAAGCTAACCGGAACTCTCTGTGACGGAACATCATTAAACATCCAAGTGCCAGTTTCGCACGGCACCTGGCCGTTTTATGTCAGTCTCTATAAGAACACCGGAGGCTGCATCGGCTGGGTGACTCTGACCAATGGTACCGCCACTGGAACAGTGAGTTGGTCTGCACCGGCAAGCAAGGGATATGCGGCATTTAATACAACTTTAAGTTTGGATGGTTCGGTGTACACAACCGGTCCGCAATTGAATAAAACGTGGACGCTAACCTTTAGTGGTGGCGGCTTAGTGAGTGACGTAGTGCAGACGGTCACATTAGACGGGCTAGGCAATAGAGTCGGTGTTGATCCCATGGATGTAGATATTACGGTGAGTAGTGGCTTATTTTTCGCGGATTGGGGTTTTGCGCCAACGGTTGGGAGTCGATTAATTCCATTCCAAGGTTTGTTTTTGCAAGCGGAGAGCGCGTGCTATGGATTTTTCCAAAATGGTAATCTCATCGGCGGCGTCACCGTTGTGCCAGCTCATTAATTCTATTTTTCCAGTGACGTGACCACGCTTTTTCGAGCCACCTGTATACCACGGCAAACAAGATTAGCATCTTGAATTGCTCACCAGCTTCAAATATTTTTACTTAACTTTGTTTTAATCTGAAGAGTGGGAAAAGTTCTAGAAATGATAGTGTCCCCAATTCGGGGTAAACGAGCGCAAAAAAGCCACTCTTAACCAATTGTTGCTGCGCAGCAACAATGCAAAACGAATGTCAAATCAACTAATCGTCCCCATTGGGAAACGCGCGATCAAAATATGCAAGGCATTACCGTCGTACAGGAAACTTTAATTTGAATTACATTGGGATAACGACTTACAATCGAGAACGGCAGCAGGATTGTGGACTAAAGTTTAGGGTAATAACGTCGATTTAGTTCAGGTAATGTTGGTTATCAGGATTTCCTTTGTTAAATGAAGAGGCAACTATGAAACAGAAGCAGAAAGATTGGCAGGAGCGCCGGCTCAAGGAAGCTCTGGATGATTATGACGAAGAACTAGAGCTGGAGATGGATGATGAGCGGTTTAACCATGCGCAATTGACGGCGAAACAACGCGCAGCTCGCCTCAGTTATTTCAAAGAATTGTTCCGATTACAGGTCGAACTAGTGAAGTTGCAGGACTGGGTGGTTCAGAAAAAACTCAAGGTAGTTGTCTTATTTGAAGGGCGCGATGCGGCCGGCAAGGGTGGTGCCATCAAGCGGATCACCCAACGGTTAAATCCGCGTGTGTGTCGCGCGACGGCTTTACCAGCGCCGAGTGAGCGGGAACAGACTCAATGGTATTTTCAGAGATATGTGAGCCAGTTGCCGGCTGGTGGTGAAATCGTCTTATTTGACCGGAGTTGGTACAACCGGGCGGGAGTTGAGCGGGTGATGGGCTTTTGTTCCGATGACGAATATGAAGAATTCTTTCGGACGGTTCCTGAATTTGAAAAAATGTTGATTCGGTCTGGAATGATTCTCATCAAGTACTGGTTCTCCATAAGCGATGATGAACAGAACCTGCGCTTTACGATGCGCATCAATGACCCGCTGAAGCAGTGGAAGTTGTCGCCTATGGATTTAGAGTCGCGCCGCCGCTGGGAGGCTTATACCAAGGCCAAGGAGAAGATGTTAGAGCACACGCATTTGCCTGAATCGCCTTGGTGGATTGTGGATGGCAACGATAAAAAGCGGGCGCGCTTAAACTGTATTCATCATTTGCTCAGTCAGATTCCGTATGAGGAAGTTGAGCATGATCCTGTAATCTTGCCCGAGCGTGTTCACAACCCTGAATACATTCGCGGCCCCATCCCTAAGAAAATGTATGTCCCGGAAATCTATTAAGAGCAAGCGTCACAGAGTTTGCCGAATGATTTTCCTAACGAATCTTTTCTAACAAACCATCACCCACACCAGCTTGTGAAGCTATTTCTCGAGCAGAACCTCAAAATTCCATTTAATTACCTATAACTACCTATTACTGAACTGGTTACGTATCAGTTGTGCAATATTTCCACTATTTTCTCTAACTCCTTGTC